>DASSDL010000125.1:0-2616 GCA_035697145.1 Acidimicrobiales bacterium
CGAAGTGGTACACCCCGGCGGGCAGGTCGGCAAGGGGGCCGCAGACGGCGTACAGCTCGGTCGGGTACAGGGCGCCGGCCGAGGGTGCCGCGCGGAACAGCACCCCGTGCAGGATCCGGGTCACGCCGGCGGCAAAGAACAGCAGCCGTGCCAGGCCGGCCAGGTCAAGCGGCGACGCCGGCGCCGACACCGACACCTGGCCGGACAGCACCTGGGTGGCGGGCACGCCGCTCTCTGACAGCTGGCGCGGCAGCGGCAGCGGCTCCAGGTCGGGGTAGTGCTTGAACGGGAAGGGGTGGTTGGCCCAGTCCAGGCCGCGGGAGTTGGCGCGCAGGCGCTGCCAGGTGTGCTTGGTGCGTTCGTGGAGCGCGGCGGCGTCAGAGGCGTTCATCAGGACCGCTGATTACCGAAGAGACCGGGACGGCCGCCCGGATCTCCGGAGCGGCCGCGCGCTTGCATGGTATGCAGCTCAACCATACCAGACGCAGCTCAGCTGGTGGGATGCGGCGTGGCGGCGCAGCGCGCCAATGCGAGCCCGACTCGAACGGGCAACCTGCTGTTTAGGAGGTATGTGCCGACCGTCTGCCCTCTTCTGACGAGTGCTGTTCTCGCTGGTCAGATCGGACACCGGCGGGCTCACCGCGTGGATCGGAGAGAAGTAGCGCTCCTGGACCGATTCGGACCGGCGGATCGCGTCACGGTGCCGACCGCCATCGCGGGCTTCACCCGCCAGTTCACCTTCGAGGGCGAGCCGCCCCGTGAGTGGGTGGAGCGGCTCTACAACGTCCGCCGCTGGACGCCGATGCCTCGCAGCGGTCACTTCGCTCCGGTGGAAGAGCCCGAGCTCCTGGCCGGCGACATCGCGGCGTTCTTCGCCGAGACTCGGTGAGCCTACGGCAACGACTCGATCAGGCCATGCTCGGCGGCGACTCGCGCGGTCGCCTCTGGATCGCTCTCGACGCCATACTTCGCTCCCAAGGCCGCGGCGGCCTCGAGGTTGCCCGGGTCGGTTCGCAGAAGGTCGTCGAGCTCGACGAAGAGCTGCTCGAAGCCGGCAGGCGAGATGATCTCCAGCAGGCGTGCCGGCTCGTCGGTGGCGTTCCAGAACGTGTGCCACACGTCGCGAGGCTTGTAGACGAGATCACCCGGCTCCGCGTAGACGACGTTCGACTCGAGCTGGAACCCCCAGCGGCCCTCGAGCACAAACGAGAACTCGTCCTCGCGCCGGTGGACGTGGACGGGAGCGGCCAGGCCACGCGGCACGATCGGGTGCTCGACCAGCGAGAACCGCCCCTCCGACGGACCGCCCGCCACGATGAACCGCGCCCCGACGACCCCCAGATCGCCGGTGATGGTCTCCGCCGCTCGAACGACCGGCCTCCCGAGGCTCAGATTGAGGAACGTCACGAGTCGATCTCGGCGCCTACTGCCCCATAGGTGGGCTCGCCTGCGGGTGTGTAGACGTCGATACTCACGCCGGTGCTCGTGGACTTGTGGTCGATGACGTTGAGCGCGGTGGGCTTCGCGCCGTCGGCGAACAACCGCCTGCCCTTGCCGAGCACCACCGGATAGGTCAAGAGCCGATATTCGTCGATGAGGTCGTGCCCCATCAGCGTCTGCGCCAGGCCGCCGCTGCCGTGCACCTGCAGCTCCCGCCCGGGCCGACGTTTGAGCTCGGCGACCTCGGTCGCGAGATCGCCCTTGAGCAACTTCGAGCCTTCCCAGGAGACGTCCTTGAGCGTCCGCGACGCCACGTACTTGGGCAGACGGTTGAGTCGACTCGCGATCGGGTCATCCGGGTCGGTCACCTTCGGCCAAGAGGCGGCGAAGATCTCATACGTCCGGCGCCCAAGCAGAAACGCGTCGGCCTCGGCGAACCAGCCGGCCATCGCCTGCAACATGTCGTCGTCCATGTATGGGACCACCCACCCGCCACGGTCGAACCCCCCGCTCGGATCCTCGTCCGGTCCGCCCGGGGCCTGCATGACCCCGTCCAGGGTCACGAACATCGTCAGCGTCAATCGCATTCGGGCTTCCTCCTTCCGTTGGTTGCCAACGCGGACGATCGAACCCTTCATCGACCGACCGATCACGAGCGGATCCTAGCGAGGCGCTGGAGCGGCCCGCTTCCGGATGGTTGCCTCCGCCCTCAGAGCGGGTAGGAAGGTGAGGGCGGCGGATCCGTCGTCGGGAAGGAGGCCTGACGTGGACAAGCTGGTGCACTTCGAGATCCCGGCGGACGACGTGGGGCGGGCCAAGGGGTTCTACGGCTCCATCTTCGGATGGGAGCTACAGGACATGGAGGGCATGGACTACACCATCGTCCGGACGGTCGCGGTCGACGAGCAGCAGATGCCGACGGAGCCGGGTGCGATCAACGGCGGCATGATGCGGCGTTCGGCCGACACCCCGTCCCCGGTGCTCACGATCGATGTCCACTCCATCGACGAGGCCCTGAAGCGGATCGAGGAGGCCGGGGGCAGCGTCGTCCGGCCCAGGCAGGAGATCCCCGGGATGGGCGCGTACGCCTACTTCAAGGACACCGAGGGCAACACGCTCGGCCTGTGGGAGACGGCCGGCTGACCGGGGTGCATGTAACTCCTCGGGCAGCGAGGT
>DASSDL010000126.1:0-7853 GCA_035697145.1 Acidimicrobiales bacterium
CGTCAGACACGGGTCGCCTCCGTCGCTCCGAACAGGCCGGTGGGGCGGACGAGCAGCACGCCGACCATCACGACGTAGGGCATGACGCTGGAAAAGCCCTGCCCGAGAAACGAGAGCTGGTCCTGGTAGCCCAGGGTCAGGGTCTCGGCGAGCCCGATGAGCAGGCCGCCCACCAGGGCGCCGCCCGTGGAGTCGAGGCCGCCGAGGATGGCGGCGGGGAATGCCCGCAGCGCCGCCGAGGAGGTCGTCGGCGACACGCCGGGGGCGGGGAACGCGGCGAGGAACACCCCGGCCAGCACCGCTAGCACCGCGGCGATGAGCCACACCATCGCCGAGACCCGCCCGAGCCGCACCCCCATCAGCTCGGCGGTGTGGTGGTTCTCGGCGCTCGCCCGCATGGCGATCCCCCAGTCCGAGAACCGGGACCACGCGAAGAAGCCACCGAGCACCACCAGCGCCACCAGCAGGGCGGCAACACGCGTCTGGGGGACGGTGATACCGAAGACGTCGACCGTTGCGCTTCCCCACGGGTCGCCCACCGGCACGATGTCGATGCCGAGACGGCGGGTGATCTCGGTCTGCAGCACCACGTCGATGCCGATCGTCATGATGGCGACGGCGACGACCGAGCGCCGCACCACCGGGCGCACGAACACCCGCTCCACCAGCAACGCCACCACCACGGCGACGGCGACGCCGAGCAGCACCGCCAGCAGGAACGGGTACCCGTCGACGGTGCGGAAGCGCGCCACGCAGTAGGTGCCCACCATCAGCAGCCCGGCGTGGGCGAAGTTGACCACCTGGGTCGCCTTGAAGACGACCACGAACCCCAGGGCGAGCAGGGCGTAGACCGCGCCCAGCGCCACCCCGCTGAACAACAACTGCAGGAGCTTTTCCATCAGTGCACTCCGATCGCGGGTTGGTCTTCGCCGCTCCCGAGGTAGGCGCGGACGACGTCGGGGTCGTTCTGCATCTGGAGGGGCGTGCCATCCCCGATCACCCGGCCGAAGTCCAGGACCGTCACCCGATCGGCGACCTCCATCACCAGCCCCATGTCGTGCTCGACGAGCAGGACGGGGATCTCGAACGCAGCCCGGATGTCACGGATGAGCCGGCCCACCTCGTGGGTCTCGTGGGCGCTCATGCCGGCGACCGGTTCGTCGAGCAGCAGCAGCGACGGCTCGACGCACAGCGCCCGGGCGATGTCGACCTTCTTCTGGTCGCCCTGGGCAAGCTCCCCGGCCGGCACGCTCAGCAGGTGCCAGATCCCGAGGAACTCGGCGATCTCCTCCACCCGCGCCCGGTGGCGGGCCTCTTCGCGGCGGGCCGACGGGAGCCGCAGCCCGCAGGCGACGAAGCCGGATCGGGTCAGATGGTGCCGGCCGAGCAGCAGGTTGTCCTCGACCGTCGAGTGCGGGTACAGGGCGATGTTCTGGAAGGCCCGGGCCACGCCGAGGCCGGCGATCTCGTACGGCCGCCGTCCGACCAGCTCGCGGCCTGCGAACCGCACGGAGCCGTGCTCGGGCCGATAGACGCCGCACACGACGTTGAACAGCGTGGATTTGCCGGCCCCGTTGGGCCCGATGACCGCGTGGATCGAGGCCGGTGCCACCCGGAGCGACACCTGGTCGAGGGCAGTGACTCCGGCGAACCGGACGGTCAGCGACGCGATCTCGAGTCCGACAGTCGCGGTGTCACCGCCGGCGGCGACCGGGTTCATCGGACCCACCGGCCCAGGTTCCTGTCACCTCGAACACCGGCCAGCGCGCCGTCGACCCGGGTGGGCGACTCGGCGGTGCCCAGGTACAGACTGCGGACCCGCTCGTCGCGGGCCAGGTCCGTGGCCGTTCCGCTCAGCGACACCCGGCCCACCGTCAGCACCACGGCGTGGGCGGCCACCCGCAGCGCCATGGTGGCGTTCTGCTCGACGAGGAGCACCGCAGTGCCTTGCTCGTTGATGGCCCGGACGACGTGGCCGATCTGGGTGACGACCTGAGGTGCGAGCCCCAAGGATGGTTCGTCGAGCAGCAGCAGCCGCGGCGATGCCATCAGCGCCCGCCCGATCGCCAGCATCTGCTGCTGGCCCCCGGAGAGCAGGCCGGCGCGCTCGTGACGGCGGTCGTGCAGGATCGGGAACAGCTCGTGGACCCGCAGCCGCGTCCTGGCCTTGGCCGCGCGGTCCTTGCGGCTGAACCCGCCGATGCGGAGGTTCTCGTCCACGGTCAGCCGGGCGAACACCTGTCGTCCCTCGGGGACCTGCACCAGACCCTCGCCCACGATGGCCGCCGGCGAGCGGCCGTTCAGCCGCTTCCCGTCGAAGTCGATCGTGCCGGCATCGATTGCACCGCCGACGCCGCGCAGGCTGCCCGACACCGCCCGCAGCAGCGTCGACTTGCCGGCGCCGTTGCTCCCCAGCACGGCGACGACACCGCAGTCCGGCACCTCCACCGAGACACCGCGGACCGCACGGACCGCGCCGCCATAGCTGACCTGGAGACCCCTCACCGACAACACGCCGGCCAGGATGCGGAGGTGACCGGCGTCACGGTAGCTGCCGGTGGAGACCTCCCTTCGGGGGAGTCTCCGACCGGAGACGGTCAACGGGAGGTGTCCGCGGCGGCCGCGCCGGCGCACCATGGCCATGTGGGCGTCCGCAGGCCAGGCGTAGAGGGCGAGCCGACAGGCGAGGCCGTGGCCCGAGCGGCCCGGCGCCGAAGGCGCCAAGAGCGGAGAGCAACCTCGTTTGGCTCTCGGCGGCGCAGCCGCCGAGGTCGAGCCAGCGTGACCTATACGCGGAACCTCGTAGCATGAGGCTGATGGCCCGACGCCGTCGAGTCCCGGCCTGGGCGACCGCCGACGGGCTGCTGGAGCTGGACGAGGACTACGCCCAGGTCCTCAGCCTGCTCGACCGGCGCACCGCCTTCCGTTCGATCCTCGAACGCCTGCCCGACGAGATCGGCATCGACGTCGCCTGGATCGGCGAGCTCGACCCCGCGGGCAGCATCGTGCTGGGCCATGCCGTGCGGACGCAGACCGACGTCGTCGAAGGCCTGGTCGTCCCGCCGGGCGTCGGGCTCGGCGGGCACGTGATGCAGACGGGGCGGCCGCAGTGGGTGGCCAACTATCCGGTCGCCGCCGACCTCACCCGGCCCTTCAGCACGCAGGCCCACCGCGAAGGCGTCAAGGGAATGGTCGGGGTCCCGCTCGTCCACGCGGGACGCTGGCTCGGGGTCCTGTATGCCGCCCACCGTGCCGAGACCCGCTACGGCGATCTCACGGTCGATGCGCTGGAGGTGGCGGCGGCCCGCGCGGCCAACGCCGCGGTGGTCGCCGAGCGCGCCCGCCATAGTGCCGAGGTCGCGGTTCACGAGGAGCGCCGGCGGCTGGCCGTGCAGCTCCACGACACCGTCGGAGCGATGCTGTTCACGATCGGGGCGGGTGTCCAGAAGCTCGGCGACGATCTGGCCGATCATCCCGACGTCCGGGCTCGGCTCGAGACCATCGAGCGGCAGGCCGCCGAGGCGGCCGCCGTGTTTCGCGAGTCGCTCCAGGCCCTGAACGCGCCCCCCGATGCGGTCGCGCTCGGGGTGGCGCTGCGTGCCGACTGCCGCAGCTTCGAGGAGCGCAGCAACATCCCCACCCGGTTGCTGATGCTCGACGACCTGCCACCGCTCCATGCGTCCCGCGCCGGCGCCCTGGCCGGCGCCGTCCGGGAGGCGCTCCTCAACGTCGAGAAGCACGCCCAGGCCAGCTCGGTGCTGGTCAGCGCCTTCCGCACACGCGACGGCGTCACCGTGGCGGTGTACGACGACGGCGTTGGCCCCCCCGCTGCCGGGGGCGATCCTGCGGGTTTGGGCCTCGCCGCCGCCACCGATCGGCTCGGCCGGGTCGGGGGCTATCTCACCATCGGCAGGAACGACGACGGCGGCGTCACCGTGCGAGCCTGGGTCCCGGCGTGAGCGCGATGAGCCGCACGATCAGCGTGCTCGTCGTGGACGACCACCCGATCGTGCTCGAGGGGGTACGTCACCTGGTGGACAGCACGCCGTGGATCGCGCTCGCCGCCTATGCCCGCACCGGACGCGAGGCCGTCACCCTCGCCGGCCAGACCCAGCCCGACGTGGTGCTGCTCGATCTCCGCCTCCCCGACATGCTCGGCCCCGAAGTGATCCATGGCATCCAGAGAGTCGCAGCCGGTGCGAAGATCGTCCTGTTCACGGCCTATCCCGACCACGCCGCGGTCGAGCCCGCGCTCGCTGCCGGCGCTCAGGCCGTCGTGCTCAAGGACGCCGACCGAGCGGACCTCGTCGACACCATCCGCCGTGTCGCCACCGGCGAGCCCCTCCCGACGGGATCCGGCACGAACCCCCGCCCCGCGGAGATGAGCCAACAGCTCAGCCGCAACTTGCGGCGGTACGCCCTCACGCGGCGGGAATACGACATCCTCCGGCACATCTCCATGGGCGAGACCAACCCCGAGATCGCGCTGGCACTCGGGCTCACCCGCAACACCGTGAAGACCTACGTACAGAGCGCACTCACCAAGCTCGGAGCCCGGAACCGCATCGAGGCGCTCAATCGCCTCAACGAGCTCGGCCTGCTCTGAGCGATCGACGCACGACCGGATTGATCATCAGCCGTCGCGGGTCGGCGCTGCGGGCGGCATCATGAGCGGGAACGGATCCCGTCGTCAGGCCACGAGCGAGGAGGTACACGGTGCTGGTCGATCAGCCGCCGGCCCGGCATCTGGTGCGGGCCAGGGACCTGGCCGATCGCCGCTACGCCGACGCGCTGACGGTGGCCGACATGGCGCGGGCAGCACACCTTTCATCCGCGCATTTCAGCCGTGAGTTCCGCCGTGTGCTCGGCGAGTCGCCGCACCAGTACCTGCTCACCCGGCGGCTGGAGCGGGCGGCTGCGCTGCTGCGCACGACCGACTGGTCGGTGGCCGACGTATGCGTCGCCGTGGGGTTGACCAGCGTCGGATCGTTCACCACGAGCTTCGGGCGGATGTTCGGGAAGACCCCAACCGCTTACCGGGCCAGCTTCCCGCCGGCGGCGGCGTGGGCGATGGTGCCCGGGTGCGTGTTGCGGGCCAACGGCCGCCCCCGACACCGCACGTTTCGAGAAGACGATTGAGTCGGCGGTCCGTACCGTCTGGTTGGGAACGGATCCCTCGATCGACGAGGGTCGATCACAACCGGGAGGACACGATGCTGCGCATCGCGAACGCACAGCTGTGGGTGCACGACCAGGACGAGGCCCTGGCGTTCTATACCGACAAGGTCGGCATGGAGGTCCGCGCCGACGTGACGCTGCCCGAGATGAGCTTCCGGTGGTTGACCGTGGGGCCGGTGGGGCAGCCGGACGTCTCGATCGTGTTGATGGCCGTACCCGGCCCCCCGGTGATGGACGAGGAGACCGCCGAGCAGGTCCGCATGCTGACCGCCAAGGGCTTCACCAGCACGGTGTTCCTCAGCACCGACGACTGCCAAGCCGCCTACGAGGACATGGTTGCCCGCGGGGTCGAGTTCACCGAGACCCCCGAGAAGCGGCCCTACGGAATCGACGCCGGCTTCCGCGACGTGTCGGGCAACTCGCTCCGCTTGACGCAGCTGGTCGACATCGAACCGAGCTGATCGCCCGCCGGAACCCGTGTACAGCCGATACGTCGCGCGGCGGCGACGTCCCGGCGTGTACGGGCTCCGGCGGCGCCTCGAGGCCGGGCAGCGCTGCATCGGACGCCTCGATTCATCCAGCCGGGGTGAGGCGGCGGCCCCCGTGGCCGAGCACGCTGGGCACATGGTCCTCAGCCCGGTCCTCAGCCCGCACGAATCCACCGGCGTGAGCAGCGCCGGCGGTCCGGCACTGGTGGCATGAGCTCGACGGGAGCGCCGGGAGCGGAGGCCACCGCGGGCCGGGCGGCGAATGCCGAAGTCGAGCGCTACCGGGCCGTGGCCCACCGACTCCACGAGATCGCCAAACCGATGCGGGTGTTGTCGGCGCTGCGCTGGCCGGCCTCGGTCCGCGAGGAGTTTCTCGCCGGGGGCGCCGACGCGCTCCCGTCCGTCGAGTACCCGCGCTTCGACGACCGGCCGATCGTCGAGGCCGTCGGCGAGATCCGCCGGTCGATCTACCCGGGAGAGCTCATCGACGACTGGCTGGAGTCGGTCGCCAACTCGCTCGAGCACACGGCTCGGATGCTGGCGGCTCGAGGCACCGAATCGTTCCTCACGCACAACCGGGCCCTCTACGGCACGCCGCACACGCCATTGCGGTATGACCCGACGACGCCCTACGAGCTCGCCCAGCGGGTCCATGAGGTCCTGCTCGGGCTCGATCGCGTCGGCTTGTCGTTGGAGGTCCCCCGCGACCACTCAGCCCAGGAGGTAGCCGACATCCTGTCGTCCGGGGTGATCGCCCACTTCGGCCCCGACGACGCGCCGGCCATCAAGGTCGTCGACGAGCTGTCGGCCAACGCCCTGGCCACGGCGAGCCGGATCAAGGTGCGGGCCGGTGCCCGGTTCACGGCTCGCGACGCCGCGCAGCTGCTCAATCACGAAGCCTTCATCCACGTGTTGACGGCGGTGAACGGTCGGCACCAGACCGACCTGCCGATCCTGGCCATCGGGCACCCGGGGACGACCCGCACCCAGGAAGGTCTCGCCGTCTTCGCCGAGTTCGTGTCGGGCACGCTCGAACTCAACAGGTTCCGCCGCCTGGCCGACCGGGTCCTCGGGGTTCAGATGGTCATGGATGGGGCCGACTTCGTCGAGCTGTTCCGCTGGTTCTCGGATCAGTCGCCCAGCCCCGAGCAGGCCTTCGAAAGCACCCGGCGGATCTTCCGCGGCGGACCGGTCACCGGTGGTGCCCCGTTCACGAAGGACTGCGTGTACCTGTCGGGGTTCCTGGCGGTGAGCACGTTCATCAGGGCGGCGTTCGTGCAGGAACGCCTGGACTGCGTGGGGACGTTGTTCGTCGGCAAGCTCGACCTCTTCGACATACCTGCCCTGGTTGAGTTGCGCCGTTTGGGCCTGTGCCGCAGCCCGGTGCACCGTCCACCATGGGTCCTCGACCCCGGCTGGGCGCTCACGTGGCTGACGTATTCGACCTTCGTTTCCGCCATCGACCTGGCCGCCGTGTCACGCGCGGTGGGACATCTGCTCGACCGGGTCCCGCAGCTCGACACCGGCGGGAGCACGGAGGCCGGCTCGACGAACTGAGCGGGGCAGCGGGTCCCCGGCGTCAGCTCGACCCGCCCGCTTCGCTGCGGACGCGGCGGCGGAGGCGGTGGGTCTCCTCGGACGGCTCGACCTCGATGTCGGCCAGGGCGGCCAGCGCGCGGTCGAGGGTCCGGCGGGCGGCCCGGCGGTCGCCGCGGGCCAGTGCCACAGAGACCAGTACGGCGTACGCGTCCTCGGCCCACGGGTCGACCTCGAGTGCACGCCGGGCCACGCCTTCGGCGTCGCCCACGTCGCCCCGGGCAATGAGTAACTCGCCGGCCCGGGTCGCCGCGGCCACGAAGCGACCTCGGAAGCGCTCGCGCTCGAGCGCGATCCAGTCGGCGTCGGCGACGCCCTCGTGCGCAGCGCCCCGGTAGAGCGCGACCGCGGCGAGGTTGTGCTCGAGCGCCAACGACGGTGTGCCGTCGGCCTCGGCCCGGGCGGCGCGATCGACGTGTTCGTCGAACCGGTCGACGTCGATCCGCAGCCAGTCGCTGGTGACGAGCCTGACCGTCTGGCCGTCGATGCGGATGTGGAAGGCCGGCTCACGCGCCGACCGCCAGGGCTCGAGCACGCGAAGCAGGTACGCCATGGTGACCCGAAGGTTGTTGGCGGCAGCTCGGTCGTCCA
>DASSDL010000127.1:0-10509 GCA_035697145.1 Acidimicrobiales bacterium
GCGGGTCCCTCGCCGTCTCGTCCGCCACCATCCACCACCTCGGATGACGCCCACCGTACGGTGATGGGGCGATGGCGCCGTGGCTTGCCTACCGCCTCGGCCTCGGTTGGCTGTTGGGCCACCGGGTCGTGCTCCTGGAGCATCGGGGCCGCACCACGGGACGACCCGTCCGCACCGCCCTCCACGTCGTGCGCTGGGACCCCGCTTCCCGGCACCTGCTGGTCGCGGCGGGCTCGGGGCCGGCCACCGATTGGTACCGCAACGTGCTCGCCCACCCGCTCGTGCGGGTGACGATCGGGCGGGAGCGCAACGTGCTCGGCTGTGCGGTGCCCCTTGCGGACGACGAGGCCCGGAGCGAGCTGGAGCGCGCCCGGGCCCGCCGTCCCAACTTCGCCGGCCGGGTGCCGCGATCGCTGCGGCCCTGGTTCGGTCGCGGCTCCCAGCCAACCGAGCACGGCCCGGCGGTGGTCATAGACCTGGCGCCGCGGCGGCGGCGGATCCATCGCTCCCACCGATCGCACCGCCGCCCGCTGGCTGCCTGACGGTCCCGAGGCGATCTCCGATGCGGTCCTTGCGGGCTCTCGCGCGCCAGGATGGTCGGCCATGACCGGAAAGGTGTGGCTCGACGGGGCGATCCTGGATGCGACCGAGGCCAAGGTCTCGGTGTTCGACCACGGCCTGACCGTGGGCGACGGCGTGTTCGAGACGATCAAGGTGATCGGCGGCCGCCCCTTCGCGTTGCGGCGGCACATCGAGCGGCTCCACCGCTCGGCCGGGGGCCTCGGGCTCGCCGTCCCAATTGGTGACGGCCGGCTGCGGGCTGCGATAGACGACCTGTTGGCGGCGGCACCCGCGGGCGAGTCCCGGACCGCTCGCCTGCGCATCACCGTGACGGGCGGGGTGGCGCCACCAGGTTCCGGGCGGGGGACGGCCGGACCGACGCTGATCATCGCCGTGGGACCGCTCGATCCGTGGGAGGCCGACACCGTCGCCGTCACCGTGCCGTGGCCCCGCAACGAGCGGTCGGCGGTGACGGGGCTGAAGACCACCTCGTACGCCGAGAACGTCGTCGCCCTCGCCGAGGCCCGGAAGGTGGGCGCGAGCGAGGCCATCATGCCCAACCTCTCCGGCAACCTGTGCGAGGGCACGGGCACCAACGTGTTCGTGGTGCGGGGTGGCGTCCTGTCCACGCCGCCGCTCCTGGCCGGCTGCCTGGCCGGCGTGACCCGCGCGCTGCTGCTCGAGGAGCTCCCCGACGCCGACGAGGACAACATGCCCATGAGCGCGCTGCCCGAGGCCGACGAGGTGCTGTTGACGTCCTCGACCCGGGACGTCCAGCCGCTCCGCATGCTCGACGGGCGCGAGCTGCCCGGCATCGAGGGTCCGGTGGCCAAGCGCGCCATCGACGCCGTCGCCGATCTCCAGGCTCGGGACCTCGACCCCTGACGGAGCATTCTCGGGGGCTGCGCCCGTGACCGGTATCGACGAGCTGCCGCCGGTCGAGATCCCGGGGCACCGCGCCTCGGGGCTCGGTTCCGACGACCACCCCATGCGGATCATGACGCGGCGGGCGGCCGGGCTCGCCCCCGACGGCTGGGACGCCGACGCCCGCGGCCGGGTCGAAGCCCTCTTCGACGAGCTCTCGAGCGAATGGCACACCCGCACGTCGCCCCAACGGACGGCCGTGGTGGTCGATGCCCTCGACCGGGGCGGTGTCACCGGTGGCGCGGTGGCCATCGAGGTCGGGAGCGGGATCGGCAACTACTCGGGCCTGCTCGCGGAGCGGTTCCGCACCGTGGCCGCGGTCGACCTGTCGCTCCGCATGCTGCGGTTGGCGCCCGCGGCCCCGGCGACGCGCATCCACGCCGATGCCGCGGATCTCCCGTTCCGGGCGGGGTACGCGGATGCCGTCGTGCTCGTCAACGCGCTCCTGTTCCCCGCCGAGGTCGACCGCGTGCTCGCGCCCGACGGATCGGTCGCGTGGGTGAACAGCAGCGGAGACCAGACGCCCATCTACCTGCGCTCCGAGGAGGTCGCGGCCGTGCTCCCCGGCCAGTGGCGGGGCGTCGCCAGCCGGGCCGGCCAGGGGAGCTGGTGCGTGCTCCGTCGAGCGTGACGTCGGCTACGCACCCCTGAGGTGGATCACGTCGCCGACGGCGAACGTCCGCCGCCGACCCCCGGGCGCCTCCACGACCAGGTGACCCTCGGCGGTGACGTCCACGGCCGTGCCTTCCACGTCGTCGGGACCGAGGTCGACCCGCACCCGCCGGCCCAGGGTCGCCGACCGCCGTCGCCACTCGTCCATCGCCGTCTGGGGACCTTCGCCCACCAACTGGCCATAGCTCTGGTCCAGCCGGCGTAGGAACGCGACGAGCAGCTCGACGCGATCGATCGTCACGGACGTCAGCCAGTTGAGGGCCACCGCGGCGTCGGCCACGTCGGCCAGGTCGTGGGTGGCCTCGTCGTCCTGTGGCCAGGACACGTTGAGCCCGACGCCGACCACGACCACCGCCCGCTCGTGCTCCGACGGCTCCCGCCAGCCGGCCGAGATCGTGGCGCTCGCGGGCCAGTCGGCCTCGGCCAGTATGCCGGCCAGCTTGCGCTCGCCGCCCTCCCCCGCCACCACCAGGTCGTTGGGCCATTTGAGCTCCGGCGAGACCCCGGTCACAACCTCCTCGACCGCGTCCGCCATGGCCACCGCCGTCGCCATGGTCGTAGCGCTCGCCACCCGGGACGGGGGGCGGAGCAGCACCGAGAGCAGCAGCGAGCCGCCCGGCGGCGCCACCCAGGTTCGGTCGTAGCGGCCCCGCCCCGCGGTCTGGTGGTCGGCCACCACCACCACGCCCTCGGGGGCACCGTCCCGGGCCAACGCCAGCACGTCGGCGTTGGTGGATCCGGTCGACGCCACCCAACGAACATCTGCGAACCGGGAACCCGCCAGGGCCGCCCGCGCCCGGTCACCGTGGTTTCTGGCGCCATCGTCGGGCATCCCCGTAAACATACGGTGTGCTCTCGAAGATCCTGATCGCCAACCGGGGCGAGATCGCGGTCCGGGTCATCCGGGCGTGCCGTGACCTCGGCATCCGCAGCGTCGCCGTCTACTCCGACCTCGACCGCGACAGCCTGCACGTCCGGCTGGCCGACGAGGCCTACGCGCTGGGCGGCCAGACGGCGGCCGAGAGCTACCTCGCCACCGACAAGATCCTGGCCGTCGTCGAGAGAGCGGGCGCCGACGGTGTCCATCCCGGCTACGGGTTCTTCAGTGAGAACGCCGACTTCGCCCGGGCCATCACGGCGAAGGGAGTGACCTTCATCGGTCCGCCGCCCGAGGCCATCGAGATCATGGGCGACAAGGTGTCGTCGCGGCTGGCCGCCCAGCGCGCCGGCGTCACCGGGGTGCCCGGCACCACCGATTTCCTGACGTCGGCCGACGAGGTCATCGCCTTCGGCGACGAGCACGGCTGGCCGGTCGCCATCAAGGCCGCGTACGGCGGCGGCGGTCGAGGCATGCGGGTGGTGAGGTCAGCGGCGGAGGCGGCCGACGCATTGGAATCCGCACAGTCGGAGGCGCTCAAGGGCTTCGGGCGCAGCGAGTGCTACCTCGAGCGCTACCTCACGTGGCCGCGGCACATCGAGATGCAGGTGTTTGCCGACAGCCACGGCAACGCCGTCTGGGTGGGCGAGCGGGACTGCTCGGCGCAACGCCGCCACCAGAAGCTGATCGAGGAGAGCCCGGCGCCCGGCTTCCCCGACGAGACCCGCCAGGCCATGGGCGACGCGGCCGTCCGGGTCACGAAGGCGTGTGGCTACGTCAACGCCGGCACGGTCGAGTTCCTGTACCAGGACGGAGACTTCTACTTCCTGGAGATGAACACCCGCCTGCAGGTGGAGCACCCGGTCACGGAGCTGGTGACCGGGCTCGACCTGGTCGCCGAGCAGATCCGGGTCGCCTCGGGCGAGCCCTTGTCGTTCACCCAGCGGGACATCGTGCGCCGCGGCCACGCCATCGAGGTGCGGGTCAACGCCGAGGACCCGGCGGGCGGCGCCTTCGTCCCCTCACCGGGGCCGATCACGACGCTGCGGGTCCCCCAGGGGTACGGCGTGCGTTGGGACGGCGGCTACGAGGCCGGCGACGAGGTCAGCCAGTTCTACGACAACCTGCTGGGCAAGCTGATCTGCTGGGGCGCCGACCGGGACGCGGCGATCGCCCGGACACTGCGGGCGCTGGACGAGTTCGAGATCAGCGGCATCGCCACCACGATCCCCGCGGACGCCGCCATCCTGCGCCACCCCGACTTCGTCGCCGGCGAGCACTCGACCAAGTGGGTCGAGGAGCGGCTGGACCTGTCCCACGTCGCCGCCGACCTCCGACCGCCCGCCGAGGACGCCGAGACCGGGGCCGAGCCCAAGGTGCGGCGGGACGTCGACGTGGAGGTCAACGGCCGCCGCTTCGGAGTGACGGTATGGCTGCCGGAGTCCCAGGCGGGTGCGGCGGTGGCAGGCGGTACCGGTGGCCGAGCGTCGCCCCGCCCCCGCCGGTCGACGGGAGCGTCGGCCCGGGCGTCCGGCACCGGGGCCGTTACCGTGCCTATGCAGGGCACGATCGTGAAGGTGCTGGTGTCCGAGGGCGACGAGGTCGAGGTGGGCCAGACCGTGTGCGTGCTCGAGGCGATGAAGATGGAGAACAACATCGCCGCCGACAAGGCCGGCACCGTCAAGGAGATCAAGGTCAGCGCCGGCCAGTCGGTGGGCTCGGGCGACGTGGTGGTCGTGATCGACTAACCGTTCGACTAACCGTTCTGGCGTCTCTCAGGCCGAGATCTCGGTGCCAGAGACGCCAGATAGTCGGGCCTTGACGGAGCTTTCAGCGCATGACATGGTCTTTCACGCTTCCCCCGGCAGACCTGTCGCGCAGGAGGAGGCATGGATGCGGCCTGGGTGCGCCTCGCCAACCACGCCCGCCCACGGCACTCAACCATCACGTGGCGAGCTGCGGCGGGCTTGGACATACCGGGGTCGACCGTCACGTCCTGGGTGGAGGCTGGGCGGTTGCTTCGTCCCGCACCCGGTGTGCTGGTCGTCGCCGGCGCGCCCGAGGCGTGGCGTCAGCGTGTCGCCATCGCCGCGGCCTCGGGAGCAGGCTGGGCGTCGCATCGTACAGCCGCCACCCTTTGGGGCCTGGACGGCTTCCCTCCTCGCCAGATCGAGGTGCTCACCCTGCACGGCCGGCGCCACAAGCGCACCGCGTGGATCGTCCACGAGACCCGAACCATCCGGGGCGTCGACCTCGACGAGGTCGACGGCATCCCCTGCACGTCGGTCGTGCGCACTCTGCTCGACCTGGCCGCCGTGGCTCATCCGTTTCTCGTCGGCCAGGCGCTCGACCACGCATGTCGGCAATGGCCGGGCACGCTCGAGGCTGTCGATCTGCGCCACCTCGAGCTGGCCCGCAGGGGGCGGCGAGGCAGCCGTCTCATGCGTGAGCTGCTCGACGAACGGGTCGGCCGCGGCCGCCACCGCGGCAGTGGGTTCGAGACCAAGGCACTGCGGCTCGTCCGATCGATGGGACTACCAGAGCCGGTGCTACAGCTCGAGGTGCGCGACGGCGACTTCCTCGCGTTCCTCGACATGGCCTGGCCCGACATCAAGTGGTTCGTCGAGTGCGACAGCCTGTCGAACCACTTCGGAAAGCGCGCCCACGAGTGGGATCGCGCTCGGCGCCGGCACCTCAAGCGGCTCGGATGGGACTGCGCGGAAGTCACCTACGACCAAGTGACGAAGGACGGGCCAGCGACTGGCAGGGAGCTGCGCGAGCTCTACGGACTCCGTCGACGGTCGTTCACCCCATGATTCTGGCGTCTCTCACGCCGAGATCTCGGTGCCAGAGACGCCAGAAGCATTCACTCGGCGGCGTCGGCGAGGGCCTCGGCCAGCGAGGGGTGGACGAGGAGGCTCTCGACGATGTCGTGGACCCGCAGGCCGTTGGTGACGGCCACGGCGAGGACGGAGATCAGCTCGGCCGCATGGCGCCCGACGATCGACCCGCCCAGCACCACGCCGGTGGCGGGGTCGGACAGGATCTTCACGAAGCCCTTGGTCTCGTTGTTGATGAGCGCCTTGGCCGACGCGGAGAACGGCACCTTGGTCACCCGCAACTTGCGTCCTTCGGCGAAGGCGTCGGCCTCCGCCAGGCCCACGTCGGCGATCTCGGGTTCGGTGAAGATCGCCGACGCCGCCTTGTCGTAGTCGAGATGGCGGTGGACCCGCGTGTGCAGGCCCATGACGTGCTCGGCGATCTTGCGCCCCTGCATGGCCGCGACCGACGACAGCGGCAGCTTGCCCGACAGGTCCCCGGCCGCGTAGATGTGCGGCACGTTGGTGACGCAATGATGGTTGACGGGCACGTAGCCGCCCGGATCGACCTCCACGCCGGCGGCGTCGAGCCCCAGCCCGTCGCTGTTGGGGATCGAGCCGATGGCCAGCAGGGCGTGGCTGCCGGTGGCGACGCGGCCGTCGTTGCAGCGCACGGCCACGCCGGTCGCGGTGAGGTCCACGCCCTCGGCCCGGGCCCCCTTGTAGAGCTGCACCCCCCGGCGCAGCAGCTCGTCCTCCAGGGCGGCGGCGACCTCGGGGTCCTTCTGGGGCAGCACCTGCTGGCGGCTGACGATCAGGGTCACCTGGCTACCCAGCGACGAGAACATGTGGACGAACTCGACGCCGGTCACCCCCGACCCGATCACCACCAGGTGCCCTGGCAGCTCGGGGGGTGGATAGGCGTCACGGGTGGTGAGGATCCGCTCACCGTCGACCTGGGCCCAGTCGGGGACACGGGGGCGGCTGCCGGTCGACACGAGGACGGCGTCGGCCTCTATCTCGCTCACGCCCTCATCGGTCTCGACTGCGATCTCGTGAGGGCCCTTGAGCCTCCCGCTGCCCTGGATCATGCGGACGCCCTGGCTGCGCAGCAGCTGGACGATGTTGGATTCGAGGCGGTCCTCGATCCGCTGGATCCGCTCCCGCAGCCGCTCTAGGTCCACCTTCACCTCCGCGCCCGACAGACCCATGCCGGCGACACGGTCGACCATCCCCATGGCACCGGCGGTGGCGATCATGGCCTTGGAGGGGATGCAGTCGTGTAGGTGGGCGGCGCCGCCGATGAGGTCGCGCTCGACCAGCGTGACCTCGGCGCCGAGGCGGGCCGCGGTTGTGGCCGCCGTGTTTCCGGCCGGCCCGCCGCCGATGATCACGAAGCGCAGAGGCACGACTCCAAGGCTACGTGGGCGGGCATCGACACTCACCCCTGCCTACGGCCACCTGGTCTCAGGCCGTCGTCCGGGCTAGCCGGACCAGGCGATGGTCGGGTGTGAACAACCGGCGCGTGAGGCCGAGGCCGATGACGACCACGTTGGTGGCCACGCAGCCGAGGATCAGGTACATGATCGCCGCCTGGACGAGCACGGCGTCGACGGGGTCGACGCCCGCCAGGATGAGGCCGGTCATGGCGCCCGGCAGGAACACCAGCCCCACCGCCTTGGTGCTCTCGAGCTGCGACGTCAGGGCGGTCCGCAGCGCGCTGCGCACGAACGGCTTCGACGCCTCCTGCCACGGCTGGCCGAGGGCCAGACGGGCCTCCACCTCTGGTCGCCGGTCGGCAAGCTCCCCGACTATGCGCCGGGCGGCCACCACCACACTGCCGATCGAGTTGCCGATCATCATGCCGGCGATGGGCACGACCGCGCGCCCGACGTTGGGGTAGACGCCGAGGCCGAACACGACCAGCAGGCTGATGGCGGCAGACGCGGCGATGGCCAGCGCCGCCAGCCGGGTGATGTCGGGGATCTCAGGGGCGCGGCGCCGCACGGTCACCGCGGCGAAGACCACCATCGCCACGACCCACAGCCACGCCCAGATCACGGGTGCGTCCTCGTCGACGACGAGCACGAGCAGGTAGCCGACGGCCAGCAGCTGGGCGATGGCCCGGCCGCACGCCCACAGCATCTCGCGCTCGAGCCGCAGTCCCTGCCACACCGACAAGCCGACGGCCACGGCCACGAGGATCAGCGAGAGGGTCAGCCCGCCCCACCCGATCGCGGCGTCATCCATGGCGTTCAACCACCGTGGTCCTCCTTCAGGAAGCGGTCACGCTCTTCGGCGGACGCGACCCGCCCGTCGATGACCACCAGCACGTCGTCGGCCAACCGGTCCGCCTGCTCGAGGTCGTGGGTCACCCACACGAGCGGCCGGCCCTCGGTGGCCAGATCCCGGGCGGTGCGCTCCAGGCGGCGGCGGGCGTCGGGATCGAGTGCCGACGTGGGCTCGTCCATGAGCAGCACCTCGGGTCGCGTGACCAGCGTGCGGGCCAGGCACATGCGCTGGGACTCGCCGCCGGACAGGTCGTCGGCCGGCCGGTCGAGGAAGACCGGCGGCAGGCCGGCGCCACTGAGCGCCGCGAGCAGTGCGTCGTCGGTCGCCGCCGGGTCCGCCACCCGCAGGTTGTCGCGCACCGTCCCCGGGAACGGTGCCGGCCGCTGGAACACCATGCCGACCCGGCGGCGGAGCGCCAGGGGATCGATCGACGTCACCGGTTCCCCCCGGAACCGGACCACGCCCGCGGTTGGAACCTCGAGGCGGTTGAGGAGCCGCAGGATCATCGTCTTGCCGGCGCCCGACGGGCCCAGCAGCACGGTGATGCCGTCGTCGGAGACGGCGAGTGAGATGTCGCGCAGGATTCGGCGGTCGTCGATCTCCAGCGACACGCCGTCCAGCTCGAACAACGGCGCACCCACGCGCGGATCCCTCCGCGGCTCAGACGCGCGAGTGGTCACCCTGGGCGGCGGTGGCACCGTCGGCACGGTTTTCATCGTCGCTGGCGGGCCGGACTGCCGGTGCCCCCGCTTGACCGGATGGGCCACGTGGCCCACGGCGCACACGCTCGCCCGGTGGCGAGTACTTGAGGATGCACCACACGGCCCGGATGCCGTCGCGCCACCCGATCTTCTTGCCTTCGGCGTAGGTGCGGCCGCGGTAGCTGATGCCCACCTCGTAGACCCGCCATTCGGGGTGGGCGGCCACCTTGGCCGTGAGCTCGGGCTCCACGCCGAACCGGTTCTCCTCGAGGTCGATGGCCTGGATGACGCTGCGGCGGAACACCTTGTAGCAGGTCTCCATGTCGGTGAGGTTCAGGTTGGTGAAGATGTTGGAGAGGGTCGTGAGGAACCGGTTGCCCACCGAGTGCCAGAAGTAGAGCACCCGGTGCGGATGGCTGGAGATGAACCGGGACCCGTAGACGACGTCGGCGTCGTCGCTGAGGAGGGGCTGGACCAGCGCCCCATACTCGCCCGGGTCGTACTCGAGGTCGGCGTCCTGGACGATCACCAGGGGCGCCGTGGCCTCGGAGAACCCCCGGCGCAGCGCGGCTCCCTTTCCCTGGTTGTGGGACTGGAGCAACACGCGGACGCGGGGTTCGTCGATGCCTGCCAACACATCACGGGTGCCGTCGGTCGATCCGTCGTCGACGACGATGACCTCGGCCGTCCAGGGGGAGGCAAGCACCTGCGCCACCACGGCTGCAACCGTGTCGCGCTCGTTGTAGCAGGGGATGACCACCGAGAGGCAGGCCTGGGCGTCGGGCATGCGCGGGTCCTTCTGGTGCGGGATCGACCGGGCATCCTACGGGCGGACAGGCTTAGCCGCCCGGCATCTGCGTCCCTAGGCTGCGACACGTGAGCGATCCTCGCGAGAAGCCGAGCCTGGACGACTGGCGGGCGCTGGCGGCCGAAGACCTCGAGGGTGCCGACCCCGACAGCCTGGTGTGGGCCACCCCCGAGGGCATCGATGTGAGGCCCCTGTACACGCCCGCAGACCTCGCCGGCGTCGAGGCGCTGGATTCGCTGCCCGGGTTCCCCCCGTTCGTGCGGGGCGTGCGGGCGACGATGTACGCCAACCGGCCCTGGACCATCCGCCAGTACGCCGGCTTCTCGACCGCCGAGGAGTCCAACGCCTTCTACCGGCGCAACCTCGCCGCCGGCCAGATGGGCCTGTCGGTGGCATTCGACCTGGCCACCCACCGGGGCTACGACAGCGACCATCCCCGGGTCGAGGGCGACGTGGGCAAGGCCGGGGTGGCGATCGACTCGGTCGAGGACATGAAGATCCTCTTCGACGGCATTCCGCTGGACAAGGTGTCGGTCTCGATGACGATGAACGGCGCCGTGCTGCCGGTGCTGGCCTGCTTCGTGGTGGCCGGCGAGGAGCAGGGCGTCACCCAGGACCAGCTCAACGGGACGATCCAGAACGACGTCCTGAAGGAGTTCATGGTCCGCAACACGTACATCTACCCGCCGGCACCGAGCATGCGGATCGTGGCGGACATCATCGGCGTCACCGCCCGCGAGATGCCGCGCTTCAACTCGATCTCGATCTCGGGCTACCACATGCAGGAGGCCGGCGCGAACCTGGTGCAGGAGCTCGCCTTCACCCTCGCCGACGGCAAGGAATACGTGAAGGCCG
>DASSDL010000128.1:0-9860 GCA_035697145.1 Acidimicrobiales bacterium
GCGACTACTCGACGTCGTCCTCGGCGAGGATGGCATAGAGCTTGCGGCGGGTTTCGGCGAGCACCTCGAGAGCCCGGGCGCGCTGCTCGTCCGAGCCGGAGAAGCCGACCTGGCCGACCGCGTTCATGACGCCGAACGACGCCTTGCGGAACTCGTTGACCGTCGACACCGTGTCGTCGTCGGCGTACTGCGCCCAGGGTGGGGTCTCCGTCGCCTTGGCCGCTTCCTCGCGGCCGGCATCGGTGAGGGTGAACCGCTTGCGGCCCTCGCTCGTCTCGCTGGTGATCAGGCCCTCGTCCTCGAGCAGCTGCAGCGTCGGATAGACGGAGCCCGGGCTGGGGCGCCAGATGCCGCCGGTGCGGTTGTCGAGCTCCTGGATCATCTCGTAGCCGTGCATCGGGCGCTCGGTGAGCAGCGCCAGCAGTGCGGCCCTCACGTCGCCACGGTTGCGGCGCCCACGACCCCGACCGCCCCGACCGCCTCGGCCGCGGGGGTCGAAGTCGAACGCGAAGTGCCCGGGGAAGGGGGGCATCCAAGGGCCGCGGTGGTGCCCGAATGTTCGATTTCTCATCGTCACTCCTATCGATCGATTGTCGATGGATTGACGATATATCGCTAACGGCGAGAATCCAACGATCAGCTCAGACTCTTGAGGGCGATCCGCAGTTCGTCGTTCATGTTGGCCGGTACCTCGTAGCCACCCTCGTCCCGGATCTCGTCGAACTGGTCGCGCACCACTTCGGCCGTCAGCTTCGGGTCGACGATGCCCTTGGTGACCCCCAGGAACACCCGTGCCACCCGGCCGCCGCCGAGCGAGTAGACCTCGCCGGTCACCGGGCAGTCCTCGTGGGCCAGGAAGACCACCAGCGGAGTCACCGACTCGGGAAGCAGCTTGTCGGCGATCGGCCCGAGCAGGTCCTCGGTCATCCGGGTCTTCGCGACCGGGGCGATGGCGTTGACCTTGATGTTGTTCTTGGCCCCCTCGACGGCGAGCACACGGGTGAGGCCGACGAGGCCCATCTTGGCGGCGCCGTAGTTGGCCTGGCCGAAGTTGCCGAACAGACCGGCACCGGAGCTGGTGTTGACGATGCGGCCGTAGTTCTGGGCCCGCATGTGCTCCCACGCTGGCTGGGCGACGTGGAACGCGCCCCGGAGGTGGACGTCCAAGACCGGGTTGACGTTGTCGGGCCCCATGTTCTTGAACGACGCGTCCCGCAGGATTCCGGCGTTGTTGATCACGATGTCGACACGACCGAAGCGGTCCAGCGCCGTCTGCACGATGGCCTGGCCGCCACCCGGAGTCGCCACCGAGTCGTAGTTGGCCACGGCGTCGCCGCCCGCCTCGGTGATCTCGTCGACCACGGCCTGCGCGGCGGTGGTGCCGCTGCCGGTGCCGTCGACGGAGCCGCCGAGGTCGTTGGCCACGATCAGGGCGCCGCGGCGGGCCAGTTCGAGCGCGTGGGAACGTCCCAGGCCCCCGCCGGCACCGGTGATGATCGCGACCTTGCCATCGAATCCGAGATCAGCCATGGCGGCCGAGCGTAGAGGGGCGTCCCGCAGGCCCCCGAATCGCCATCAGGTTCCGACGACCAGGTAGCGGATGCGTTCGGCGATGTGCACGGCATGGTCCCCGAGGCGCTCGTAGAACCGCCCGACCAGCGTGGTCTGCAAGGCGTCGGGCAGCGCGATGTCGGCCTTGCCCAGCACCTCGACCAACTGGTCGTGCAGGCTGTCGATGCGGTCGTCGACGGTGTCGAGGCGCTCGGCCGCCTCGGCGTCGCGCTCTGCCCAGGCATCGGCGGCGCCCTGCCACATCTCGACGCAGGTGGTGCCCAGCTGCTCCAGCAGTCCCCGTACCGTGGGCGTGAGGCGCAGGGCCAGTCCCGTGGCGGCGCGCTGGGCGATGTGCTCGGCGAGATCACCACTGCGTTCCAGCTCCGGGACGATCCGCAGCACCGACACCAGGTAGCGCATGTCGCGGGCCATCGGCGCCTGCGTCACCAGCTCGCGCTCGGCCACCTGCTCCAGCTCCGCCTCCAGGTGATCGACGAGCGCGTCGCGCCCCGCCAGCTGACGCGCCATCTCGGTGTCGCCGGCGAGCAGGGACTCGGACGCCGCCGCCACGCCTTCGGTCACGAGCGCGAACAGGCGGATGACGCTGGCGTCTATCTCGTCGAGCTGCTGATGGAACCGCTTGCGCAGCTCGCGCGACGGCTCGAAGGGCTCGGACACGGCCGAACCGTACCCGCAGGTTCGGATGTCGATCACATGTTGGTCAACGGTGAATCACCGACGCCTAACCGGCGCCGGAGTTGTCGATCGCGTACGCCCGGAGGCGCTTGTAATCGACCTTGCCGTTGGGCGCCCGGCCGATGGTGTCGATGACGAAAACCCGCTTGGGCGCCTTGAAGACGGCCAGCTTGGACCGGACGTGGGCGATGACGGCGTCGGGCTCGACCTCGTCGCCGTCGACGACCTCGACCACCGCCGTGACCGCTTCGCCGTAAAGCTCGTCGGGGATGCCCACGGCCACCGCGTCGCGAATGCCGGGATAGGTCTTGATCGCCTCCTCGACCTCTTCGGGGAAGACCTTCTCGCCCGCGGTGTTGATGACGACCGAGCCCCGACCCAGCAGCGTCAGGCTGCCGTCACGCTCGACCCGGGCGTAGTCGCCCGGACAGGAGTAGCGCCGACCCTCGAACTCGATGAACGTGGCGGCAGTCTTCTCCGGATCCTTGTAGTAACCGACCGGCTGGTGCCCGCCCACGGCGACGCGGCCGATCTCGTCGGAGCCCGGCTCCACCCGGCGGCCGTCGTCGGTGATCACGATCGTGTTCTCGCCCAGCACGAACTTCGCCGTGTCGCTGGCCGTGGTGCCCGAGGAGATCGACTGGCCCATGCCGATCGCTTCGGACGACGAGAACGCGTCGACCAGCAGCATGTTGGGGTGATGCCTGAGCAGCCCCTGCTTGACCGGTTCGCTGAACATCACTCCCGATGAGGCGACCAGGAACAAGCTGGCGAGGTCCCAGCGTCTCGGGTTCTCGTCCAGGGCCTTGAGCATGGGCTTGCCAAAGGCGTCGCCGACGATGGCGATCTGGTTGACCCGCTCGCGCTCGATCGTTTCGAACATCTCCTCGATGTCGAAGCGGCGCGACGTGAGCGTCACCGTGCTCCCGCCCAGCGCCAAGCAGATCAGCTGCGTGTAGAGGCCCGTGCCGTGCATCAGGGGGCAGGCGGGCAGGCCCACCGGTCCCACATCCTTGACCTGGTCACGCACAACCGCGGGGTCGGGCTCGGAGTCCTTGTAGACCGGGTTCACCTGCGACACGAGGTTGCGAAAGAGGTCGTCCTGCCGCCACATCACGCCCTTGGGCATGCCGGTGGTCCCGCCGGTGTAGAGCATGATCAGATCGTCGCCGTCGCGTCCCCACGGTCCCGCCGCCCGCTCCGGGTGCGACGTGGCCGCGTCCTCGTAGGCGACTGCCCAGTCGGGACGGGGACCGCTGCCGTCGTCGACCCACAGCCACGTGGTCACCCGGGGAACGCGCTCTCGGATGCGCTCGATCGTGTCGGTGAAGGCACCGTGGAACACGATGGCCACGCAGTCGGCGTTGTCCCACAGGTAGACGAGCTCGTCGTCCTGGTAGCGGTAGTTGGTGTTGATCGGGACCAGCCCGGCCTTGAACGCCGCGAACATCGACTCGATGTACTCGGGGCAGTTGTAGAGGTATTGCGCCACTTTGTCCTGCTCGGCCGCGCCGGCGTCGAGCAAGGCCTGAGCCACGCCGTTGGCCCGGCGGTCGAACTCACCCCAGCTGATGCGGCGGTCGCCCTGTATCTGGCACGGGGCGTCCGGGAGCTGCTGGGCGATGACCTCCCAGACATCGGCGAAGTTCCAGCCTGACATCGATGCGCTCCTCGGGGGACCGACGGCTCGTCGGAGGGTAGCGGTTGGTCCAGAAACGGCCTACCCCGCGTAGGGTCCCCACAGTGGACTTCGAACTGCCGGCCGACGATGACCCGCGGCGCGTCGAGGTGCGCGCGTGGCTGGACAACCACCCGTCACCGTCGGGCCGTGAGCTGGCCGAGGCAGGGCTCGTCGCGCCCCACTGGCCCAAGCCCTACGGGCTGGACGCCGACCCTGTCCACCAGCTGGTCATCGACGAGGAGCTGCGGCGGGCGGGAGTGGCCCGGCCGGCCAATCCCGTAGGCATCGGCTGGGCCGGGCCGACGCTGCTCCATGCCGGCAGCGAGGCGCAGAAGGAGCGCTACCTGCCACGGCTGCTGTCGGGTGACGAGATCTGGTGCCAGCTCTTCAGCGAGCCCGGCGCCGGCTCGGACCTGGCGTCGCTCACCACGCGGGCGGTGCGGGATGGTGACGAGTGGGTCGTCACGGGCCAGAAGATCTGGACCTCGCTCGCCCACGAGGCCCGCTTCGGGATCCTCATCGCCCGGACCGATCCCGACGCGCCCAGGCACCACGGCATCTCGTACTTCGTCTGCCCCATGGACGTGCCGGGCGTGACAGTTCGTCCCATCGTCGAGATGACCGGCGCCCACATGTTCAATGAGGTGTTCCTCGACGACGTGCGGCTGCCGGCAGACAACCTGGTGGGGGAGGTGGGCCAGGGCTGGGAACTGGCCAAGGTGACGCTGGCCAACGAGCGGGTGTCCTTGTCGACGGGCGGTGGGTTGTGGGGTCGGGGGCCGGCCGCCGAGGACCTGCTCGCGATAGTGCGATCCCGCGGGCCGGTTGCCGACCCGATGCTGCGCGACCGGATCGTTCGTCTGCACATCGAGGGCAAAGTGCTGCGGCTCATCCGCCTGCGGACGGTGAGCGCCCAGATCCGGGGCGAGCCGCCGGGACCCGAGGCGTCGGTCCGCAAGGTGCTGGCCGACGAGCATGGCCAGCGGCTGTTCGCGTTGGCCAAGGACCTGGCGGGGCCGGCCGGCATGCTGACCGACCACGGACCACTCGGCGTCCCGGTCGACCTCTGGCACTACGGATTCCTGTTCGCTCCGGCCCTGACGGTGGGGGGCGGAACGGGGGAGGTCCAGCGCAACATCATCGGCGAACGGGCACTCGGCCTCCCGCACGACTGACCGGAAGATCAGGCGGCGGCGGGTTCGACGCCGGTGCCGACGCGATCGGCCGACGCCGGCTGCAGCCGCGAGGCCCCTTCCAGGGCCCGCACCTGGCGCACGGTCCACGCCGTGGCCAGACCGGTGGCGAGGCCGCCCAGGGCGAGGGCGACCCGGACGTCGGTCAGCTCCGCTACCGCTCCGATGATGGGGCTCCCGATCGGGGTCGATCCCAGGAACACCACGGTGAGCAGCGCCAGCACCCGCCCGCGCATCGGTGGCGCCGCTCGCAGCTGCACCACCGTGTTGGCGCCCGAGATCAGCAACACGTTGCAGAAGCCGACCGCCAGCGTGGCCAGAACGGCCAACGGCAGGGTCGGCGCCGCCGCCAGCGCCAGGGTGGCGAGCGCGAGTCCGGCGCCGGATCGCACCAGGAAGCGCAGGCCTACCGAGCTCCGACGGGCCACCACCAGCGCGCCGACCACCGAGCCGAGGCTGAGCGTGGCGAAGAGCGTGGTGAATGTCGACGCCGTGCCGTGGAAGGTCCGCTCGGCGAGCAACGGCAGGGTCACGGGGTAGTTGAACGCCGCCGTGCCGATCACCGCCATGAGGATGATGGGCAGCCGCAGCTCCGGCGTTCGCCACAGGTAGCGCAGCCCTTCCCGCAGCTGGCCCTTGGCCTTCGGGACTCGGGGCGACGACCGGAACCGCGCTCGGTTCATGCGCAGCAGGGCCACGATCACCGCCACGTAGCTCACGGCGTTCACGACGAAGCACACGCCGGCACCCGGCCCGGCGATGAGCACGCCCGCCAGGGTGGGACCCACGACCCGCGAGCCGGTCATCAGTGCGCTGTTGAGCCCCACGGCGTTGGGGACGTCGGTCTCCGGCACCAGCTCGACCACGAGGGCCCGGCGTGACGGGTTGTCGAAGGCGTTGATGATCCCGAAGACGAGCGACAGCCCGAACAGCGCGCCCACGGTGATGCGGTCGCTCAGGGTGAGCACCGACAGCGTGGTCGCCAGGACCAGGAACGCCGACTGGGTGCAGATCATCAGCCGGTGGCGGTCGACGCGGTCGGCGATCACACCGGCCCAGGCGCCCAGCACCAGGATGGGCAGGAACTCGGCGGCGGTCACCAAGCCGAGCGCGACCCCGCTGCCGGTCAGGTCGAAGACCAGCCAGGTGATCGCGACCGACTGCATCCATGTGCCGGCCTGGCTGATGAGCTGGCCGCTGAAGAAGAGGCGGAAGTTGCGGCTGGCGAGCGAACGGAACGTGACGTGACCGGCGAGCCGTAGTCGCTCGCTCATTGCTCCCCGCTCTTGCTGCTTCGCAGCGGGCCGCTCGGGCCTCGCTCGCTCTCTCGCCCTCCGGGACGCTCGCTCACGTACGCACCACCCCTACCCCTGCCAGTTCCTCGAGTGCGTCGATTGCGTCGCCCAGGCGGCGCACGGCGTCGGGCCCGAGCTCCTCGAGCCGGACGGCGAGGAAGGCGTTGCGCCGCGCCCGGCTGTGCTCGAGCCGCCGGCGCCCCTCGGGGGTGGCCGACACCCGGGTGATACGGCGGTCGGATGGGTCGACGGTCCGATCGACGAGGCCCTCCTCTTCGAGACGGGCGATCACCTTGGTGATCGTGGGGGGCGTGACCTGCTCGGTGGCGGCCAGGTCGCCCAGAGTGATCGGGCCTCGGAGGTCGATCGTCCCCAGGGCCGACTGCTGCGACGGCGACAGACCCGCATCGGCCTCCTGCCGCAACCGCCGGTGGAGCCGAGCGGACGCCAGCCGCAGGCGTCCCGCGAGCTCGGTGATCTCGGACTGGGCATGGGTTCGACGATCCATCAGTTCGCCAAACTAATTAGTAGGGCGAACTATTCCAACCCCGGATCGAGGATTCGGCAATCCCCGGCCGATTTGGCAGGATCATGGACCTATGGCGAAGGCCGCGTTGGACGGGTTCAAGCGCAATGAGTGGGTGAAGAACCTCGACGACCTGCCCCGCGTCCCCGCCGGTACCAAGGGACGCGTCTACCTGGTCGAGGGCTTCACCTGGACCCGCTACCGGGTGCTGTTCGAGAACGGCGCGGACATCGGCTCGCTCGATGGTTCGGTTCTGGCCCGCCCCCGCGACTTCAAGTCGGCCCTGGAGCGGCGCGACCAGGCGGCGGCCGCCGCCGAGGAGGCTGCGGACGAGGTGGAGGCAGCCGCCGACGAGGGCACTGCGGTCGCCGGTGAGGAAAAGACGGTGAACGGCGTGGCGGTGCCGGCGCACCTACTCGACCGGTCGAAGCGGGCCCGGGAACGTCTCTCCGTGGCCTAGAGGAGGATCGTGAAGCTCAGCATGCCGCTCAGCTACGCAGGCGGGTTCAAGGAGTCGGCCGCCCAAGCCGCCGAGCTCGAGGCGGCGGGGCTCGACATGGTGTGGGTTGCCGAGGCCTATGGCTTCGACGGTGTGAGCCTCATGGGCTACCTGGCGGCCATGACCGAGCGCCTCGAGATCGGTGCCGCCATCCTGCCCATCTACACCCGAACGCCGACCCTGCTGGCCATGACCGCCGCCGGGATCGACGCACTGTCGGACGGCCGCTGCGTGCTGGGCCTCGGCGCCTCGGGCCCGCAGGTCATCGAGGGCTGGCACGGGGTCCCCTACACCGAGCCGGTGAGCCGCACCCGGGAGATCATCGAGATCTGCCGGAAGGTTTGGAGCCGGGAGCGGCTCACCTACGAGGGCCGCTCTTACACGCTCCCGCTCCCGGCCGACCGGGGCACGGGTCTGGGCAAGCCGCTCAAGTTGATCCCCACGCCGGTGCGGGAGCGCGTCCCCATCTACGTGGCGTCGCTCGGTCCCCGCAACGTGCAGATGACTGCCGAGATCGCCGACGGCTGGCTGCCGATCTTCTACCTGCCCGAGCGGGTCGATGAGGTGTGGGGACCCGACCTGGCCGCGGGTGCCGCGAAGCGGCAACCCGGGCTGGGACCACTCGAGATCGTGGCCGGAGGCCTGCTCGCCGTGGGTGACGATGCGGCCGGCCTGCGCGACCTCGCCCGGCCCATGCTGGCCCTCTACGTCGGGGGCATGGGCGCCAAGGGCCGCAACTTCTACAACGACCTGGCCCGGCGGTTCGGCTACGAGGCCGAGGCCGAGAAGATCCAGGACCTCTACCTCGATGGCCAGAAGGACGAGGCCGCCGCGGCCGTCCCGCCCGGCCTGCTCGAGGCCGCCACCATCTGCGGTCCCGACGGCTACGTCCGCGACCGGATCGCCGCCTACAAGGACACGGGCGTCACGGTGCTCAACGTGACACCGATCGGCGGCGACGTGCCCGCCCTGGTCGGACGGCTCAAGGAGTGGATTGGTAACTGACGTAGAGCCCGGCTTCGAGACGCTCGACCCCCGCACGGGCGAGGTGCTCGCGCACCTTCCCGAGCACGGGCCCGCGGAGGTGGCGGCGGCGGTGTCCCGGGCTCGCGAGGCGTTCGGAGCGTGGAGCGGCCTGGGCTTCGAGCAGCGCCTCGACCACGTGCTTGCGGTGCGGGACCTGCTGATCGACCGGATCGACCAGGTCGTCGACGTCATCTGCAGCGAGACCGGCAAGCTCGAGCCCGAGGCCCTCAGTGCCGAGGTGCTGGCCACGTGCGAGCTGATCGAGCACTACCGCAAGCACGGCGCCAAGGCGCTGCGCTCCGAGAAGGTGCCGGTGGGCTCGCTCCTGCCGCAGAAGCGGGCCTGGCGCAGCTACGAGCCGATGGGCGTGGTGGGCGTGATCTCGCCGTGGAACTATCCGCTCACGTTGGCCATGACGCCGGTGGTGTCGGCGCTGCTGGCGGGCAACACCGTGGTGCTCAAGCCCTCCGAGGTCACCCCCCTGGTCGGCCTCGAGATCGGCAAGCTGTTCGCCGAGGCCGGCCCCCATCCGGACATCGTCCAGGTTGTCACCGGGGGCGGCCGCACCGGCGACGCCCTGGTCCGCGCCGGCGTGCAGAAGGTCGCGTTCACCGGCTCGGTGCGCACCGGCAAGCTGGTGATGGCGGCGGCGGCCGAGACCCTCACGCCCGTGCTCCTGGAGTTGGGTGGCAAGGACCCGATGATCGTCTGCGACGACGCCGACATCGAGCGGGCGGCCTCCGGGGCGGTGTGGGGCGCGTTCATGAACGCCGGCCAGACCTGCATGTCGGTCGAGCGGGTTTATGTCGAGGACGCCGTCTACGACCGCTTCGTCGACCTGGTGGTGGACCGGACCAAGGCGGTCCGACAGGGCCGCGGACCCGGGCACGACATCGGGTCCATGAGCTTCGGCCCCCAGGTCGACACCGTCGAGCGTCACGTTGCCGACGCTGAGTCCAAGGGCGCCAAGATCCTCACCGGCGGTCGCCGCGTCCCGGGCCGTGCTGGGCTGTGGTACGAGCCGACGGTTCTGGTCGACGTCGACCATTCGATGGACGTCATGCGGGACGAGACGTTCGGGCCGGTCCTGCCGATCATGCGGGTGCGCGACGACGAGGAGGCCGTGCGCCTGGCCAACGACTCCCGCTACGGCCTCAACAGCTCGGTGTGGTCGGCCGACGACCAGCGGGCCGAGCAGATCGCCCGGGCCATCGAGGCCGGCAATGTCTGCATCAACGACTGCATGGTGAGCTACGCCGTTGCCGGCCTGCCATTCGGCGGGGTGAAGGAGTCGGGCATAGGCCGCATCCACGGCGTCGAGGGACTACGGGCGTTCTGCAACACCAAGTCGGTGCTGGCCAGCCGGTTCGACCTGCGTCGCGAGCTCCAG
>DASSDL010000129.1:0-12429 GCA_035697145.1 Acidimicrobiales bacterium
GCATTGATCTGCGCGAACTGGGAAGGGATGCTCGACACCACACTCGCGAAGATGAGCAGCGACATGCCGTTGCCGATGCCGCGCTGGGTGATCAGCTCGCCCATCCACATGAGGAGCGCGGTGCCGGCCGTGAGCACGATCACCACCAGCAGCACATTGGGCGCCGTGAAGTCGGGCAGGACGTCGATCCCGGTGGGGTTGCCCCCGCCGCCCAACAGGCCGCCGCCGCCGTTGTGGAACAGGAACGCCAGTGCCGTCGACTGCAGGATGGCGATGGAGATCGTGAGGTAGCGGGTCCACTGCGTGATCTTTCGCTGGCCGATCGCGCCCTGTTGCTGCCACTCCTCGAGCTTGGGGATCACCACCGTGAGGATCTGCATGATGATCGAGCTCGTGATGTAGGGCATGATCCCCAGGGCGAACACCGCGAAGTTGGTGAGCCCTTGGCCCGAGAACAGCTGTAGGTACGCCAGGATCCCGCCCGAGTCCTCGGCTTGGCGCCGCAGCTGATCGACGGCATCGATGTCGATGCCAGGGGCCGGCACGAACGACCCGAAGCGGTACAGGGCGATGATGGCCAGCGTGAACACGATCTTGTTCCGCAGGTCAGCGACCCTGAACATGTTCCACAGGCTGGACAGCACGGTCAGTTCTCCCCTTGGGCGATGTCAGCCGAGCGCAGCGGGCTCAGCGGTGCCGGGTACGCCAGTGTGGTTCGTCGGCACGAGCCGGACGTAATCGGTGGATACGGGCAAGCTAACGGGAACGACGGTTGATCGGGTGCGGGGTGGGAAGGCTCTACCCTCCCCTCTGACGGACTACCGGTTGGCGAACTGGTTGCCCTTGGCGGGCGGGCGACGGTCGCCCCAGGGCTTCGGAAGCACTTCGACGCTGCCGCCCGCGTCGCGGATGGCCTGCTCGGCGGACTTGGAGAACGCGTGGGCCTTGACCCTGACCTTCCGGGTCAGCTCGCCGCGACCCAACACCTTGACCAGGGTGCCCTTGTGGGTCAGGCCCTTGTCGTGCAGCGACTCAGGCGTGACCTCGTCGAGGTCGGACGCTTGGATGGTGTCGAGGTTGATGGCCTGGTACTCGACACGGAACGGGTTGTTGAACCCCTTCAGCTTGGGCACCCGCATGTGCAGCGGCATCTGGCCGCCCTCGAAGTTGGTGGGCACGGTGTTGCGGGCCTTCTGGCCCTTGTGGCCTCGGCCGGCCGTCTTGCCGCCCTTGCCGGCGATGCCGCGCCCGACGCGCTTGCGGCTCTTGGTCGAGCCCGGCGCAGGCTTGAGGTCGTGCACCTTGATCGTCATTGCTCTCGTTCCTTTGCCTCGGTCGAAGCGCTGCCGTCGGCGTCGCCTCCCTCGGCGTCTCCAACGCCTCGCCTGGTCGCAGTTCGCTTCGCGACGGCCTTGGCCTGCGCTGGCGTGGCCTTCTTGGCGGTCGTCTTCTTGGCGGTCGTCTTCTTGGCGGTCGCCTTCTTCGCGGTCGTCTTCTTCGCGGTCGCCTTCTGCGCGGTCGCCTTCTGCGCGGGGGCCTCCTTCGCGGTCGCCTTCTTCGCGGGGGCCTCCTTCGCGGGGGCCTTCGCCGGCGCCTTCTTCGCCGGCGTCGCCTCCGCCTCCTCGTCGACCGTGATCATGTGGGGGACCTTTGCGATCATCCCCCGGATCTCGGGACGATCGGGCAGCGTGTTCGACTTGCCGATGCGGCCCAGCCCCAGGGCCCGCAGGGTGCCCCGGTGCTTGGGTTTGGCACCGATCGACGACCGGACCTGCGTCACGACGAGGTCGGGCATCAGCGCGCCCCCACCTCGGCCTGCTCGGTGCGGGCCCGTTCGCTCTCGCGGTAGGCGCTGACCAGGGCAGCGGGGAACAGCTCGTCGGGCGACTTGCCCCGCAGCCGGGCGACCTCGTCGGGGCGCTTGAGCGCCTTGAGGCCGGCGATCGTGGCTCGGGCCACGTTGATGTGGTTGGACGAGCCCAGCGACTTGCACAACACGTCCTTGATGCCAGCCTCCTCGAGGATGGCCCGGGCGGCACCACCGGCGATGACGCCGGTACCGGGGGCGGCGGGCTTGATGAGCACGCGGCCGGCACCGGTCTCGCCGATCACGGGGTGCACGATGGTGGTGCCCGCCAGGGGCACCTTGAAGAGGCTCTTGCGGGCCTCCTCGGTGCCCTTCTGGATGGCGAGGGGCACCTCCTTGGCCTTGCCGTAACCGAGGCCGACGCGGCCGTTGCCGTCGCCGATCACGACCAGCGCGGTGAACGAGAACCGCCGGCCGCCCTTGACCACCTTGGCCACGCGGTTGATGTTGATGACGCGGGACTCGTGCAGCGTGGCGTCGCCCGAGGCCCGCGGGTTCTCGCGCGGCTCGCGCTCGCGGGGGGGACGGGGGCCGCGGTTGCCGGATCCGTTGGGCATCAGAACTCCAGTCCTGCTTCGCGCGCCGCCTCGGCCACGGCCGCGACCCGGCCGTGGTAGAGGAAGCCGCCTCGATCGAACACCACCCGCTCGACGCCCGCCTCGCGGGCGCGCTGGGCCACGAGCTGGCCGACCCGCTTGGCGGCGTCCTTGCTGGACGTGCCGCCGCTCTGCAGGTCGCGCTCGAGCGTCGACGCCGCCACCAGGGTGCGGCCGGCGCGGTCGTCGATGACCTGGGCTGACATGTGCTTGTTGGAGCGGAAGACGGCCAGGCGCGGCCGCTCGGCGGTGCCCCGCACGTGCTTGCGCACCCGGGCGTGCCGCTTGATGCGGGCGTCTCGCTTGTACTTGGCGTTGTCCATCTTTGATCCTATGCGCTACTTCCCGGCCTTGCCGGCCTTGCGCTGGACGTACTCGCCGGCATAGCGCACGCCCTTGCCCTTGTAGGGCTCGGGCTTGCGCCACGCCCGGATGTCGGCGGCCACCTGGCCGACCGACTCCTTGTCGATGCCGCTCACAACGATGCGGTTGGGGGCCGGCACCTCGAAGGTGATGCCGTCGGGAGCCTGGACGTTCACCGGGTGGCTGAAACCGAGGGCGAGCTCGATCGCGGCCGGTCCCCGGGAGGCGGCCCGATAGCCGACGCCCACGATCTCGAGCTCCTTGGTGAAGCCCTGCGTGACGCCCACGACCATGTTGTTGACCAGCGAGCGCACGAGGCCGTGCATGGCGCGGTTCTCGCGCTCGTCGTCGGGTCGCTCGACCACCAGCGTGTCGCCCTCCTGCCGGACCGTGATGGTGCCGGGGATGTCGCGCTCGAGCGCACCCTTCGGGCCCTTCACGGTGATGTGACGGTCGGAGATCGTCACGTCGACGCCGCTGGGCACGGGGATCGGTGCCTTGCCGATTCGGGACATGTCAATCCGCCTCTGATCTCACCAGACGAAGCACAGGACCTCACCGCCGACCCGGCGCTTGCGCGCCTCGCGGTCGGACAGCAGTCCCTGGCTGGTCGACAGCACCGCCACCCCGAGCCCGCCGAGGACGCGGGGCACCTCGTTGGACTTGGAGTAGACGCGCAGGCCCGGCTTCGACACCCGGCGGATGCCGGAGATCGTGCGGGCGCGCTCGGGGCTGTACTTCATCCTGACCTGGAGCGTGCGGCCCGGTCGGTCGGGGGCCTCCTCGACGGCGAAGCCATCGATGTAACCCTCCCGTTCGAGCACGTCAGCAAGCGCCTCCTTGAGCTTGGAGGACGGCATGCGCACCTCGTCGTGCATCGCGATGTTGGCGTTGCGGATGCGGGTGAGCATGTCGGCGATGGGGTCGGTCATCGTCATGTGTCGTCGCCTCCCCTCACCAGCTCGCCTTGGTCACACCGGGCAGCTCGCCTGCGTGCGCCAGCTCGCGCAGGCACACCCGGCACAGGCCGAACTTGCGGAAGACCGAGCGCGGCCGCCCGCACCGGCGGCACCGGGTGTACGCGCGCACCTTGAACTTGGGCTTGCGCTGCTGCTTGTTTATGAGCGCTTTCTTCGCCATTGCTTATTGACCTTCGCGTCGGAACGGGAAACCCATGGCCAACAGGAGCGCCCTTCCCTCGGCGTCCGTGGTCGCCGTGGTCACGATGCTGATGTCCATGCCACGGGGCTGGTCGATGCTGTCGTAGTCGATCTCGGGGAAGACGAGCTGCTCGGTCAGGCCGAACGTGTAGTCGCCATGACCGTCGAAGCTTCGGGGGTTGAGGCCGCGGAAGTCGCGGATGCGGGGGATGGCGATCGAGATGAGCCGATCGAGGAACTCCCACATGCGGTCGCCCCGCAGCGTGACCTTGGCGCCGATGGCGTTGCCCTCGCGCAGCTTGAAGCCCGCGATCGACTTGCGGGCCCGGGTGACCAGCGGCTTCTGTCCGGTGATCACGGTGAGGTCGCGTTGCGCTCCCTCGAGCAGCGAGGCCTGCGCCGTGGCGGCACCGACGCCCATGTTCACGACGATCTTCTCGAGGCGCGGTACCTGCATGATGTTGCCCAAGCCCAGCTCGCGCTGCAGCTCCCCACGCAGCGTCTCCTTGTAGCGGACCTTGAGCCGCGGCTCCTGACGCTCGGTCGTGGTCGTTGCGGTTGTCACGAGATCTCACCTCCGCAGCGCTTGCAGACCCTGACCTTCTGGCCCGAGGCGTCGACCTTGTAGCCAACCCGCGTCGGCTTGCCACACGACGGGCACACCAGGGCGACGTTGGACACCGGCAGGGGCATGTCCCTGTCGATGATCCCGCCTTGCTGGGTGGCCCGGGTGGGGCGTTGGTGCTTGCGGGCGAGGTTGACCCCGTCGACGATCACCTTGCCGGCCGCGGGGATGGCGCGCATGACCTCGCCCTCCTTGCCGCGGTCCTTGCCGGTGAGCACACGGACCCGGTCGCCCTTGCGAATCTTCAGACCTGCCATCACAGGACCTCGGGTGCGAGGGAGACGATCTTCATGAACCGCTTCTCCCGTAACTCGCGGCCCACGGGACCGAAGATGCGCGTGCCGCGGGGGTTGCGCTCGGGGGTGATGAGCACGGCGGCGTTCTCGTCGAAGCGGATGTAGCTGCCGTCGGGGCGGCGGCGTTCCTTGTTGGTGCGGACGACCACGCAGCGCACGACGTCGCCCTTGCGGACGGCGGCGCCGGGGATGGCGTCCTTCACGGTGGCCACGAAGATGTCGCCGATCGAGGCGTAGCGGCGGCGGGAGCCACCGAGCACCTTGATGACGAGCACCTCCTTGGCGCCGCTGTTGTCGGCGACCTTGAGTCGCGACTCTTGCTGTATCACTTTGCGCGCTCCAGGATCTCGACCAGCCGCCAACGCTTCTGCTTCGACAGCGGCCGGGTCTCGGCGATGCGGACGCGGTCACCCACGCGCAGCTCGTTGTTCTCGTCGTGCGCATAGAGCCGGCTGGTCCGGACCATCGTCTTGCGGTACAGCGGGTGGGGCTTGCGGGTGGTCACGACGACGACGGCGGTCTTGTCCATGGCGGTGGAGGCGACGACGCCCTCACGTACCTTGCGCGCTCCGCGGGCCTCGGTGGTTGCGGTGGCCTCGGCCATCACGCGGTCTCCTCTTGAAGGGCCTCGGCGGCGCTGATCTCACGGGCCCGGAGCTCGGTCTCGAGCCGGGCGATGTCCTTGCGCACCTGGCCGATGCGGGCGTAGTTGCTCAGCTGTCCGGTCGCGAGCTGGAAGCGCAGCTTGAACAGCTCGTCCTTGGTCTCACGCACGCGGTCGATGAGGCTGCCGTCGTCGAGGTCGTGGAAGCTCTGCTTGGCCATTACAGCGCCTCCTCCTTGGTGACGAAGCGGGCCTTGATCGGCAGCTTCTGGATGGCCCGCTCGATTGCGGCACGGGCGACGGCGGCGTCGGGGTAGGAGAGCTCGAACAGCACCCGCCCCGGCTTGACCACGGCCACCCAGCGCTCGGGGTTGCCCTTGCCCGAACCCATGCGGGTCTCGGCCGGCTTCTGCGTGACCGGCTTGTCGGGGAAGACGTTGATCCAGACCTTGCCACCCCGCTTGATGTGCCGCGTCATGGCGATACGGGCGGCCTCGATCTGGCGGGCGGTGATCCATCCGGGCTCGAGCGCCTGGATGCCGAACTCGCCGAAGTTGACCTCGGTGCCGCCCTTGGCGACACCGGTCATCCGACCGCGGTGGTGCTTGCGGTGCGCGACCTTGCGCGGCATCAACATTTACTCGTCTCCCGGACGGAAGTGGGGCGTCTCGTGGTGGTCGTGCACCCGGCGCTCGATCTCTTCCTCCTCGGCCAGCAGCCGCTCGAGCTCGGGATCGGCTTCCTTGATGAGCGGCTCGTGCTCGGCCGGCTCCTGGGCCTCGGCAACCTCGGCGGGGCGGCGGCGTCCCGCGGCCGACGACACGACCCGGCGGCCGGCACCGGCCGGAGCGCCCGCGCCAGACGTCTCGCCCACGGCCATGGCCGCCTCGCGGGAGATCTTGTCCTCGCTCTGCGACTTGTAGGGCAGCACATCGCCCTTGTAGAGCCACACCTTCACGCCGATGCGGCCGGCCGTGGTGCGGGCCTCGCGGAAGCCGTAGTCGATGTCGGCGCGCAGGGTGTGCCGCGGCACCCGGCCCTCGAGGTAGCTCTCGGTGCGCGCCATCTCGGAGCCGCCCAGGCGCCCGGAGCACTGCACCTGGATGCCCTGCGCGCCCGCCTTCTGGGCGTTCTGCACGGCCCGCTTCATGGCGCGGCGGAACGCGACCCGGGCGGACAGCTGGTCGGCCACGCCCTGGGCGATGAGGGCGGCGTCGAGCTCGGGCTGCTTGATCTCCTGGATGTTGAGCTGCACCTTAGGGTTGCCGGTGATCTTGGCCAAGCCCGCGCGCAGCCGGTCGGCCTCGCTGCCCCGGCGCCCGATGACGATGCCAGGGCGGGCGGTGTGGACGTCGATCCGCAGGCGATCGCGGGTGCGCTCGATCTCGACCCGGCTGATGGCGGCGTGGGGCAGCTCGCTCATCAGGTAGTCCCGGATCTTCCAGTCCTGGATGACGTTGTCGCTGTACTCGTCGCGGTCGGCGAACCAGCGCGACTTCCAGTCGGTGGTGACGCCGAGCCGGAAGCCGTAGGGGTTGACTTTTTGACCCATTACTTCTCGTCCTTTGCCTCGGTCGAAGCGTCGCCTTCGGCGACGCCTCCCTCGGCGCCTTCAACGCCTCGTTCGTCGGTGCTCTCGTCGTCTTGGGGAAAATCGGTTTCGTCGAGCTCTTCTGCCTCGTCGCCGTCCGCCGCCTCGTCAGCGCCCGGCTCGGCTGCCGCTTCGGCCTCGTTGGCCTCCTCTGCGGTCTCCTCGGCCTCCTCGACCATCTCGTCGGTGGGCTCGCCACCCGCCTCGGTGGTCTCGTCGGTTTCGGCCTCCGGCGCTTCTTCGGCGAGCTCCTGCTCCTCCGTCGGCTCTTCGGCCACCGTCTCGCCGCGGCTGCGGGCGACGCGGGCCCGGCGGGACTCCTGCGCTCGACGTCCACGGCGCCGACCCGTGGGGGCGGCAGTGCCCGCGGCCTGCCGGGCCTCGACCCGGGCGGCCATCTCGTCGGGCATGGGGGCGACGATGATCGTGATGTGGCAGGTGCGTTTGCGGATGCGCGTGGCCCGGCCCCGGGCCCGTGGGCGCCAGCGCTTGAGCGTCGGGCCTTCGTCGGCGTAGCAGGCCGCGACGTACAGGGTGTCGCCGTCGAGCTCGTCGTTGTGCTCGGCGTTGGCGATGGCCGAGGCGAGCACCTTGGAGATCACGACGCTCGAGCCCCGCTCGGTGAACTGCAACACCTCCGCCGCCTCGTTGACCGGCAGACCCCGGACGAGGTCGAGCACGGCGCGGGCCTTGGACGCCGAGAACCGGGCGAAGCGCATCTGGGCGCGGGTGCCGGGCCGCTCGTTGGTCTTGGTGCCGACCGAGGTGACTGCCATGGCTCAGCGCCTCCCCCGGGCCGTGCGCTCCTGGCCAGCGTGGTACCGGAACGTGCGGGTGGGAGCGAACTCGCCGAGCTTGTGCCCGACCATCGACTCGGTGACGTACACGGGCACGTGCTTGCGGCCGTCGTGGACGGCCACGGTGTGGCCGACCATGTCGGGGATGATCGTCGACCGGCGCGACCAGGTCTTGATGACCTTCTTCTCGCCCTTGGCGTTGAGCTCGTCGACCTTGCGGAGCAGGTGGTCGTCGACGAAGGGGCCCTTCTTCAGAGAACGCGGCATGAGGGTTACCTCCGCGCGCCGCGGGTACGGCGGCGGCGCACGATGAGCTTGTCGGACTGCTTGTTCTTCTGGCGCGTGCGGCCCTCGGTCTGGCCCCACGGCGACACCGGATGGCGTCCACCCGAGGACTTGCCCTCGCCGCCACCGAGCGGGTGGTCGACAGGGTTCATGGCCACGCCGCGGGTCTGCGGACGCACGCCCTTCCAGCGGTTACGTCCGGCCTTGCCCACCTTGACAAGCTCGTGCTCGGGGTTGCCGACCTCGCCGACGGTCGCTCGGCAGTCGATCGGCACCCGCCGCATCTCGGTCGACGGCAGGCGCAGGGTGGCGTAGGCGCCCTCCTTCGCCAACAGGACCACCGACGACCCGGCCGAGCGAGCCATCTTGCCCCCGGCGCCGGGCCTTAGCTCGACGTTGTGCACGGTGGTACCCACGGGGATGTAGCGCAGCGGCAGGGCGTTACCGGGACGGATCTCGGAGCCCTGGCCCGACTGCAGCAGGTCGCCGACGCCGACGTCGCGGGGCGCCAGGATGTAGCGCTTCTCGCCGTCGAGATAGTGCAGCAATGCGATGCGGCACGACCGATTGGGGTCGTACTCGATGGCCGCAACCTTGGCGGGCACGCCGTCCTTGTTGCGGCGGAAGTCGATAACTCGGTACCGCTGCTTGTGGCCGCCACCGCGGTGGCGGGCAGTCTTGCGGCCGTGGACGTTGCGCCCGCCAGTGGCCGGCTTGCGGTCCACCAGCGACCGCTCGGGGCGGCCGCGGGTGAGCTCGGCGAAGTCGGCGACCGTCTGGAACCGGCGGCCGGGGCTGGTGGGCTTGCGCTTGCGGAGTGCCATCGCTGAGCCTCAGTCCTGGAAGAGGTCGATCGAGTCGCCCTCGATGAGGGTGACGATCGCTCGCTTGGTGTCGGGACGCCGGCCGTACGTGAACGTGCGCCGGTTGCGCTTGCGCTTGCCGGGCCGGTTGAGGGTGTTCACCTTGGCCACCTTGACGCCGAAGATCTCTTGCACGGCCTCGCGGATCTGCGGCTTGGAGGCGTCGGGATGGACGGTGAACGTGTAGACGCCGTCCTCCGTGAGGGCGTACGACTTCTCGCTCACGACGGGGGAGACGATGATGTCCCTGGCGTTCATTGTGCCTCTCGTTCTTCTGCCTCGGTCGAAGCGCCGGCTTCGCCGGCGCCTCCCTCGCCGCCTTCAACGCCTCGCACTCCCGGCTCGGGCTCGGTGATGGCTGTGGCAGCGCTGCCACGAGCGGGCGGAAGCGAGGCCTGCGTGAACACCACCCAGTCGCTCACGAGCACGTCGTAGGCGTTGAGCTCACCGGTGGACAGGACGTGGACGTCGGGCAGGTTGCGCAGGCTCTTCCAGGCGGCCTCGTCGTCGCGGGTCAGCACGACCAGCACCCGGCCGTCGACCTTGATCGACGACAGGATCTCGACCGCCCGCTTGGTGCTGGGCGTGTCGATGCCCCAGTCGTCGAGCACCTTGACCTTGTCGTCGGCGATGCGGTCGGACAGCGCCGACGCCAGCGCCAGGCGGATCATCTTGCGGGGGGTCCGCTGGGCGTAGCTCCGGGGCTTGGGCCCGAGGGCCACGCCGCCGCCCCGCCACTGCGGTGACCGGATCGAACCCTGGCGGGACCGGCCGGTGCCTTTCTGGCGCCACGGCTTGGCGCCGCCGCCCCGCACCTCCGCCCGCGTCTTGGTCGACTGGGTGCCAGCCCGGCGGGCCGCGAGCTGGGCGGTCACCACCTGGTGCATGACCGGGATGTTGGGTTCCACGCCGAACAGGGCGTCGTCGAGGTCTACGGAACCGGAGGCCCGCCCGGTGGGCTTGGTGAGCTCGAGAGTGGCCATATCAGCGTCTCCTGTGGAGCTGCGCCCCACACCCATCGCCAACGGGCGAGCTGGCGCTCGCGCCGTGGGCCTGCAGTACTCGCTTCGCTCGCACTTCAGTGCCCCTTGCCCTTGGCGTCGGCCTTGGCTGCGTCTCGGACGAGGACGACGGAACCCTTGGGCCCGGGAACGGAGCCCTTGACCAGCAACAGATCGCGCTCGGCATCGGCCTCGACGACCGTGAGATTGAGAGTTGTGGTCTTCTGGCCGCCGGAGCGACCCGCCATCCGGGTGCCCCGAAAGACTCGGGAGGGCGTGGCCGCCCCACCGATCGAGCCAGGGGCGCGGTGCACACGGTGCGTGCCGTGGCTGGCACCGAGGCCGCCGAACCCGTGGCGCTTCATCACGCCCGAGGTTCCCTTGCCCTTGCTGACCGAGGTCACGTCGACCAGCTCGCCCTGCGAAAGCAGGTCGACGCCGATCTCCTGCCCGACCTCGTATTCGCTGACGTCGTCGAGGCGCAGCTCGACCAGCTTGACCCCGGGCTCGACCCCCGCCCGCTCGAACTGGCCGGCGATGGGCTTGGTGAGCTTGGATGCCTTCTTCTGTCCGAAGGTCACCTGGAGCGCGCTGTACCCGTCGCGCTCGTGCGTCTTGACCTGGACCACGCGGCACGGCCGCACGCGCAGGACGGTGACCGGGACGACACGGTTGTGGTCGTCCCAGACCTGCGTCATGCCGACCTTTTCGCCGACGATCGCTCTTGTGGCCATGGGGTGCGCGTCTTTCTGTGGCTTGTCACGCGAACGCTCCGCTCGGGAGTCCCCCGGCGGAGCGCGTCTGTCTGTTGTGCCGCGCGGTTCCCGACGACGCGGGCCTGCACGGACGTCAGTTGGGACAGGGACATGTCCTGCGCGAGCCGAACGGCGGCTCTGCGGAGGGCCGGGTAACTATAGCCACGTCCCCCTACCGGGTCCAACCTGGGCGAACGGGCGATGTGGCAATGCCGCCCGGGACGCCGTCGAGGGTCCACTAGCCTCGGCGCGCATGGCTTTCGGACGGCGGAAGCACGACAGCACCAAGAACCGAGACCCGTTCGAGCACCTGGCCGACGAGCGCCGCGCCGCCGAGTCGGGCGAACCCTGGTTCCTGAGCCCCGACGACGGCCCCGAGCTCGACGTCGAGGCCGGGATCTCGTCCAACCTGCGCGACGAGGATCTCGAGTAGCGCCGGCCGAGCTGGGGCCCGGTCGCCCCCCGCGCGCGCTCCGTTGGCGCGACCCCATCTGGGCGTTCTGCCTGGTAGACGGGGTTCGTGCCGGGCGATTCGCATCACGATCGCTAGCACTGCTGATCGATGTGCTCTATGGTCGCGCGTGGTCCCGGCGGCCGCGCTCATGCTCGGGGCCCGCTTCGAGATCGAGGCCGCGTTCGATTACTCGTATGTGGGACGTCGCCCGACGGTGGCACGACGTGTGTACCAGCCTCGACGGTGCGGCCGGCGGTGAACGTGCCCCATGAGGATCGGGTCAGCTTCAGCTAGCTGACCCCACAGAACGACAGCACGGCGTGTCGCCCGGGCCGGGAACCGGCCCGGGCGACACATCCGTCCGATCGGCCCGCCTGAGTTCTTGCCGCGGTTTGGTGGCGGTGGCAACCAATCCCGCGGCAGGTTTCCGCGCTACGCCTGCTGGATCTTGATCTCGATGTCGACGCCGGCCGGCAGCTCGATGCGCTGCAGCGAGTCGACGGTCTTGGGGCTGGGCTCCAGGATGTCGAGCAGCCGCTTGTGGACGCGCATCTCGAAGTGCTCGCGGCTGTCCTTGTCCTTGTGTGGCGAGCGGATGACCGTGTAGCGGTGCTTCTCGGTGGGCAACGGGATCGGCCCCCGGATCGTCGCCTGGGTACGCAGAACGGTCTCGACGATCTTCTTCGTCGACTGGTCGATGACCTCGTGGTCGTATGCCTTCAGGCGGATACGGATCTTCTGCTTCTCAGCCATCTCACGCTCGCTTGTCAAGGAACGACCCGCCAAAGGGCGGACGACTCACGCTACCGGGTGGGCGCCGGATCCGCCACAGGCGGTGCTGTCAGCGCTCACGCCCAATATCGCGCGTGAGCGCTGACAGAACGCATCACTTCAGGATCTTCGTCACCCTCCCGGAGCCGACGGTGCGGCCGCCTTCGCGGATGGCGAAGAGGAGTCCTTCGTCCATGGCGATGGGGGCGATGAGTTCGACGGTGATGGTGGTGTTGTCGCCGGGCATGCACATCTCGACGCCGTCGGGGAGTTCGATGGTGCCGGTGACGTCGGTGGTCCGGAAGTAGAACTGGGGCCGGTAGTTGGTGAAGAACGGCTTGTGGCGGCCACCTTCTTCTTTGGTGAGGACATACACCTGGGCTTCGAAGTGGGTGTGGGGG
>DASSDL010000130.1:0-26451 GCA_035697145.1 Acidimicrobiales bacterium
CTCACGTGCCCTAGCGAGTCCGGGGCCGTCGATGGCTGCGAGCACCATGTCGACCGCTAGGTCCTCGAGGGGTTCGGCGAGGACGCGGATCTTGCCGCAGCCTTTGAAGCCGGGCCCGGTGGAGCACACGTAGCAGCGGGCCTTGTCGGACCGGGGTCGGGCGACGAGGCGTGCGTCGCAGAGTCCGCAGCGGGCGATGCCCTTCAACAGATAGGACCGCGCCGTCCGGTTGGTCACCCTGGCAGGGTCTAGCAGGACCCGCCGGCACGCCTCCCAGGTGCCACGGTCGACGATCGCCGGCCATGAGGCTTCGGCCACCGGCTGACCGCGGTGTTCCCGCATACCGGCGATCCGCGGCGACAGGAGCATCCGGCGGGCGCTGTACTGCCGCCACGCCTTACCGGTCGGCGTGGTGATGCCGCGGGCATTGAGTTCGACGACCACGCCACGGAGAGACTCCCCCGCCGCGACACGTGTCGCCATGTCGCGGACGATCTCGGCCTCGTCGTCGCGGACGGTAACCCGATCCGCCTCGAACCCGAACGGTCGGTGTCCGCCACCGGCGGGCTTGCCGGCTTGCGCGAGCTCGAGGTGCTTGCGCTTCTGGCGTTCGGCCTTGTGTTCGGATTCGTGGCGGGCCACAGCGCCAACGATGCGGGCCACCATGCGGCCGCTAGGTGTCGACAGGTCGACGTCACCCGCCTGCACCGTGGCAACGACCGCGCCGGTCGCCTCGACGGCGTCGATGAATGCCTCGAGCTCGATGGGTGACCGGTGCAGCCTGTCGGGGTGCCAGGCGACGACTCCGCCAATCCGGCCCGTGGACAGATCGGTGAGCAAGCGCCCGTAGCCAGGTCGCGCCTTGCCGCGGTATGCGGAGATGTCGTTGTCGACGTAGGTCTCGACGACGTCCCAGCCCCGCGCTTTCGCTAGGGCCTCGCAGTCGCCTTGTTGGCGTGCCACGCCGAGACCGGAGCCGGCCCTGTCGTCGCTTATGCGGGCGTAGACACCTACCCCAGGCATGTGGTAACACTAGCGCACGCTCCGATGGGCCAACGAGATCTCGCCTGGTTGCATGGACCCCGAACCGCCACCGACCAGCGAGACCGCAGACGCCCCGTGGTGCGGTGCCCGGAGCGGTGGGCGACGGATGAGTCCTTCGGCGGGCAGCGGTTGCCCGGCGGCCGAATGGATGCAGGTGGTCTCGAGCGCCTGGCCGGGGTTGAGGTCGGGAAGCAACCCGACCAGCCGGCGGGCGAGCATCGTCTTGCCCGCCCCCGGCGGGCCGACGAGGAGTAGGTGGTGCCCGCCCGCGGCGGCGACTTCGAGCGCGAACCGGGCCGCGGGCTGGCCCCGCACGTCGGCAAGGTCGGGGCCGGGCACCGGCGGCGGCAACACCACGGGCTCGGGCGGGTCGGGCCAAGGCTCCCGACCGACGAGCGCGTTCACCAGCTCCTCGAGGCGGCCCACGGGGCGGATCACGTGCCGCGCGATGAGTTGGGCCTCCACGGTGCACCCGGCCGGCACGACGACCTCGGGATCGGCGAGCGCGTCGATCAGTGGCAACGCTCCGGGCACCGCCCGCACCGAGCCGTCGAGGCCCAGCTCGCCCACGAAGGCGCGCGCCTCGCACGAGCTCGGAGGCAGCTGCTCGCTCGCCACCAGCAGACCCACGGCGATGGCGAGATCGAGGCCGGCGCCGACCTTGCGCAGACCCGGCGGCGCCAGGTTGACCGTCACCCGGGCGTTGGGCCACGCCAACCGGCTGGACATGAGCGCGGCCCGGACGCGGTCGCGCGCCTCGCGGCACGTCGTGTCTGGAAGCCCGACCACGGTGAACCCGGGCAAACCCTTGGACACGTGAACCTCGACCCGAACGGGCCGGCCCTCGACGCCGAGCAGGGTCGCCGACGCGACGGAAGCGAGCACGAGCGGGGCCTCCTGAGGAACGGTGGATCGCAGGGAGGACGCCACCCGGGGGCCCTCGACCCGGCTCGGCCCTACGACCGGAGCGTGCTCATACCATACCCGAAGGGTGTGACACTTACGGTGATGTCAGGCCATGGAACGAAAGATGATTCATGGCATGTGAAACCGTCGAAGGCGCAGCGTCACCGTGACGATGCCCTGGCCGCGCTCGGCCTGCACGTGGGCCATCTCGGGCACGATACTGAGCCGGTGGGCTTCAACCCGTTTCGCCGGACCCGCCGCTCGCCCGCCGACTACGTGATGGTGGCGGCGGCACTGGTCGTGTGCGCCGCTCTGGTCATCTGGGCCCTGGCGGGCTGAAAAGCACCCGTCAGAACGCCGCCTCGATCACGTCGACCGTCGATCCGGTCACGGCCACCACATCGAAGCGGATGCTCCGAGAGGCCGAACCGTCGGCCGGCTCGTGCTCGGCCAAGAACCTCGCCGCCAGCGTCCGCAGGCGTCGTCGCTTGGCGGCCGTCACCGCCTCGGCCGGGACACCGAACCGGTCGGAGGCACGGGTCTTCACCTCGCAGAACACCAGCTCGCCCGGCTGCGCGACGACGAGATCGAGCTCACCGTCGGTACATCGCCAGTTGCGGGCGATCACGTCGTAGCCAGCGGCGCGGTACCAGTCGGCCGCCCGATCCTCGCCGCGCGCCCCCAACCGCTGGCGGTAGGGGCGGCGCCCGTCACTCCCGCCCACCTACAACTCCTTGGAGGGGAGCTCCTCGACGTTCACGTCCTTGAACGTGACGATCTTGACCGACTGGACGAACCGGCTCGTGCGGTACATGTCCCACACCCAGGCATCGTGCAGCTCGAGCTCGATGTAGGTGCGCCCGCCCTCGTTGCGGACCGTCTGGCGCACCTGGTTGGCCAGGTAGGAGCGCCGATCGGTCTCGACGACGTACGAGAACATCGGCGTCAGGTCCTTGTACTCCTTGTAGAGCTGGAGCTCGATGTCCGCCTCGTACTGCTCGAGGTCCTCGGCGCTCATGAAGGGGCACCCTACCGGCGGTGCCAACCACCGGCGGTCCGGTCGGGCTCACATCCTTCCCGCTCTCGGCGCTGCGCGCCGGGCCGCTCGGGCCCCGCCCTCCCATCCGGTCGGGCTCAGGCTTCGCGCTTCTCGCGGACCTTGGCGGCCTTACCGATGCGGTCGCGCAGGTAGTACAGCTTGGCCCGGCGCACATCGCCCCGGCTCACGACCTCGATCCTGGCGATGGTGGGGGTGTGCAGCGGAAACGTGCGCTCGACACCGACGCCGTAGCTGACCTTGCGCACCTTGAACGTCTCGCGGATGCCGGAGCCCGAGCGGCCGATGACGACACCCTGGAACACCTGGACCCGCTCCTTGGAGCCCTCGACCACGCGTACGTGGACCTTGAGGGTGTCGCCGGGGGCGAAGTCGGGGATGTCGTTGCGCAGGCTGGTCTGGTCGACGAGATCGGTGGGATTCATCGCGGGGTCGCCTTCGTCGTCCTGGGAGGTGCGGGCGGACGGATGATGCTATCCGGGCTGGTGAGCGGAACACAAAGTCACAAGCGGGTCGACCGCGGCGGGGACATCAGGCGCCGGAACGCTCGTCGTCCAGCCCGAACTCGGTCAGGAGCGAGCGCTCCTCGGGAGTCACGCCGCCTCGTGACTCGATGAGGTCGGGGCGCCGGTCGAGGGTGTTGCGGATCGCTCGGGCGCGACGCCACCGGGCGATCCGTCCGTGGTCGCCCGAGCGCAACACCTCAGGCACCTCCCACCCCCGGTACACGGCCGGGCGAGTGTAGTGGGGGTACTCCAGCAGTCCGTCGCTGAAAGACTCGTCCTCGGCCGAGACCCGGTTGCCCATCACGCCGGGGACCAAGCGCCCCACCGCCTCGATGACCACCATGGCGGCCACCTCGCCGCCGGCGAGCACGACGTCGCCGATCGACAGCTCGCCGTCGCACAGGTGCTCGCGCACCCGCTCGTCGATGCCCTCGTAGCGGCCGCACAGCAGGCTGAACCCGCCCGCCAGACTCGAGAGCTCCCGCGCCACCGCCTGGTCGAACCGGCGGCCCGCGGGACCGAGATAGAGCAGCGGCCGCGGCGGGCGGATGGCCTCGACGGCGGCGAAGATCGGCTCGGGCGTCAGAACCATGCCGGCCCCGCCGCCGAACGGCGCGTCGTCGACCGACCGATGGGGGTCCGTTGCACAGGACCGCAGGTCGTGGACTCGGATGTCGAGCGTCCCCGTGGCCCTGGCCTTGCCGACCAGGCTATGGGCGGCGAAGTGGTCGACCAGGCCGGGAAAGATGGTGAAGACGTCGATGCGCATCTCGGCGGGCCCGCTCAGGGCTCGAGGAGGCCCTCGGGCGGGTCGATGATCACTTGTCCGGGCCTTCGCTCGACCACGAACACGACCGGTACCAGAGCGCCGCCGTCGAGCTCGATCAGGTCGGACGCGGGGTTGGCGACCACTGCGTTGCAGGTGCCCACCACGTCGCCCCCGACAGTGACGACTTCACTGCCGACAAGGTCGTGCACCCATAGCGCGTCGGGATCGTCCAGGGCCTCCGCCCTGAGGGCCAGGCCCCGCAACCGGTCGGCCGCCTCGCGACCGCTGTGACCCTCGAACGCCACGATCCAGCGGTGCTGGTGCGGGCGAGCGGCGGCGACGGTCAAGTCGCCGGCGTCGCTGGCAAGGACCGTTCCTGGAGCGAGGCGCTCGACGCGATCGGTGGTCAGGTCGACCACCACCTCGCCGCCCAGACCATGGGGCCTGGTCACGCGGCCGATCTCGAGCAGGGGTGTCACCCGACCGCCCGGGTCACCGGCCGGCGTCACTGGAACCCCCTCAGTCCTCGAACTCGACCTCGACGTCGCTGCCGTCGCGGGCGGCGGCCGCGCGGGTCACGGTGCGGATCGCCTGGGCCACTCGCCCCCGCTTGCCGATGACTCGGCCCATGTCGGACGGCCCGACCCGGACGGTGAGGCGTGGCAGGTGGCGGCCCCGTTCGGTGTCGATGCGCACCGCGTCGCGATCCTCGACCAGGGAGCGCACCAGGTGCTCGAGCACGGCGCGGGCCGTCGGCACCTCCGGGGGGGCGGCGGTGTCGCTCACCGAGCCTCCGGCTCGCCCTCGGCGGCGCCTTCCTCGGCACTCTCGTCGGCGGCGACGTCGGCCTCGGTCTCGGGCTCGACGCCGGGCTCAGTCTCGGCATCAGTCTCGGCATCGGTCTCGGCATCGACGTCAGCCTCGATCTCCGGCGCCCCGCCCGCCTCGGCTTCGGCCGGCGCCTCGGACGTGGCAGCCGCCTTCTTCGTCGTTGACTTGGCGGCCGCCTTTCCGGCGGGCGCCGGAGCGGCCGCCGGCCGGGACGGGGCCTCGCCGCTGAACGTCTCCCACGCGCCCGAGATCACGAGCAGCTTGCGCACCGACTCGGTGGGCTGAGCGCCCTTGCGGAGCCAGTCCACGGCCTTGTCGTTGTCGATGCGGATCGCCGAGGGATCCGGCCGCGGGTCGTACACACCCACGATCTCGATGAATCGCCCGTCACGGGGCGACCGGGAATCGGCCGCCACCACGCGGTAGGTCGGTTGCTTCTTCTTACCCATCCGCATCAGGCGGAGCTTGACGGCCACTCGTCTTCTTCTTTCTTTCGTGTCAGGGGTTGCGAGGTTATTGGTTCAGGCCCGGCAGCGTGAAAGGCTGACGCGCCGTAGCTCGCCCGCCCCCACCGGGGGGCGTCACCCGACCGCCACCCTTGCGGCCCTTGCGACCCTTCTTGCCGCCCCGGACACCCTTGCTGCCCGAGAGGCCCGGCATGCGCTTCATCAGCTTCTGCATCTCACGGAACTGCTTGATGAGCTGGCTGACGTCGGCGGTCTGCGTGCCGCTGCCATTTGCGATCCGCAGGCGCCGGGAGCCGTCGATGATGTTGGGCTCGACCCGCTCGTCGGAGGTCATGGAGCGGATGATGGCCTCGACCTTGCTCACCTGGTTCTCGTCGACCTCGCTGTTGCGCAGCTCCTTGGGGACGCCGGGCATCAGGCCCATCAGGTTCTGCAGCGGGCCCATCTTGCGGACCTGCTGCAGCTGCTCCAGGAAGTCGTCGAGGGTGAACTTCCCCTCGAGGAGCTTGGCGGCGGCTGCCTCGGCCTCGTCCTTCTCGTAGACCTGCTCGGCCTTCTCGATCAGCGTGAGCATGTCGCCCATGCCCAGGATGCGGCCGGCCAGCCGGTCCGGGTGGAACAGGTCGAAGTCCTCGACCTTCTCGCCCGTGGACGCGAAGGCGATGGGCTTGCCCACCACCTCCTTGACCGACAGCGCCGCGCCGCCGCGGGCGTCGCCGTCCAGCTTGGTGAGGATGACGCCGTCGAGGGACAGGGTGGCGTCGAACGACTCGGCCACCGTGACGGCGTCCTGGCCGGTCATGGCGTCGACGACCAGGAAGGTGTAGTCGGGATCGGTTGCCTGGGAGATGCGCCCGACCTGGTCCATCATCTCGGTGTCGATGGCCAGGCGGCCTGCGGTGTCGACGATGCAGATGTCCCGGCCGAGGCGCCGGGCCTCCTCGACGCCGGCCTTGGCCGTGGCCACCGGGTCGCCGGGTTGGCTGAACACCGGCACGTGGATGCGGTCGCCCAAGGTGCGGAGCTGCTCGACGGCGGCGGGGCGCTGCAGGTCGGCGCCCACCAGCAGCGGGTTGCGGCCCTGCTGGCGGTACCAGCGGGCGAGCTTGGCGGCGTTGGTGGTCTTGCCGGAGCCCTGCAGGCCGGCCATCAGCACCACCGTGGGTGGCCGGGAGGCGTACTGGAGGCGGATCGCCTCGCCGCCGAGCGCCTCGACCAGCGCCTCGTTGACCAGCTTGACCACCTGCTGGGCCGGGTTGAGCGCCTCGTGGATGCGAGCGCCGATAGCCCGCTCCCGGATGCGCTCGAGCATCGTCTTGACGACGACGAAGTTGACGTCGGCCTCGAGGAGGGCCAGGCGGATCTCGCGCAGGACCTCGTCGACGTCGGACTCCCGCAGCGTCCCCTTGCTGCGCAACCGGGTGAAGATGCCCTCGAAGCGTTCGGACAGCGACTCGAACATGAGGCAACGAGCCTACCGGCCCAGGGCAACGGCGAGCCGGTCCGGGCTGCGGGTGTCGCGGTTGCGGCTACCCGCCGTCGCCGCTGCCGACCACCAGGCGGCTGTCGATATCGGCCACTCCGGGGACCGATGCGGCGGCGCGCTCGATGTCGGCCTTGCCCGTGGCATGGGGAGCGTCGCCGGTGAGGATCGCCTTGCCCGCGACCACCTCGACCTCCGGCTGGGGAAGGTGCCAGGTGCGAGGCGAGTGCGACAGCTCGTAGCGCACCCGTTCGGCCACCGCCTCGTCGGTGGCCGGCGCCCGCCGGCTCTCCCACTGCCGGCGCAGCTTGTCACGCAGCTCCGTGCCCGACGTGGGCGCCAGCAACATGCCGATGCCGACACCGGCCCCCAGGACCAGCACGCGCCGCAGGCCGATGAGCCGGCCGACGCGGTAGGTCGAGCGGGCGGAGAGCTTGCCGGTCCGATAGCCCGTCTTGGCCGACAGCTTGCCGACGCCGACGGTCGCTCGCACCGGTAAGAGCAGGGTTCGAATCACGATCGCACCTCCTGTGCGTCCGCTTCGGTCATGCGAAGAGCGCCTCGACGAACTCGTCGGGGTCGAACTCGACCAGGTCACCCACCGCCTCGCCCAGGCCCACGAGCTTGATCGGGATGCCGAGGCCGGTCTGGATGGCGAGTGCGATCCCACCCTTGGCGGAGCCGTCGAGCTTGGTCAGCACCACTCCCGTCACGTCCACCGCCTCGGTGAACTGGTCCGCCTGTGCCAGGCCGTTCTGGCCGGTCGTGGCATCGAGAACCAGGAGCACTTCTGTGACGTTCCCCGGATCGCGGTCGGCCACACGCCGTACCTTGCGCAGCTCGTCCATGAGGTTGGTCTTCGTGTGCAGCCGTCCAGCGGTGTCGGCCAGGACCAGGTCGTTGCCGCGAGCGGCGGCGCGCTGGACGGCGTCGAAAACCACCGCCGACGGGTCGCCCCCCTCGCTCCCCCGCACCATCTCGGATCCGGTGCGCTCGGCCCACAGGCCGAGCTGCTCCGGCGCCGCGGCGCGGAATGTGTCGGCCGCCGCCATGATCACCGAGCGGCCCTCGTCGAGCTGCAGGCGGGCGATCTTGCCGATCGTGGTCGTCTTGCCCACACCGTTGACGCCGACGAACAACCACACGTTGGGCCCGCCGGGCTCGAACCGCAGCGACCTGTCGCCCTCGGTCAGGAGCGCCTTGAGCTCGGATTTGAGCCGGTCGAGCAGCACCTCGGGGTCGGTGATGCCCTCCGCCTTGGCGGTGGCCTGGAGGTCGTCCAGCACCCGCTGGGTGGCCGACACCCCGACGTCGGCGCGGATGAGGGCCTCTTCCAGTTCCTCCCAGGTTTCTGCGTCGACCTTCCGGGAGCGGATGCCACCCAAGTAACCGCCGAGTGCGCCTCGAGCCTTGGCAAGGCGCTCGCGGAAGCTGGGCCTCGCTGCGGGTGGGGCCGGGACCGGTGCCTCCGGCTCCGGCGGCGCCTCCACGATGGTGCCGCGGCTGGCCTCGTCATGGACCCCGGCGAGCGCGTCCTCGACCTGGGCCACAAGGTCCTCGTCCACAGGCTCGGGCGGCGCGGTCGGCGAGGCGTCCGGCGGGGCTGGCGGTTCGAGGCCGACACCCCGATCCCGCCGTCCGCGGGCCACGAAGGCAATACCACCCAGGACCACGACGGCGACTACGGCGATGATGATCCCGATCTCCATGATGATGCCGGAGCCTACCGGTAGCCCCGAGGACGCTCGAAGGGCCTCGGGCTGCGGGACCGCCGTCGGCACCGCCACGACGACCGCCAGCGTGTGACCAGTGTCCCCTTCGGGGGCTAGGCGCCGACGGCGACCGTCTCGCTCACGACCTTGGACGAGCCGCCGCTCTGCATCGTGATGCCGTAGAGGCAGTCGGCCGCCTCCATCGTGCGCTTCTGGTGGCTGACGATGATGAGCTGCGCCTCCTGGCGGAACTCGGAAATGAGGTCGAGGAAGCGGTGCAGGTTGACGTCGTCCAGGGCGGCCTCGACCTCGTCCATCACGTAGAACGGCGAGGGCCGGCTGCGGAACACGGCGAACAGGTAGGCCAGCGCCGTCAACGAACGCTCGCCGCCGGACAGCAGCGACAGCTTCTTGACGTTCTTGCCCGACGGCTTGGCCTCGACCTCGACTCCGGTGTCGAGCAGGTCGTCGGGGTTGGTGAGGCGGAGCCGCCCCTGGCCGCCCGGGAACAGCGTGGCGAAGAGCTGCTCGAAGTTCTCGCTGACGTCGGCGAAGGCGGCGGCGAACACCCGCACGATCTCTTCGTCGATGGCGCGGATCACCTTGTTGAGCTCGCGGCGGCTGGCCTTGACGTCGTCGAGTTGCTCGGACAGGAACGTGTGGCGCTCGGACAGGGCCTCGAACTCCTCCAGCGCCAGGGGGTTGATCGGGCCCATGACACGCAGCTCCCGCTCGAGGTCCCGCACCCGCGCCGCGGGGGTGACGCCGTCCGGCAGCTCCGGCGGCTCGGCCCGGACCGCGGTGTCGGGCTCGACGTCGAGCTGCGTGCGGCACAGCTCGATCGCCTGCTCCAGCCGCAGGCGGACTTCTGTCTCGTCGATCTCGGCCCGCTGCGCTCGCTCCCGTAGCTCCGCCAGGGAGCGCTCTTTGGTCGCTCGCTCCCGGCGCAGTCCATCGAGCTCCGCCGACAGCGCCCGCTGGGAGTCCGTCTCCCGTCGGCGACGCTCGTGCAGTGCGGCCAGCCGCTCGTCCACCACTGCCAGCCGGTCGCCGACGTACGCCGTCAGCCGGTCGAGCGCCAGCTCGGCGGCGTCGAGCTCGCTCCGATGGGTCTCGGCCTCCCGCCGCGCCTCCACCGAGCCGGCCAGCCGCTCCTCCACCTCGCCGAACCGCGTGCGCAGGTAATCCCGCCGGTCGGCCAGCGCCGTGCGACGCTTGTCGAGATCGGTCCGCGTAACCGCCAACTCGGCCGCCAGCTCGTCGAGCCGGCGACGGTCCTCGGCCATGGCACGGGCCCGCTCGCGCCGCGACGCCTCCTCGCCCTCGAGCTCGGGCAGCAACGCCGCCAGCTCGTCGGCGCGGGCGCGATCGGTTTCCAGCTGCCCGGACGCCTCGACCAGCTGCTCGTGCAGGGTTGCCAGTTCGGCGGCGATGTCCTCGCGGTCGGCCGCGAACCGTTCTCGTGCGGCGCTGGTCGCCGCCACGGCCGCGCGGGCCTCGTCGAGCCGGCGCACGGCGGCCTCCTCGGCCCGCCGGACCTCGTCGAGCGCAGTGCGGGCGGCGTGATGGCCGGCGGTCGCCCGCTCGGCGGCCGAGATCGCGGCCGCCCCCCGCGTTCGGGCCTCGTCGAGCGCGTGGCCCGTGGCCCCGGTGGCTGCGGCACCGATCCGCCAGCCGGTGACGCCAAAGCGGCCGCCCTCGCGCGTGACGACGACGGCGTCGGGATCGGCAAGTGCCGCATCGAGCGCCCGCTCCCAGCCGCCATCGACCACGACCGCTGCGCCCAGCAGTCCGGCCAGCAGCGGCGCCACCTCGGTGCGGCGCGGCCGAACGTGGGCAAGCACCGGCTCGCCGATCGGCGGCGTCGCCCGTGTCGCGGCCGGAGACGCGCCCAGGGCCAGGACCGCGCCCGGCACGTCCCCGTCGGACAGGACGCTCAGCGCCCGCCGGCCCGAGCCCACGGAGTCGAGCACCACCGCGGCCAGTGCCTCGCCACAGGCAGCCTCGACGGCGGCCCCCCAGCCGGCATCGATCTCGACCAGGTCGAGCAGCGTGCCCATCACGCCCTCGACCGCGGCCAGACGCTCGACGCCGGCGCGAGCACGGGCCTCGTCGAGTGCCAGCTCCAGCGCCTCTCGTCGCGCCGCCCAGGCGTGGCGGTCGGCTTCGGCAGCCTCCCGGCTCTGTTCCGCAGCCTGCGCCGTCGTCTCGGCGGCTCGGCGGCGCCGACCCGCGGCCTCCACGGCCGCCACGAGGTCCGGCTCGGCGGCCTCGGCCGAGTCGATCTGCGCGGCGGCCTCTGCCGCCTCGCGATCGACCCGGTCGAGCTTGGATCGCAGCTGCGCTGTCCGCGCCGCCACCCGGCGCTGGTCGCCGTCGGACCGGCCGAGGGCACTCCGCAACGCCGCCAGCTCGCCCCGCGCCTCGGCCGCCCGGCCCGAGGCCTCCGGCACCCCGCCGGCCCACGCCCGCTCGCAGGCGGAGCGGGCGTCGGCCAGCACGCCCTCGGCCTCGGCCAGCGCTTCGGTGTCGGGCGCCAGCCCCTCGGTCTCGCCGTCGAGTGTCTCCAGCTCGGCCCGCAGCTGGGCGGAGTCGGCCTCGAGGCTGGCGATCACAGCTTGATCCACGAATGCGGCCCGCTCCCGGTCGACCCCACGGCGGCGCTCAGCCAGCAGCGCCAGCTGGCCGCGGGCCTTCTCGCGCAGTGCCTCCAACCCGGCCAGAACGTCGCCCACCGCACTGCCACCCAGTGCGCCGAGCCTGGCCTCCGCCGCCACCACCGCGGTGTCGAGCTCGGTGAGACGCCGCTTGAGCAGCGTCTCCTCGTTGCGCAGCTCGGCACGGGCGGCCGTCAGGTCGCCTAGGCGTCGCTTGAGGGTGGTGAGCTCGCGGCCCGCGACGTACACGTGCAGCGCCCGCAGCTCAGCGACGAGGTCGCCGTGCCGGCGAGCGGCCTCGGCCTGCCGCTCGAGGGGTCGTAGCTGCCTGCGCACCTCGCGCAGGAGGTCGCCGAGCCGCAAGAGGTTGCCCTCGGTGGCGGCGAGGCGGCGCTCGGAGCGCTCCTTGCGCTTGCGATGCTTGAGAACGCCGGCGGCCTCCTCGACGATGAGCCTCCGCTCCTCGGGCTTGGCGTTGAGCACGGCGTCGATCTGCCCCTGCCCGACGATCACGTGCTGCTGGCGGCCGACCCCGCTGTCGCTGAACAGCTCCTGCACGTCGAGCAGGCGGCAGGGCACCCCGTTGATGGCGTACTCGCTCTCGCCGGAACGCCACAGGGTGCGGGTGACGGTCACCTCGGTGAAGTCGATCGGTAGGAGCCCCGCGCCGTTGTCGATGGTGAGGCTCACCTCGGTACGCCCCAGCGCCGGACGGCGGGCGGTGCCGGCAAAGATCACGTCCTCCATCTTCTGGCTGCGCACCGCCGAGGGGGCCTGGGCCCCGAGCACCCAGCCGATGGCGTCCACGACATTGGACTTCCCCGAGCCGTTGGGCCCGACGACGACCGTCACCCCCGGCTGCATCTCGAGGGTGGTGGACTCCGCGAAGGACTTGAACCCCTTGAGGGTCAGCGCCTTGAGGAACATCGACGCGTCAGGCTACGTGGCGGCCCGGATGCGTCCGGGGATCCCGGTGTGATCACACCTGGCAGCTCGGGCACCAGTACGTGACCTTCCCGCCGCTGCGTAGCTTGGTGACGGTGCCCCGGCACCGCCGGCAGGGCTCACCGTCGCGGGCCCACACCTGGAGCTCGTCCTGGAAGCTGCCCGGCTTGCCGTGCAGATCGGTGAACGGGTGCTCCTCGGTGGAGGTGCCGTGGTGCTTGGTCGCCTCGTGGAGGATCTCGACCAGCGACCGGTAGAGCCGGCGGATCTCCATCGTCGACAACGTCGCCACCTCGCGGTCGGGGCGCAGGCCGGCGTCGTAGAGGATCTCGTCGGCGTACAGCCCGCCGAGCCCGACCACGAACGTGGGGTCGAGCAGCACCACCTTCAGCTTCTCGGTCCGGCGGTTCACGAGCGACTGCGCGAACGCGGTCCAGGACACTGGGCTGGCCACAGGATCGAGCCCTAGATCGGCGAGCGCCGGCACCTCCTCGACCAGCAGCTCGGGCGTGACCACGAACGCCTCGGCCCTGCCCTCGGGATCCGCCAGCCGCAGCTGGCCGCCCTGGGTGAACGTGATCGACAGCAGAAGGTCCTTGGGGGGGTCGTCCTTGGGGGCGGCGCGCAAGAGATTGCCGGTCTCGCCGACGTCGAACACCAGCAGCTCCCCGGTGTCGAGCGCCTGCACGAGCAAGGACCCGCGGCGATCGACGTTGCGGATCTTGGCGCCCTCGAGCCGCGCCTGGAACGCCCTACGCGAGCCGTTGCGGTTGGTCGCCTTGGTCACCACCACGTCGGCCGACTTGACCCGGCGCCCGACGGTCTCGCGCTCGAGACCACGCCGTACCGTTTCGATCTCGGGCAGCTCAGGCAAGGTCGGTCTCCAGCTCGGCCAAGAGGGTCGCGTAGGCGTCGCGCGCCGCGACCTGCTCCGCCTGCTTCTTCGACCGCCCATCGCCGGTGCCGCGGGCGATGCCGCCGACGGCGACGGTCACGTGGAAGCGCCGAGCGTGGTCGGGCCCCTCGGCCAAGGTCTCGTAGCGCGGCGCCTCGTCGAAATGCCGCGCCGCCAGTTCCTGGAGCCGGCTCTTGTAGTCCTGCCCGCCGGGGCCGCCCGCGTGGGCCTCGGCGACCCGTTCACCCAGTAGGCGCAGCACCAGGTCATGGGCCTCACCCATGCCGGCGGCCACGTAGACGGCGCCGAGCACTGCCTCGAGGGCGTCGGCCAGGATCGACGGCTTCTCCCGTCCGCCCGATTGCTCCTCGCCCTTGCCCAGCAGCAAGTAGTCGCCCAGGCCGAGCTCGTCGGCCACCTCGGCCAGGGTGACGGCGTTCACGACCGCCTTGCGGACGTCGGTCAGCTCGCCCTCGCTCAGTGACGTGTAGGCGTGGAAGGCGTGGTCGGTGACGATCAACCCCAGCACGGCGTCACCGAGGAACTCCAGCCGCTCGTTGGACTCGTACCCGGGGTTCTCGGCGCACCACGAGCGGTGGACGAGTGCCGACGCCAACACGTCGGCATCGTTGAGGCTGACGCCGAGGCTGCGGGCCAGCTCGTCGAGTCGTGAAACAGGAAGCGAGATCGGGGCGCCCCTACAACCGGGCGAGGACGTAGTCGACGGCATCGCGCACCGTCTTGATGTCCTCGAGGTCTTCGTCCTCGATGCGGAAGCCGACGCTGCGCTCCCCCAGCTCCTCCTCGAGCGCCTCTGCCAGCTCGATGAGGGCAAGCGAATCGGCGTCGAGGTCGTCGGTGAACGAGTCGCCCTCGTGGATGGTCGACGGCTCGACTTCGAGGATGTCGGCCAAACGGTCGCGGATCAGGTCGAACACCTGCTCGCGATCGAGGGGACTGCGCTCGACGTGGGTCTCGGCGGGCACGACGGATAACTCCTGGTCTCGGGCAGAACGCGGGGCAGTGTACTGGGACCGATGTTTGTGCGCTTGTGAACGCGTCTGCCCGCGCGGGGGCATTACGCCGAGGCCACCGCCGACCGCAAGCGCTCGACGACGCCGGCCTCGACCATCTCGCTGGCCACCCGCGTGGCATTGACGACCGCCGTCGCCGACGACGATCCGTGGCTGATGATGCACACACCGTCCACACCGAGCAAGATCGCGCCGCCGGTCTGGTCGGGATCGAGCGTGGTGTAGAGCGGCAACAGGGCGCCGAGGGCGGCGTCGGCCACATCCGTGGTGCTCAATCCCTCGATCACGGCGGTCACCAGCGACCGCATCCCACCCTCGAGGGTCTTCAGGGCGACGTTGCCGGTGAACCCGTCGGTGACGACCACGTCGACATCGGGGGTCATGATGTCCCGGCCCTCGACGTTGCCGACGAAGCGGGCCCCGGCGCGGTCGAGGGCTCCCGCCGCCACCAGGAGCCCGTGGGCCTCCTTGACCAGCGGGTTGCCCTTGGTGGGCTCCTCGCCGATCGAGAGCAGCCCGACCCGGGGCTCGGCGATGCCATAGCGCTCCCGGGAGAAGACCGCACCCATCTGGGCGAACTGCACCAGCCACTGGGGCTGGCACTCGGCGTTGGCGCCGGCGTCGAGCAGCACGGTGGGTGTGGAGCCCGGGACCGGGATCGGCGTGGCGATGGCCGGGCGCGCCACCCCCTTGATCCGGCCCAGGCGCAGCAGCGCCGACGCCATGGTGGCGCCGGTGTTGCCGGCCGACACCATGGCCGACGCCCGTCCGTCGCGCACCGCCTCGGCGGCGCGCACCAACGACGAGTCCTTCATGGTGCGGACGCTGGAGCCGGGATCGGCCACCATGCCGATGACCTGCGAGGCGGCAACGACCTCGAGGTCGCCCCGCAGCGGGTCGAGGTCCTCGGGTCGGCCCACCAGCACGACCGGCACCCCGAGCTCGGCGGCCGCGCGCCGAGCGCCCTCGACGATCGCACCCGGGGCGTGGTCGCCGCCCATGGCGTCGATGGCTATCGGCAGCATCCTGGTGCCCGATGCGAGTGCGTTCTCCGAGGGACGGACTGGGCTCAGTCGACCTCGACGGCCACCCGGCCGCCGTACCAGCCGCAGTTGCCACAGACCACGTGCGGCAGCTTCACGGCGCGGCAGCGGGGGCAGACGCTGCGGGCGGGCTGCTCGAGGCGCCAGGCGGCGGCGCGACGACTGCGGCTCTTGGCCTTGGAGGTCTTCTTCTTGGGGACGGCCATCGGTCTTCCTGGAGCGTCTCGAGGGTTCGCGCCGCGCTGGGTGCGAGGGGCAACGATACGCCTGGGCGGGCGCAAACGGGAAAGGCTAGCGGGCCGGGCGCCGATGGGCGCAACCGCGGCCCGAGGCGCACCTACCGATCGAAGCGGAGGGCGTCGAGGGCCGCCCACCGGGGATCGGCCGGCACCGCGCCGTCGGTCCCGTTGGCACCGTGAGCCTCGTCCGCATCCTCGACCGAGACCGGATGGTCCTCGGGGTCGGGACCGGCGCACGCCTCGTCGCACAGCGGTGCGAGCGGGAGCGCCAGGGCCAGGGCGTCGCGCAGAGCCGGCTCCAGGTCGACCTGGTCGGCGTCGAGCCGGTAGGTCTCGCCCTCGACGGGGTGGGGCTCGAAGATCTCCTGGAGGCCGACCGCCAGCTCGCCCCCGGTGGTTCCCAGGCAGCGGCGGCACTCGCCGGTCCAGCGGCCGACCACCCGCCCTGTCACGGTCACGGTGGACCCTTGGGCCTCGAGCGTGAGGTCGGCCCGCACGTCGTCGTCGGTCAGACGCGACGTCGACAGCGCCACGCCGGACAACGGCCCGACGAGCAGGACCTGCTGCCGGGCACCCGGGTGGCGGAACAGCTCACCGGTGGAAACGACGAAGGGACGCGACATGTCGCGGCCCCTTATACCCGGTCTTGATCGAAAACGATGGTGCCGCCGGTCGTTCCCCCATCGGCTCCGGCACCCACCGTGGGGGCACCGGATCCCGCCGCCCCCCCTCCCTCGCCGGCCTCGGCGACCGCACCCGGCTTCCCGCCCGCCCGGCCGCCGTCGCCGCGAAGCTTGGCCCGCCCGGTGGTCACGACCGTCATGGCCTTCTCGAGCACGGTCTCGAGCTGGGCAAGTCGTTTGTCGCAGTAGTCGTCGGCCTCGTTGCGGCGCCGGCCGGCCTCGGCGCGCGCCTGGTCGAGGACGCGCCGCGCCTTGGCCTCGGCCGCCTTCATCACCTCGGAGCGCTGGACCATGCGCTCGGCCTGGCTGCGGGCCGCGGCCAGGATGTCGTCGGCCTCGCGCCGGGTGCGGGCCAGGAACTCGTCTCGGTCCTTCATGAGCCAGCGGGCCGATCGGACTTCCTCCGGCAGGCGCTCGATCGCCTGGTCCAGCAGGTCGAGCAGCTCATCGCGGTCGACCTTCACCTGCTGCGCCGAGAGCGCTGCGGGCCGGGCGCCGTCGATCAGGTCACGGACGCGCTGCAGCAGCGCCTCGACGTCGCCGCCCGGGGCCCGCTGCGCCACCCGGATCTCGAAGGACTGGTCGTCGTCGGTCGGCATGGCTACCTCCCAAACCGCTCCGCCAGCCGCTTCGCGACCGGCGGCGGGACCATCGAGCTGACATCGCCACCGAAGCGGGCGATCTCGCGGATCAGCTTCGATGCCAGGAACGAGTGCGCCGGATCGGAGGGGATGAACAGGGTTTGCACTCCCGACACCGCCCGATTCATCTGCGCCATGATCAACTCGGCCTCGAAGTCGGACACCACCCTCAGGCCCTTGACGATGAAGTCGGCACCGACGTCGTGGGCGAGGTCGACGACCAGGCTCGAGAACATCGTGATCTTGATGTTGTCGAGGTGGGCCACGGACTCGTCGATCATCGCCTGACGATCCTCGAGGCTGAACAGCGGCTCGCCCTTCTGCGGATTGCGCACGGCCGCCACGACCACATCGTCGAACAGCCCCGCCGCCACCTCGATGATGCCGAGATGCCCGTTGTGGATCGGGTCGAACGAGCCGGGATACAGGACCGTGGTCACGGATCCAACGGTACCCGCCACCGCAGGCACGACCCCGACACCCGGTCACCCGGCGGGCACGGCAAAACCGACCCACGTTCCCCCGTAGCGGCTCTCGCGCACGAGCTCGCGTCCGGCTGGGACGGCGACGGGCCGATCGGACTCGATGACGGCGAGGTCGGCCGGCAACGCCGCCAGCAACCGCTCCCAACCGGCGAATGCGTAGGGCGGATCGCAGAACGCCAGGTCGAAGCGGTCGGCGCCGAGTCGCGCCAGGAACCGGTCGGCAGTGGCGGCGACGATTGCGGCACGGTCGAGGAAGCCGCAGGCCTCGAGGTTGCGCCGCACCGCCTGGCGCGCCGCCCGATCGGAGTCGACGAACGTGGCCCGCGCGGCGCCCTGGGACAGCGCCTCGACCCCCAGCGCGCCGCTGCCGGCAAACAGGTCCAGCACGTCGGCCCCGTCGACGGCACCCCGGCTCCGCAGGGCGTTGAAGATCGCCTCCCGCACCCTGTCGGACGTCGGCCGCGTGCGCCCGCCCGGCGGTGCGACCAGCGTGCGCCCGCGGGCGCTGCCACCGACGACTCGCACAGGGCGACGATACGTGGCTGGTCCGGCGGCGATGGCATCCTGATCGCATGACCAGCAGCGAGCGTGTGCGGGTGATCCGCATCGATCAGCCGAAGGTCCGCAACGCCATCAACTCCAAGACCGCCCAGCGCCTGCACGACCAGTTCGTGGCGTTCGACTACGACGACACAGCCAAGGTGGCGGTGCTGACCGGCGACACCGAGGCGTTCTGCGCCGGCGCCAACCTGCGGGACCTTCCCCGCTTGCGGGACAGCGGGCCGCTGGGGCCGACCCGGCTGGCGCTGTCCAAGCCGGTCGTCGCCGCCATCGAGGGATGGTGCGTTGCCGGCGGTCTGGAGCTGGCGGCGTGGTGCGATCTCCGGGTCGCCGGCGGGAGCGCCCGCTTCGGCTGCCTCGAACGGCGCTGGGGGGTGCCCCTCGTGGACGGGGGTACCTACCGGCTGCCCCGGATCCTGGGATTGGGCCGGGCGCTCGACCTGATCCTGACCGGCCGCGAGATCGGGGCCGAGGATGCGGAGCGCATCGGCCTCGTCGACCGCCTCGTCCCCGCCGGCACCGCCCTGGACGCCGCGGTCGAGCTGGCGGAGCAGATCGCGGCGTTCCCGTGGCGCTGCGTGGTGAACGACCGGCGGGCCGTGTACGACGGGCTGGGCCTGAGTGTTGCCGACGCCCTCGCCAACGAGGATCGTCTGGGCCGCGAGGTGATCTTCGCCGACGACTTCGCCGCGGGCGTGGCCCGCTTCGGCGAGCGCCAAGCCGAGCGCTAGCTGATGGAGGTCGACGAGATCATCACCTGCGTCGACTGCGGCGGCCGCGCCCACCTGCTCACCGAGCCGCCCGAGTGGGGCTGGCAGCCCGGCGACCTGCTCGTCTACCGCTGCGAGGACTGCCTCGACCGCTGGGACGTCGTGATCCCTGACGACGACGAGGCCGCCGGCCTGGACGAGGGCTGAGCTCGCCGGTGACCCGCTGCTGGCCGCGGGAACCGGAATCAGCCCTTGAGCAGGAACTCCTGGTCGTCCTCGTCGAGGAAGAGGGCGACCTCGTCGAGTAGGTCGGCGTGGGCCTCGAGACCCCCCTCCCCGTCGACGATGGCGAAAGCCACCGCCCGGGCCCTCGCCACCCACTCCCGGTCGCGTCGCAGCGACGCCAGCTTGAGGTCGCTCCGGCCCTTCTGCCGCTCGCCCATGATCGTGCCCTCGCCGCGCAGCTCGAGGTCCACCTCCGCCAGGGCGAACCCGTCGGTGGTCTCGACGAGAGCGCCGAGGCGAGCCTCCGCCTCGGGAGTGTCCGACCGGCTGACCAGGTAGCACCATGACCGCTCGCTCCCGCGCCCCACTCGCCCGCGGAGCTGGTGGAGCTGGGCGATGCCAAAGCGGTCGGCGTCGAGGATGACCATGGCGGTGGCGTTGGGCACGTCCACGCCCACCTCGATCACCGTGGTCGCCACCAGCACGTCGAGCCGGCCCTCGCGGAACTGGTGCATGGTGGCGTCCTTGTCGGCCGAGCCGAGGCGTCCGTGCAGCAGCCCCAGCCGCAAGCCGGCCAGCTCCCCGGCTTCGAGACGCGCGTACGTCTCCTCCGCCGAGCGCACCTCGAGCTTCTCCGACTCCTCGATGAGCGGGTTCACCACGTACACCTGCCGGCCCGACGCCACCTCGCCACGGACCGCGTCCCACATCGACGCCTCGTCGGCGTCGGTGCGCACCCACCGGGTGGTGATGGGCTGACGGCCGGCCGGCAGCGATCGGATGACGGTCACGTCGAGATCGCCGTAGACGGTCATCGCGGCCGTCCGCGGGATGGGCGTGGCGGTCATGACCAGAACGTCCGGCACCGCTGCTCCGGCCGACTTGTCGCGCAGCGCGGCCCGCTGCTCGACGCCGAAGCGGTGTTGCTCGTCGATCACCACCGCGCCGAGCGCGTGGAACTCGACACCCTCCTGGATGAGCGCGTGCGTGCCGATCACCAGGTCGACCTGCCCGGCCGCCAAGCCGGCGAGGATGCGGCGGCGATCCCCCGCCCCCACCCGGTTGGTGAGCAGCTCGACCCGAACCGGGCGGGCCGCGAAGAGCGTGGCGCCGTCGTCGGGCACCTCGACCCCGTCGAGCAACTCCCGGATTCCCTGGGCATGCTGCTCGGCGAGCACCTCGGTGGGCGCCATGAAGGCCCCCTGGTAGCCGCCCTGCACGGCGGCGAGCAGGGTCGAGACGGCGACGATCGTCTTGCCGCTGCCGACGTCGCCCTGCAACAGCCGGTGCATCGGGTGGGGGGCGGCCAGGTCCCGCCCGATCTCGTGGATGGCAGCGCGTTGGTCGTCGGTCAGGTCGAACGGCAGCCGGGCCACGAAGGCGTCGACGAGTGGCCCGTCGAGGCGGTGGGCGATGCCCTGGGTGGTTCGTTCGATGTACCGCTTGCGCTGGACCAGCGCCAGCTGGACGCGGAGCAGCTCGTCCAGCACCAGTCGCCGCCTGGCCACGTCCCGATGCGCCATCGACTCAGGGGCGTGGATGCCGGCGAACGCCTCGGGCCGGGTGACCAGGTCGAAGCGCTCGATCACCCCGTCGGGAACCGGATCGAGTAGACCCCGCACCTGCGAGCGGCGCAGCGCCTCGGCGACCCAATCGCCGATCTCCCAGGTGGACAGGCCAGCCTTCTCCGATTGGGGATAGATCGGGACGATGCGCCCGGTCCGATCGCCGATGAGATCCACGACCGGGTTGGTCATCTGCTTGCGACCGGCGTAGATCTCGAGCTTGCCGAACAGCGCCACGGTCATGCCGGTCCGCAGCTGCCGCTCCCGCCAAGCCTGGTTGAAGAAGCTGACCCGCAGGTGCCCGCTGCCGTCGGTCACGTCCACGGTCACCAGCACCTTGGGAGGACGGCCCCGGGTGCGCCGCGACGACACCCGCTGGACCGTCACCAGGACCAGCGCCTCCTCCCCGACCACCAGGTCGCGAACCCGCGCCTCCTTGGTGCGGTCGACGTAGCGCCGCGGGTAGTAGGTGAGCAGGTCGAGCAGGGTCTCGACGCCGACGACCGCCAACCCTTCGGCCTTGCGCTCACCGACGCCCTTGAGTCGGGTCACTGGCAGGGCCGCCAGCTCCCCCAGCGTGATGGGTCCGGCGTCGGTAGCGGTTCCGTTCACCTACTCGATGCCGAACAGGTAGGGGTAGAGCGGCTGGCCGCCGTGGTGGACCTCGGCCGACACCTCGGGGCGGTGCTCGTGCAGCCACTCGGTGATGGCCCGCGTGTCGGCAGGGTTCGCCCCCTCGCCCTCGATGACGGTCACGATCTCGTGCTCGTCGGTCACGAGGACCTCGAGCAACCGGCAGGCGGCCGCCGCCTGCGTGTGCTCCACGGCGCGGATGCCGTCACTGGCGATGCCGAGGAAGTCGCCCTCGGCGATGGGCCCCACATCGCTGGTCGAGTCCCGCACCGCCTGGGTGACCTCGCCCGCCACCACGTTGGACGCCAGCGCCGTCATCTCCTTGGCATTCTCGTCGGCCCGGGCCTCGGGGTCGTAGCCCATGAGGGCCGCGAAACCCTCGGCGATCCCCCTGGTCGGCACCACCCGCACGGTGCGGTCGGTGTGGGCGTCGACCTGCTCGGCCACCGGGATGATGTTCTTGTTGTTGGGGAGGATGACGACCTCCCCGGCGGGCACTGCCTCGACCGCAGCCAGCAGCTCGGCCGTCGACGGGTTCATCGACTGCCCGCCGGCAACGATGCCCTGCACCCCCAGGCTGTAGAAGATCCGCTTGATGCCGTCGCCGGCGGCCACGGCCACCACCGCGGTGCACACCGGCTCGCTGGCGTGGGGCGGCAGGTCGACGACGGCGCCGGCGCCGGTGGCCTCGCGCACCCAGCGCTCCTCCTCGACCTGCTCCGCCCAGTCGGTGACGCGGATCTTCCGGGGTCGGCCGGCCTCGACGGCCGCCTCGACGGCCGCACCGATGTCGTCGGTGTGGATGTGGCAGTTCCACAGGCCGTCGCCCCCGACGACCACTATCGAGTCGCCAATGCCGGACCAGACGTCCTTGAACGCCGGTATGGCCTCGTCCGGCGCCTCGAGGAAGTACATGACCTCGTAGCGGAGATCGGAGGACCCATCGCCGTGTTCGTCGACCGCGATATGCACCAGGCGGGCGTCGGCGCGCACCGCCCCCTCGCCGACCCGGGGCTCGGGGACGGGGCGACCGTCGACCACGTGCAGGAGCACATCGAGCAGCAACAGATAGCCGGTACCACCGGCATCGACCACTCCCGCCTCGGCCAGGACCGGCAGGAGCTCCGGGGTGCGGGCTAGCGCCTTGTCCCCGCGGTCGCGCGCGGCCGCGAGCACGCTGAGCAGGTCGGGGCCGGGATCGGCCGCAACGGCCTGCTCGGCGGCCTCGGCCGACTCACGCACGACGGTGAGGATCGTCCCCTCGACCGGGCGCATGACCGCCTGGTAGGCGGCGTCGGCGGCGGCCCGCAGGGCGCGGGCCAGCCCCGGCCCGTCCAGTCCTCCGGACTCGGCCACCGCGCCCACGAAGCCCCGCAAGACCTGCGACAAGATCACGCCCGAGTTGCCCCGGGCTCCCATGAGCGAGCCGTGGCTGACCGCCTTGCACACGGCAGCCAGGTCGTCTTCGGCCTCGCGCAGTTCGTCGCACACCGACCCCAGCGTGAGCGACATGTTCGTGCCCGTGTCGCCGTCGGGCACCGGATAGACGTTGAGCCGGTTGATCGGCTCCCGGTGGGCCGCCAGGGCGTCGTTGTACGCCTCCACCACCGCTCGCAGGTCGGCGGCGCCCAGGTGATCGAGGGTGGTCACGAGGGCACCTCGTGACCGGCCGACCGTGCGACCGCCAGGGAGCCGGGCGGCGATGGGGCGCGGGGCCGCAGCCCCCGAGAGATCGTGGTCACGCTGGTGGATGGTAGGTGAAGGTCGCGGTGTCGGGGCCGCTGCTGTCGGCCTTGTCACGAGTTGTGACCCTGGGGGGTCGCCAGTACAGTTGCTCGGTCCTCAGCCAGCCCGAGACAGAGGTGACGCGTCCATGGCAGCCGTATGCGAGGTGTGTGGCAAGCACCCGTCGTGGGGCATGAGTGTCAGCCACTCGCACCGGCGAACCAAGCGTCGGTGGAACCCCAACATCCAGCGCGTGCGGGCCCTGGTCGACGGCGCGCCCCGGCGCATCCACGTCTGCACGGGCTGCATCAAGGCCGGCAAGATCGAGAAGCTGGCCCACTGAGGCTGCGCGACGAGCGCAGCCGTGGCCCGAGCGGCCCGGCGCCGAAGGCGCCAAGAGCGGGAAACGCAGCAACGTTGACCAGGTAGACGCAACGCATCCACCCGTGCGCAAAGGGCTGCGCGACCAGCGGACCGTCCCGGGCCGGGGCGGCGACTTCCACCCGTCCGCCACGCGCCCGGATGAGGACCGATGCGGCTCGCCTTGGGTCACCGCGGGGACCGTCCGGTACGGTGGGGGACCCACCGCAGCCAGCCCGGCCCGAGCGGCCGTCGGAGCCGAAATCCCAGCGAGGAGCCCACGGTGCAAGGCGTGATCAAGTCGTACGACCCCGGATCGAGGGACGGGATCGTGATGCGGGACACCGATCTCGCCGAGATCGATCTCGCCCCCGACGCGCTCCGTGGCTCCGTCTTTCGGCAACTCCGCCAGGGTCAGCGGGTGATCTTCGACCTCGACGGCGAGGGTCGCGCCACACACCTGCGGCTGGGCTCGGAGGTCGACATGGGGACGCCGGGGCTCGATCCCGAGCGCTTCCCGGTAGGAGACGACACGACCTCCACCTGACGTGACAGACCCGACATCGCCGCGGAGGACCATGGCCGCGACCACCACCAACCAGAAGCTCGAGAACTGGGTCGACCATTGGGCCCGTGTCCTGGAACCGGACCGGGTCGAGTGGTGTGATGGCTCCGACGAGGAATGGGAGCGGTTGACGCAGCTGCTGGTCGACGGTGGCACATTCGGGCGCCTCAACCCGGAGCGCCGGCCGAACAGCTTCCTGGCCCGATCCGACCCTGCCGACGTCGCCCGGGTCGAGGACCGGACATTCATCTGCTCCGAGCGCGAGGTCGACGCCGGTCCCACCAACAACTGGCGGGACCCCGCGGAGATGAAGGACGAGCTGACCGCCCTGTTCACGGGAGCCATGCGCGGCCGGACGTTGTACGTGGTGCCGTTCTCGATGGGCCCCCTGGGGTCGCGCATCGCCCACATCGGCGTGCAGCTCACCGACTCGGCCTACGTCGCCGCCAGCATGCGGATCATGACCCGCATGGGCCAGGGCCCGCTCGACGTGCTGGGCGCCGACGGCGAGTTCGTCCCCTGCCTGCACTCGGTCGGCTATCCCCTGGTCGATCGCGACGGCAACGCCCGCGAGGACGTGCCCTGGCCCTGTGACGCCGAGCGCAAGTACATCGTCCACTTTCCCGAGACCCGGGAGGTCTGGTCCTACGGATCCGGCTACGGCGGCAACGCCCTGCTGGGCAAGAAGTGCTTCGCCCTGCGCATCGCCTCGACCATGGCCCGCGACGACGGCTGGATGGCCGAGCACATGCTGATCCTCGGGGTCACGCCGCCCCAGGGTGAGAAGCGCTACGTCGCGGCCGCCTTCCCGTCGGCCTGCGGCAAGACCAACATGGCGATGATGATCCCCACCCTGCCGGGGTGGAAGGTCGAGACCGTGGGCGACGACATCGCGTGGATGAAGTTCGGTGCCGACGGCCGCCTCTACGCCATCAACCCCGAGGCGGGGTTCTTCGGCGTGGCCCCCGGAACGGGCAAGGACACCAACCCCAACGCCGTGGCCACCCTGTACGGCAACTCGATCTTCACCAATGTCGCCGAGACCGACGACGGCGACGTCTGGTGGGAGGGCCTGTCGGCGCCGCCGGACCACGCGATCGACTGGCGGGCCAACGACTGGACGCCGGCCTCGGACGCCCCCGCGGCCCACCCCAACGCCCGGTTCACGACCCCGGCGTCGCAGTGCCCGTCGATCGCCCCCGAATGGGAGGACCCCGAGGGCGTGCCCATCTCGGCCATCCTGTTCGGCGGCCGCCGGGCCACCAACGTGCCTCTGGTGACCGAGTCGTTCGACTGGACCCACGGCGTGTTCCTGGGCTCGATCATGAGCTCGGAGAAGACGGCCGCCGCCGCCGGCAAGGTGGGCGAGCTCCGCTTCGACCCCTTCGCCATGCTGCCGTTCTGCGGTTACAACATGGGCGACTACTTCGCCCACTGGCTGGAGATCGGCGGGGCCACCGGGGCCGACAAGCTGCCCAAGCTTTTCTGGGTCAACTGGTTCCGGCGTGGCGACGACGGCTCGTTCCTGTGGCCCGGCTTCGGGGACAACAGCCGGGTGCTCGCCTGGGTCGTCCAGCGGGTCGCCGGCGAGGGGGCGGCGGTCGACACCCCCATCGGCCGGGTCCCGGCACCCGGCGCCATCGACACCAGTGGCCTCGAGGTCGACAGCGAGACGCTGGCCCAGCTCGTCGACGTCGACTCCGAGTCGTGGCGCCAGGAGCTACCCCAGCTCGAGGACCACTACCGGAGGCTCGGTGACCACGTGCCCGCCGAGCTGCGCGAACAGCTCACCGAGCTCGAGAAGCGCCTGGCCGCCGGCTGACTCCGCCACGCCCGCTCATCCCGCCCCGTGTGGGTGCCCTCGGGCGCGTCAGCCGTGCTCGTCCGGGTGCGCAGGCTCGCCTTCGTGCTCGTCGTGGCACATCAACCCGTGCTCGTCGACCCCCGGGAAGCGCCCGCAGCGAGTGTCGACGATCCAGACGTGGACCATCGGGGGCGGTATGAGGATCGCGCCCCGCTCGCACACCCCATTGACGCCAATGCCCACGAGCCTGAGGCCTTCGAAGCAAAGGTTCGTGTGGACGTGCCAACCGGGGAGCCACGCAATGTCCTCGGGGATGCTGTCCATGGTGTGGCCCAGGCCGAGCATGTACATCGCAGCTTCGAGAACGGGACCGTCGGCGGCGTTGCGGAACACGAGCGACTCCGGGAACTCCGGGTTGAGCGTGTGCTGGTCGCCGATCCAGCCGGTGTTGATCCAGTGCTGGTACCCGTTGGGCTGTGTTCCGTCGGTGATCCACACGTAGCCGAGCAGTCCGAGTACCGCCGGGTTGCGATAGCGCTCGAGCGCCGTCTCGGTATCGGCGATCAACTGGTTGGCGAAGGCCACCTGGTCAGGCGTCCAGTCGTCGGGGAACTCGCCGGGGGGCGGATCGTGACCCGGATCCCCGGGATCCTCGACCCCGGTCGCCGCGGGCGGCATGTCCTCGGGCGCGGGCTGGTCGGGCGCCGGGTCGCCGGGCGCGGTTGGGGTGGGCGCCGGTTGCTCGGGTGCGGGCTCTGGCTCGGTGACCACAGGCGTGTCCGGCGCGGGATCGGCGGGTGGCGTGTCGACGAGGGTCGTCGACGTCGTGGCCTGGCTGGTGGTGGTGGTCGGATCACCGGGCGCGCCACCGGTGACGGTGGCGGCCGCGTCCTGCGGGACCATCAA
>DASSDL010000131.1:0-25412 GCA_035697145.1 Acidimicrobiales bacterium
GCGGGCCGTTGGTCCGGTCCGCTGCCAGAATCATCGGCAGATGGCCACCCTCGCCGAGCTCGCCCGATTCTTCACTCGCCTCGACGCCGGCGCGGTGGCGCACCTCCAGCGCCTGGTGGCGAGCTGGGGTCTGCTCGCCGACTTCTGCTTCGCCGACCTGCTGCTGTTCGGTGTCGTGGGCGAGACCCGTGAGGGGGGCACCAACCGGTTCGTCGTGCTCGGCCAGGTCCGCCCGACCACGTCCCAGACCGTCTACCGGGCCGACTGGGTGGGCACCGTCCTCGAGGAGGACGACCGGCCGCTGGTGGCCCGTGCCTACCGCTTGGGCGAGATCATCGAGGGGGAGATGGTGATCTCCCCGCTCAAGGAACGGGTGCGGGTGCTGTGCATCCCCATCCGCTACCAGGGGCGGGTCGTGGGCGTGCTCACACGCGAGTCGGCGCCGGCGTTCGGCCGCCAGCCCGGCGAGCTGGAACGGACCTACGTGGACGTGTTCAACCGCTTCGCCCGCATGATCGCCGGCGGCGACTTCCCCTTCGACGGTGACGACGCCGAGAGCGAGGAGGCACCGCGGGTCGGCGACGGCGCCATCGTCCTCGACTCCGCCGGGCGGGTCGAGTACACGTCCCCCAACGCGGTGTCCACCCTGCACCGACTCGGCGTCCACGCCAATGCGGAGGGCCTGCGGTTCTCGGAGCTCGGGCTCGAGGAGACAGTGGTGCGCACCGCCTTCGACACCGGGACGCCGGCGACCGAGGAGCTGTCGCGCGGCGTCGACATCACCGTGCTGATCCGGGGCATCCCGTTGCTGGACCAGGGGGCCGTCACCGGCGCCGTGGTGCTGCTGCGGGACATCTCCGAGCTGCGGCGGCGCGACCTGCTGCTGCTGTCGAAGGACGCGACCATCCGTGAGATCCACCACCGGGTGAAGAACAACCTGCAGACCATCTCCTCACTGCTGCGGCTGCAGGGGCGCCGGTTGGCGCGGGGTGAGGCCAAGTCCGCCATCGAGGAGTCGGTGCGGCGCATCCGCTCGATCGCGCTCGTGCACGAGATCCTGTCTCGGGAGCCCGGTGACGACGTGCCGTTCGTCGACATCGTGAAGCCCGTGGTGGGGATGGTGGCCGACAGCATGATCTCGCCGGAGCACCCCATCCGCTTCGAGGTCGACGGCGACGGCGGCATCCTTCCGGCCGGCGTCGCCACCCCGCTGGCGGTCGTGCTCAACGAGTTGCTTCAGAACGCCGTGGACCACGCCTATCCGCCCGAGCTGGATCTCACCGGCGCACCGGGCCAGGTGCGGGTGGCCATCGCGCGGGAGGGGCGCCTGTTGCGCCTCCGAGTGGCCGACGACGGCGTGGGCCTGCCTCCGGGATTCCAGCTCGACCAGTCCATGGGCCTCGGCCTGTCGATCGTGCGGACCCTGGTGACCGGCGATCTGGCGGGCGAGATCTCGATCTCCCCCGGCCGGGGCGACGGCGCTCGTCCCGGGACCGAGGTGGCGCTCAGCGTGGCCATCGACGCGACACGCGAAGACGGCCTCGATCACACGCGACCGTTGTCGCTGTGATCGATCCGATGGCCAGTCACCCCCAGGTCCGGCCGCCCCAGCTACCCCAGCGGGTCGTGCGTTCTACGGAAGGTCAGGATGCGGCCCGGCGCTGGTGTGCCACCCACTGGCGGCGCAGCCCGCGGCGCTCCTCTTCCGAGGTACCCCCCCAGATACCGCTGTCCTGGTTGGTGGCCAGCGCATACTCGAGGCACTCCCGCTGGACCTCGCACTGCCGGCACACCATCTTGGCGGTCTCGATCTGCTCGATCGCCGGACCGGTGGTGCCGACCGGGAAGAACAGGTCGGGGTCGGTGTCACGACAGGCGCTGTACTCGCGCCAGTCGTCATTTTCGATGGACAGGTTGATGCTGCGGCTCTGCATCAGGGCCACGGGACCTCCACGGCGGATTCGGGTCACCGAGATTGTGACTAGTTTCACATGCCACCGCGATGCTGCACGGAGTGCGTGTGGCTGCGACGGCGCAACGATACTGGGAGTTGGCTTGCTCGGCAAGGATTTTTTTCCACCGCGAAAGGAGGGTGCCTACCCCTGGAAATACGGTCCCGGCGAGAGACCAGCCGATTTCCAGCGGGAGGCACCGGATTCGTGACACTGGTCATCGGGCACAAGGGGGCCGCCGGGCTGGCGCCGGAGAACTCGTTGGCGGCGTTCAGGGTGGCGCGGGCGGTCGGCGCCGACGGCGTCGAGCTCGATGTGCGCCGCATGGCCGACGGCGTCCTGGCCGTCCACCACGACGCGACGCTGGGCGACGGCCGGAGGCTGCTGGACCTGACGGCCGACGCGCTGCCCGACGGCATCGTGACGCTGCCCGCGGTCCTCGACGCCTGCGACGGGCTGGCGCTCGTCAACGTCGAGATCAAGAACTGGCCGCTCGACGGCGACTTCGACGAGTCGTTGGGAATCGTCGACAGCGTCGTCGAGTCGCTGGCGGCACGCACTACGGCGGAGCGCGAGCGATACGTCGTGTCCTGCTTCCACCTGCCCACGGTCGACCGGGTGCGTGAGCTGGCGCCGGACCTGGTCACTGCCTGGCTGGTGGGCATCGTCGGTCCCGATGACGGCGCCCAGGTCATCGCCGAGGCCGTGGATCACGGCCACCGGGCGCTCCATCCCCACCACGCTCTCGTGACCCCGGCGCTGGTGGAGCGGGCCCACGACGAGGAGCTGGCGGTCAATGCCTGGACGTGCAACGAGCCCGACCGCATCCGCTGGCTCGCCGAGGAGGCGGGCGTCGACGGCATCGTCACCGACGTCCCCGACGTGGCCCTGGTGGCGCTCGGCCGCCGCTGACGCCGCGCAAGCTAAGGCAGGACGAGGTCCAGCACTGCCGGCGCGTGGCGGAAGTCGAGCTGCTCGCTGTCGCCCAGGTGATCGCCGTCGACCTGGTAGGGGACCGGCCCGTAGGCCCGGACGGTCAGTGCCTCCAGGTCGGTGCGATGGTCGACCCAGCGGCTGCGCCGCAGCACCGAGCCACTTCCCAGCGCCGAGGCGATGATGCGCATCGTCGGGGCGAACGCCATGGTGCGCAGCGTGACCGATGCCAGTCCCCGGTCGAGCGTGGCCTCGGGTGCCAGGTTCAGCGGCCGGTTGCCCAGATAGGTGTAGGGGTTGGTGTTGAGGACGATGGTCAGGTAGGCGTCGTCGATCACCGTGCCGTCGGAGTGGTGCACGGCGAAGCGGGGCCGGCTGCGGTCGTAGTGGCGGATCCACGTGTCGAAGCCCGCGAACACGAACAGCGGCTGTCCGGCGTACCGCTTGAGCCCGGCCCGGCGCTCGACCTGCTCCACCACTGCGGCATCGAAGCCCACGCCGGTGTGGAACAGGAAGTAGCGGCCATTGACCGATCCCAGGCCCACTCGACGGATCGATCGTCGGGCCAATGCGTCGAGCAACACGCCCGTCGCCTCGATCGGGTCGTTGGGCAGCCCGATGGTGCGGGCGAACACGTTGGTCGATCCGCCCGGCAGGGGCGCCAGCGCGCACGCCGTGCGGGCCAGCCCGTTGGCCGCCTCGTTGAGCGTGCCGTCCCCACCCAGCACGACCACGACGTCGACGCCGTTGGCGGCCGCCCCCTGCGCCAGGCGGGTCGCATGGCCGCGGCGGCCGGTCTCGGCCAGGGTCACGTCGTGGTCGGCCGCGAGCGCCTTCTGGATCACGACGCGGCTGCGCGGCGTGACCGACGACGCCGATTCGTTGACCAGCAGGAGCAGCTTCACAGCGGCGGGGAAACTACCCATTGAGGGTCGATTCTGCCGGTTGCCCGGCTGCCCCTCGACTCAAGGCCGCGTGACGGCGTGATCCGCGGAATCGACCCTCACGGAGCGGCCGGGGGCGATTTGGTCGCCCCGCGAAACGGCGGGCAGCATGGCTGGCCATGAACGTGGTCGTGTGTGTGAAGCAGATCCCGGATCCCGCCGAACCCGGGAAGCTCGAGGCCGACAACACCCTCGACCGCAGCGGCAAGCTGATCCTCGACGAGTCCGACAGCTACGGCGTCGAGATGGGACTCCAGCTGGCCGATGCGTCGGGCGGTGGCGAGGTCACCCTGGTCTCGATGGCCCCCAACAACGAGACCTCGGGGTTGCGGACCGCGCTGGCCATGGGGGCCGCCAAGGCGATCCTGGTCTCCGACGAGGCGCTGTCCGGCGCCGGCGCCCTCGACACCGCCAAGGTGCTGGCCAAGGCGATCGAGCGCGCCGCCGCCGACCTGATCCTCACCGCCACCGAGTCGACCGACGGCTACACGGGCACCATCCCGGAGCAGGTGGCCGCCCTGCTGGGGCGGCCGTCCATCACCTTCGCCAAGCACGTCGAGGTAGCCGACGGCACTGTGAAGGTCCAGCGCCAGACGGAGCTCGGCTACGACGAGGTCGAGGCCCCGTTGCCGGCGGTCGTGTCGGTCACGGCCGGCGTCGTGGAGCCGCGCTACCCGAGCTTCAAGGGGATCATGGCCGCCAAGTCCAAGCCGGTGGATCAGCTCACGCTCGCCGACCTGGGCATCGACCCCGGCACGGTGGGATCGGCCGGCGCCGGCCAGGAGATCGTGGCCGTGGACGAGGCCCCGGCCCGCGAGGCCGGGGAGATCGTCGAGGACGACGGTGAGGGCTACGCCAAGGTGGTCGCCTTCCTCGAGAACCTCAAGGTCATCTAGGCACTAGGCCTCGGCCGCACCGGGCACGGACACGTAGGAGACGATTGACGCAATGGCTCTGAACCGCATCTGGGTCCTCGCCGAGGCCGCGGAGGGCAAGGTCGCCCCCATCACGCTCGAGATGCTCACGAAGGCCCGCGAGCTGGGCGACACCGTCGAGGCGGTCTATGGCGGCGGCGACGCCGAAGCCATCGCCGAGAACCTCGGCGCCTACGGCGCCACCACGGTCTACGCCACAGGCGACCTGTCCGGCAGCCTGCCCGGAGAGCCGGTGGCGTCGGCCATCGCCAAGCAGGTGGCCGACGGCAACGCTCCGGACCTCGTCATGATCGGCACCACCTACGACGGTCGCGACGTCGCCGGTCGGCTGTCGGTGGCGCTCGACAAGCCGGTCCTGACCAACAACGTCGAGATCGCTGTCGACGGCGATGCCGTCGTCGTGACGGCGCCGGTGTTCGGCGGCACCAAGCTGGTGCGCACCCGGTTCACGGCCGGGGCCCCGTACATCGCGCTGTTCAGGCCCAAGTCGTTCGCGGCCGAGTCGTCGGGCGGCGGCGCGGCCGAGATAACCACCATCGAGGTCACCGAGCCCGGCACCGCCAAGGTGCAGAACCGACACGTCGAGGAGGCGACCGGCCCCAAGCTCGACGAGGCCGACATCGTCGTCTCCGGTGGGCGGGGCCTGGGCGAGGCGGGCAAGTACGAGATGATCGAGCAGTTGGCCAAGGCGCTCAAGGCGGCACCGGGTGCGTCACGCGCCATCGTCGACGCCGGCTGGGTCCCCTACAGCTACCAGGTCGGACAGACCGGCAAGGTCGTGAAGCCGACCGTCTACATCGCCGCCGGCATCTCGGGCGCCACCCAGCACCTGGTAGGGATGAAGGGCTCGAAGAACATCATCGCCATCAACAAGGACCCCGAGGCCCCGATCTTCTCGGTTGCCGACCTCGGCATCGTCGGCGACGTGCACAAGGTCCTCCCCAAGCTCATCGAGGCTCTGCAGACCCGCTAGCCGCTCGAGCCGGGAGGCGGGGGGTGCGGGGGGCAGAGGCTCCTGCCGGAGCCGACCTAACTGAACGTGTCGCACTGCGAGCTGTCGCCGGACTCGAAGCCGCGGTTGAACCACTCCTGGCGCTCGGACGCCGAGCCGTGGGTCCAGGTCTCGGGGTTGACCGACATGCCGGCCTGCTCCTGGATGCGGTCGTCGCCCACCGCCTGAGCCGCGGCCAGGCCCTCCTCGATGTCGCCCGGCTCGAGGTCGCCGCGGGCGTAGACAGAGTGCGCCCACACGCCGGCCAGGCAGTCGGCCTGTAGCTCCAGGCGCACCGACCACCGGTTCGCCTCGGCCTCCGAGCCGGCGGCCTGCTGGCGCTGGCGCACCTCGTCGCTGATGCCGATCAGGTTCTGCACGTGGTGGCCGACCTCGTGAGCGATCACGTAGGCCTGGGCGAAGTCGCCGGGGGCACCGAACCGGTCGCTCAGCTCGCGGAAGAAGTCGAGGTCGATGTACACCTCGGCGTCGACCGGACAATAGAACGGCCCCACCGCCGAGGACGCCGGGCCACACCCGGTGTTCACCTGCCCGGTGAACATGTTCAGCCGGGCGTACTGATACTGCCGCCCGGCCCGCTGGAACTCCGCCGCCCAAACGGCCTGCGTGTCCTCGGCCAGGAACTCGACGAAGTCGGCCTCCTCGGACTGCGCCTCGTTCGCGACCTCGTCGGACGACGAGCCCTCCGGCACCGCCCCCGGGAGCTGGTCGATCATGCTGCCCAGACCGCCGCCACCACCTCCGGCGAGGACCGCGATCAGGATGGCGATGATCCCGGCCAGGCCGCCGCCGGCCGCCAACGGCACGCCCATCCGGCGCCCCATTCCACCCGCACCCCGAAGGTCGTCGACGTGCTCACTTTTCGTGCGGCGCCATTTCATAGCTTAGACGTACCATCGATTGCGCCATTCTAGCCTGGCCGACCATGTGCGCCGCCGCCACGAGCCGAGTCACGAGCCGCGCCAGCACGCGGGCAAGCTGGACCAATTGGGGGCGCAACCAGGTATGCGCCCCCGCCGAGATCCGGCGACCCGCGACCGAGGCCGAGCTGGTCGACCTGGTGAAGCAGGCGGCCGCCAACGGGCAACGGGTCAAGGCTGTGGGCGCCGGCCACTCCTTCACTTCGATCGCCTGCACGGACGGCGTCCTTGTCGACCTCGGCGACTACATGCGCATCCTCGGGCACGACGCCGCCACCGGTCGGGTCACCGTCGAGGCGGGGATCCCCCTCCACCGGCTGTCCGACGAGCTCGACGGCCTGGGGCTCGCCCTCGAGAACATGGGCGACATCGACCAGCAGTCCGTATCCGGCGCCACGCAGACCGCCACGCACGGGACGGGCTTGCGCTTCCGCAACATGTCCTCGCAGATCGTCGGCCTTCGGTTGGTCACCGCCGACGGCTCGGTGCTCGAGTGCTCGGAGTCCGAGAACGCCGACGTGCTCGACGCCGCCCGGGTGGGGCTCGGGGCGCTGGGCCTCGTGTCGACCGTGACGCTGCAGTGCGTCCCGGCGTTCCGCCTGCACGCGGTGGAGGAGCCGGTGCCGGTAGAGGACGTGCTCGCCGACCTAGACGAGCTCGTGTCCACCAACGACCACTACGAGTTCTACTGGGTGCCGCACACGCGCTGGGCGTTGACCAAGCGGAACCGGTGTACCGACGAGCCGGCGCGGCCCCGCCCGCGTGTGCGCGAGTGGGTCGACGACATGGCCCTCAACAACTACGCCTTCGGGGTGTTGTGCCGGGTCGGGCGCTGGCGGCCGTCGCTCATCCCGCGGCTAGCGAAGATCATCCCCAACACCGGCCGCCTCGACTACGTGGACCGGTCCGATCGGGTGTTCACGAGCCCGCGCAAGGTGCGGTTCTGGGAGATGGAGTACGGCATCCCCCGCGAGGCGGTCCCCGAGGCGCTGAACCGGGTGCGCAGGCTGGTGGACGAGATGGGCATGCAGATCAGCTTCCCGGTGGAGGTGCGGGTGGTGGCGCCCGACGACATCCCGCTTTCGACGGCGCACGGGCGCGAGACCGGCTACATCGCCGTTCACGTCTACCGGGGCACGCCGTACGACACCTATTTCACGGGCGTGGAGCGGATCATGGACAGCTACGGCGGCCGGCCCCACTGGGGCAAGCTGCACTTCCAGCGGGCCGAGACCCTCGCGCCCCGCTACCCGCGCTGGGATGACTTCCAGCGTGTCCGCGCCCGGCTCGACCCCGACGGCCGCTTCGCCAATCCCTATCTCGACCGGGTTCTCGGCCCGGTGGATCGGCCGACCGGCGGCTGACAATCGGCCGGTTCAAGCCCTGATCGGCGCCTGGGAGGCGGCTGGGAGCTAACCCGAAATTCCCTCCGAACACTTGACCTCGGTGACGCCGTAAGGCACCGTGCCTCGGCGGCCTAGCGGCAGCGGGGAGGCGAGGGTGACGGTCGACGGGTCCCGTCGTGGCGAGAACGCCATGCTCATGGTCGCCGTCGCGCTGAGCGCCATCGCCGCGGGGGTGCTCCTGGCGACCGCAGCCGGCGACGGCCGCATCGCCGACGCGTCGCTCGATCTCGGCTGGCTGTGGCTGGTCGTCGCCTTCGGCGCGTGCGAGGCGTTCGCGTTGCGGGTCGAACGCCGCCAGGGCGAGCAGTACGGGTTCACCGCCGCCCAGGTCCCGCTGGCGGCCGGGCTCATCTACGCCGATCCCACCACGCTGGTGCTCGCCAGGTTGCTGGGTGTGGCGATCGTGCTCCTCGTGTTGCGCCAACGGCGACCGGCCGAGGCGGCGTACGAGCTCAGCGCCCAGTTGGCGCAGACCGTGGGCGCGATCGTCGTGGTCCGGGGCGTGCTGGGCGGCGCCGAGCTGGTGAGCACCCGGGGTGCCGTGGCCCTGGCGCTGGCATTGGTGACGTCTTACGTGGTGGCGCTGCTGGCCCTGGCGGCGCTGATCGCCACCGTGACGCAGAGCCTGCCGGGGTGGCGCGGGATGCTCGTGCTCGCGAAGAGCGACCTGGCCGCCGGGATCCTCAACGCCGCCATCGGCATCGGCCTGGCGCTCGCCCTATGGGACCACACGTCGGTCGAGCTGCTGCTCGTCGCCATCGTGCTGGCCTGCATCACGTCCAACCGGGTCTATTCCAGGCTGTACGAGCGGCGACGCGGGCTCGAGGCGTTGCACGAGTTCACCAAGACGGTGGTGCGGTCGATCGACATGTCCCAGATCGCGTCGTCTGTGCTCGGCGGGGCGCGGTCCTTGCTCAAGGCCGACGACGCGGTGCTGTTGATCGAGACCGTGGCCCCAGGCGATCCGGGCCGGAGGTTCACACTGGGTTCCGGCGGGCGCGGTGAGGAATGCATCTCGCTGGTCGAGCTCCACGCCGAGCTGCGCGCCGTCATCCCCGACGGCACGCCGCGCCGGTTCGAGGTCGGGCCGCTGGCACCGGCCTGGCTCCGGGCGCGCACGTCGGTGGCGGCCCTGGCGGCGCCGATCACGAGGGCCAACGGTTCGGTGTTCGGCGCGCTCGTGGTCACGCAGGCCCGGCGCAAGGCGGTGTCCCACTTCGGGGACAACCACACGCGGCTGCTGGGAGACCTGGCCGACCAGGCGTCCATGGCCATCGAGAACGGGCTGCTGTTCATGGTGCTGGAGCTGGAGGCGGCCGAGCGGGCCCACGAGGCCCTGCACGACCCGCTGACCGGCCTGCCGAACCACGCCCGACTCAGCGACGTGCTGGAGTCGGCGCTCCAGACCGCCTACGCCGAGCGGGGGCGGGTCGGTTTGATCGTGATCGACCTCGACTCGTTCACCCAGGTGGTCGACGCATTCGGCCACCAGAGCGCCGACGGTCTGCTCGTCCAGGCCAGTGGCCGCATGCACAGCCTGCTGCCGGAGTCTGCGACCCTCGGACGGTTGGGCAGCGAGCAGTTCGGCGTGGTCCTCCCCGGCGTGGCCGACGCCGAAGAGGTGGTGGCCGCGGCCCGCCTGCTCATCGCGGGCTTCGATCCGCCGTTCCAGTCCGAGGGTGTGCTGCTGGCGCTGGGCGTCAACGTCGGCGTCGCCGTCTACCCCGAGCAGGCGATCGACGGCCATTCACTCATGCAGCGAGCCCACATCGCGGCCGACACGGCCCGCCAGCACCGCAGCGGTTGGGAGATGTACGACCCGGTGCACGACCCTGCCACCCCGCGCCGCCTGGCGTTGGGCGCCGACCTGCGGGAGGCGCTCGAGAGCGACGACCTCGACGTGTGCTTCCAACCCAAGGTCGAGCTGGCCACCAGCATCGTGCGCGGCGCGGAGGCGCTGGTCCGCTGGAACCACCCCCGTCTCGGGCGGGTGAAGCCCGATGAGTTCATCACCATCGCCGAACACACGGGCGACATCCGGTCGCTCACGATGACGGTGATGCGCAAGGCGCTGAGCCAGTGTCGCTCGTGGCGTGACCTCGGCCTCGACCTGTCGGTGGCGGTGAACCTGTCGGCCCGCAACCTGCTCGATCTGCACCTGGTCGACGATGTCAGCGGCGCCGTCGAGGAGAGTGGCGTGCCCCCGGAGTCGCTCACCCTCGAGCTGACCGAGAGCATGGTGATGAGCGAGTCGCAGCGTTCGCTCCACGTGCTGGGCGGCTTGGCCGAGCTGGGCGTATGCCTGTCGTGCGACGACTTCGGCACCGGTTACTCGTCGCTGGCCCACCTGCGGCGGCTGCCGATCGGCGAGATCAAGATCGACAAGTCGTTCATCGCCAGGATGACCGTCGACGAGAGCGACCGCGCCATCGCCCGTTCCGTGCTGGCCCTCGGCCGCGACCTGGGACTGGTCACGGTCGCCGAGGGGGTGGAGTCGCGCGAGGGGTGGGACATGCTCGTGTCGTTGGGTTGCGACCTGGCGCAGGGGTTCATCGTCTGCCCGCCCCTCACGTCCCGGCAGTTCCGTGAATGGCTCGACCGCCGCCCGCCGGAAGAGCTCGCCGCGCTGCCGGTCGCCGCCGGCGATGGCGATGCCGAGGCCCCGGGCGAGGTCGAGCTCATGGACGGGTCTCCCCCCCAGGCGACGCCCGAGCAGACGGCGCCGCCCGGCGCGGTCGGGCCCCAGCGCGACAGCTAGACGAGGGGCCACGGGTAGCGCCGGCCGGTGTGATCGACCGGGAAGACGGCGCGGTCCGCCACGGCGGCGGCACGGCGGACCAGCGCCCTCCGCTCCGCCGGGTTCAGCAGGGGCTCCAGCGTCCGTGGCGGGCCCTCCTCGGCCAGGCGCCGGACGTCCGCAACCAGGTGGTCCGGGATCGGCTGGCCGCCGAACTCCCAGATGACCGTCCGGAGCTTGCTGTCGCCGTGGAAGGTGAGGCCGTTGTCCACGGCCCACAGGCGACCGTCGTCTCCCGCCAGGCAGTGCCCGCCCTTGCGGTCGGCCGAGTTGGCCACCAGGTCGAAGCAGCAGATCGTGCGGAGGGCGTCGTGGCGTGCCTGGTCTTCGATCAGCGTGAAGTAGTGCTGCTCGGCGTCGAAGGACACGAACCGCTGCAGCGAGCCGACCCCGAAGGGGAGTCCGTCGTCGTCGCGCAGGACCGTCTCCGGCACGATGTCCCATCCCAACCAGGTCGACAGCTCGTAGGCGGCCACCTCGCGGCGGTCGAGGCCATCGGGAAAGTCCCAGAGCGGGCGTTCGCCGCGGCGGGGCTTGTAGACGGCGCGCAGGCAGTCACCGCCGTTGCGGACCTCGACCAGCAGGGTGGCGTTGGAGCTCCAGGGCATGCGGCCGAGCACGTCCACCACGCCGAAGCGCAGCAGCTCGAGGGTCAGCGCGGAGCAGCCTGGTGAGGACAGATTCCGCCGTGGGTACATCAGCCGCGATGACTCGGCGTCCGGTGGCACGTGACCCGCGGAATCTGCCCTCATCAATTCATCCTTGGACACACGTGGCCCTCGGCGTCGATCGGCTGGCCGCAGAAGCCGCAGTTGGGCCGTCCCTGGGCCACGAGCTCCAGCGCGCAGCGAGCAAACGCGGCGGCCTGTGCCAACGTGAAGCAGAACCGGGCGCTGGCCGGCGTTTCGTCCTCGCCGGTCAGCTCCTCGAGCACCACCACGATGCGCTCCTCGGGCTCGTCGTACTTCACGCCGATCGAGCCGACGTCCCAGTCGAACGGCAGCGGTGTGACATTCCCGTGGCCCTCGACCGGCTCGACGTCCGGCGACAGGTCCTCGAGCAGGGCGAGCAGGTACTCACCGAGCGCTGCGACCTGCTGCTTCTCGCAACGCAGGTACACGAGCTCACCGTCGGACCCCCCGGCGAGGAAGAAGACCCGCTTGCCGGGTGGGCCGTCGGCCCCAGGCCAGAAGATCTCCGCCTTCGGAAAGTCGTAAGACTCGCTCATCGGCTCGCCTCCGGCTCGCCAATGAGCGATCGCCGCTTCGCGGCGAGCAACGCACTGTGCTGATGATTCGCTCGCTTGCGCTCGCTCATCGTCAAGACGGCACCAGCGCGCCACCGGATTCCACACTGGAGTTCACCGTGAGCACCATCGGGCCGCCCGCGCCGTAGGCGACAGCGGTGAGCGAGCACGGCGAGATCACGACGCGCTGGAACAGGTCGAGGTGGGTACCCATCGCGTGGGCAACGGCCGCACGGATCGGGTCAGCGTGGGAGACGGCCACGATCGTCTCGCCCGGGTGGGCGGACCGCAGCCGTTCGACACAAGCGACCATGCGGGCTTGCATGTCGACGAAGGATTCACCACCGGGGAACGTGAAGCCGCTGGGGTAGCGCTGGATGGTGCCCCACTCCGGACGCTTGCGGGCGGCCTTGAGCTCGAGCCCGGTCCAGTCGCCGATGTCGAGCTCGAGGAGGCCGTCGTCGGCCTGCACCTCGCAATCGGTGGCGTGGGCGATGGGCGCCGCGGTTTCACGCGTCCGCTCCAGGGGTGAGCTGTACACGGCGGCGACGCCTCGGCGCTTGCGCCCGTTGCCCCGCGCCACGGCGGCGATGCGCGCGGCCACCGATTCGGCCTGGGCCCGGCCGGCGTCCGACAGGTGGAGGCCGCTAGCCCGGCCCGGCAGCTCCGTTCCGGTGGTGGCGGTCGAGCCGTGGCGCACGAACAGGATCACGGTCGGCGGCGGCGGCTTGCCTCGGCCACCGGGCCGCCGGTCGGTCCGCAGGCCGCTGGCACGTGGGGCTCGCTCGGCTCGGGGCATGTCAGTGCAACCTATCGTCGGTGCCTGTGGATGAGGCCGGCCGCGCATCCCCACGGGCGCTCGAGGAGTTGGAGCGGGAGATCACGGGCTGCCGGGCCTGTCCGCGCCTGGTGGCTTGGCGCGAGCAGGTAGCCCACGAGCGGCGGGCGGCCTTTCGGGACCAGGAGTACTGGGCCCGTCCCGTGCCCGGCTTCGGCGACCCGGCCGCCCGCGTCGCCATCGTCGGACTGGCGCCCGCCGCCCACGGCGCCAACCGAACGGGACGGATGTTCACGGGCGACCGGTCGGGCGACTTCCTCTACGCCGCGCTGTGGCGGACGGGCTTTGCGAGCCGGCCGACCGCGGTGGACCGCTACGACGGCCTCACGCTCCAGGGCGCGTGGATCACGTCGGCACTACGCTGCGCGCCCCCGGCCAACAAGCCCGCGCCGGACGAGCGGGACCGCTGCCGGCCGTTCCTGGAGCGGGAGCTGGCGCTCCTTCCCGAGCTGCGCGTGTACCTGCCACTGGGGCAGTTCGGTCACCAGGTGCTGTGCCGTGTCCTGGGGCTCAGCCGCGGGCCCCGCTTCGGGCACGGTGTCGAGCTGGCGCTGGACGGCGGGCGCACGATCGTCTGCAGCTACCACGTGAGCCAGCAGAACACCTTCACCGGCAAGCTCACGGAGCCCATGTTCGACGCCGTGCTCCTGCGCGCCCGCGAGCTCGCCGGCATGTAGTGGGCCCTCGCGCCCACTCGCCCGGTCAGGAGCCGAGGGCGGCGATCTCGCCGGCGGCGTAAGCGATTGCGGTCACACCCAGGAACGCCCCCACCACCACGTGTAGACGCCGATCTTCGGCGCGGATGGTGAGCGCTGCCCCCAGTCGTGCTCCGGGGATCATCCCCACGGTCAGCAGCAGCGCGAACCGCCAATCGATGTTGTCGAGGAGAGCGTGCGTGATCGTCCCGGGCACGGCGAAGATGCCGACGCACGCCAGGGAGGTGGCGATGGCCCGCTTGAGCGACAGCCCCGCGATCTGGGTGAAGCCGGGGACCATCACCGTGCCGCCGCCGATGCCCAGTAGGCCCGACAGGAGGCCCGCGAGCGTGCCGACGGCGGCCAAGCGGATCGTCGTCGGCCGACCGTGGGGCCGGTCGCCGACCCCCACCACGAGGTCACCGGGCAACCCATCGGTCTTCCCCGCGGGAGTGGTCGTCCTGGCGGCCGTTCCGGCGGGGAAAACGCCAGGTGCTTGGGCGGCCGCGTCGGCGTTGCGGATCATCCGGGCGCCGCTCACGGCCAGCAGGGCCGCCGTGGTCAGCATGAGCGCGTGTCCCTCGCCGGGGATCACCTCGGTGAGCAGTGCGCCGGCCACGGCGGCGACGATGCCGACCGGCGTGGTGGCGCGCACGGCCTGACCGTCGACCAGCCCCTCGCGCGCGTAGCGCAGGGTGCCGCTCGCCGCCCCGGGGATGATGGCTGGCAGCGTCGTGCCGATGGCGGTCTGCGCCGACGCGCCGAGCGCGCGGATCCCGGGGGTCGAGATCACCGCTCCCCCGATGCCGAACAGGCCCGACATCGCCCCGGTGGCGACGCCGAGCGCCACGGTCAAGGCGTCACGCAGCGGTCCCGGGTCCACGCGTGGCGTCGATCACGCTTGCACAGGCTGGGCCTTCTCGCCGGGCTTGGCGTCCTTGGCCGGTCCTCGTGGGTCGTCGACCGCGAACCCGGGCCAGCGCTCGCGGCTCTTGGCCGCCAGCTTGTGCATGAGAGCGATGGCGCCGGGATCGTCGTCCCCGGGTCGGGCGATGATCGACCCGTCCGCGATCATGCGGCTGATGATCTCCCGACCCAGGTCGGTGCGGACGATCGTGAGGGTCCAGTCGTTGTCCTTGCCGATGCCGCCGGTGGAGATGTCGGCGTGCTCGGCGGCGAAGTCGGGGCAGTAGGTGCACCCCTCACGGGTCCATGCGTGGCACTCCTTGAGCGGGATCTCGTGGTAGCGGCCGTCGCGCGTCCACAGTTGGAACACACCCTTGATGTTCATCTTGACGATGTCGCGCTTGTCGAGCCCGTACTTGGTCCAGAACAGCTCCTCGAAGATCGAGTCGTCGAACGTCTTGGAGCACAGCAGCCCGATGTTGAACAGGAACGGCTTGGAGACCTTGCCGACCTTGCGGCTCCACATGACCGGCGGCACCGACGACTGGCACGACATCCCGACCAACGCCAGTCGGTTGTGGCCGCGCTCGAGCGCCTCGCTCAGGGCCAGCGTGTTGGCCGAGTAGGTGTAGCGGCTGCCGGCGCTGTCGAGGATCTCCTCCTTGCTGGCGGCGACGCCGGGCCGGGCCTTCCAGTCGTGGCCATCGCCTTCGAGGTAGGAGACAAGGGCGGCATCGATGTAGTCGTTCTCGAGCGACCAGATGAGCAGTGCCGACACGAGCCCGCCGTCCTGGCCCATGCGGTGCACCATCTCGTCCGACGCCCGCGTCAGCAGGATGTCCTGGTAGATGCCCGACAGCTCGTCGGGCCGGCGAACCCGGGCGAACAGGTGCTCGTCGGACTGTGGTTCCCAGGCGCGGAAGCGGGGACAGGCGCGGGTGCACGAGGTGCAGCCCTTCTCGCCGTGGATGCAGTTGTCGAGGCCCAGCTCATCCTCGAGATGGAACGGCTTGTAGGCACCGGGCTCGTGGTCGTAGCCGATGACGTCATGCGGGCACGAGATGACGCAGCCGGCGCAGCCGGTGCACAGGCCGCTCTGGATGACCTCGGCGTACAGCTCCTTCCACTGCGCCGTCCAGCGCTCGCGAGGGCTGGCGGGAGCCGGTGCTTCGGTCACGGAACCGCAAGCTAGCGGCGCGCCCGCTGCCTGGCCCATCCGGTCGATGCGCCTGACGACTCTCGAGGGTGCCCGCCGGGTAGCCTCGTCCGGTCATGTCCCGCGATTCCCGGCACCTGCGCGGCTCCGGTCCGCTGCCGGGCCAGCGCCCTCCCCCCGCGGCGTGGGATCGCGCCCGGCGGCGCCCGGCTGCGCCTGGCGAGCAGGACGGAGGCCACGGCGATCGGGGCCGCGATCCCCGCCACGGGCTCGGATCGGACGGGGAGCCGGATCCCGGATCTGGCCCGCGCCTTCGGCGCTCATGGCGCCAGCGGGTCATCCTCGCCGCGCTCACGTCGATCGTGGTGGTGTGCCTGGCGGGCGCATCGGTCGGCGGCTACGTGCTCGTCAAGTACAACAGCATCAACCGAGTCGACAACCTGAGCCTCGACCAACCTCCCTCTGGTGATCCCGAGAACTACCTGATCGTGGCCGTGGACACCCGTGAAGGGCAGGCGAGCAGGAACACCGACACGATCATGGTGGCGCGGGTCGATCCCAAGTCGGATCGGCTGGCGCTGACGTCGTTTCCTCGCGACCTGATGGTGACGATCGCCGACACCAACGAGATCGGGATGATCAACTCGGCGTACAGCCGGCCCAACGAGGGGGAGGGCGAACAGAACCTGATCAACACGCTGCGGCAGAACTTCGGCGTGCCGATCCACCACTTCGTCGAGGTCAACTTCGAGAGCTTCAAGCGCGTCGTGGACGACGTCGGTGGCGTGTCCATTTGGTTCCCGACTGCAGTCCGTGACAAGTCGGCGGGCCTCTACGTCGACCGGCCCGGTTGTAAGCAGCTCGACGGGCAGATGGCGCTGGCGTTCGCCCGGTCCCGCAAGCTCCAGATCATGACGCCGGATGGATGGACGGGAGATCCCCGCTCCGACCTGAGTCGCGTCCAGCGCCAGCAGGTCTTCATCCACCGGGCGCTGTCCAAGGCCTTGTCGCAGGTCCGGTCGAACCCACTGCGGGTCACCGACCTGGTGAACATCGCCGCGGACACCGTGCGCTTCGACAAGGAGCTCGGCGTCCGCGACATGATCGACCTGGGCAACCACTTCAGCGACTTCGACTCCGAGAAGCTCGAGACCTACAACCTGCCGACCCTGCCGTATCCGCCGGACCTCGATCGGGTGCTCCTGGACGAGAAGAACGCGCAGCCGGCCCTGAACGTGTTCCGGGGGCTGCCACCCGGTGAGCTCAGCCCGGTGCAGGCGACGATCACGGTGCTGAATGCCACCACCAAGGAGGGCTTCGCCCGGGACATCTCCGGGGCCCTGCAGCGGATCGGGTTCGAGATGACCGAGCCGGACACCACCGACCCAGCCGCCGCTACGACGGTCCAGCACGCCCCGGGCCAGGCCGACTTCGGGGAGCTCGTGGCGCGTTACCTCACCACCCGGGCCACGCTGGTCGAGAACCCCGAGCTGGGTGACGGCGAGGTGGTGGTCGTCGCGGGCGCCGACTTCACCACGGTGCACGACCAGCCGACGCCCACCGAGCAGACGACGGCCACCACGGCTGGGGGGCAGCCGGCGGTCAGCAGCACCACGACCGAAGCCGACTCCACTGCCGACACCGCCACCGCCGCGACCAACCCGCCGGCGACCACCACCACGACCGAAGCCAACCCCTTCATCATCGGCGAGCCCCCGCGCGGCGAGACCTGCGAGTGACCGCCGCCGGCGATCGCCGTGTCCGGGCTGCAACCCCCGGAGGTAGCCTCGCTCCATGGACGACGCCGAGGTGATCAGCCGCATTAGTGCGCTGGTCGACGAGGAGCATGCACTCGAGCGCGATGCCAGTCAGCACGGGCCCGAGTCCGACGCCGCCGGCCGGCTCCGTGAGGTCGAGGTGGCACTCGATCAGTGCTGGGACCTGCTCCGCCAGCGCCGCGCCCGACGGGAGATGGGTCAGGATCCGGACGACGCACGTGTGCGCCCGCCCGAGGTCGTCGAGCGCTACCAGCAGTAGCACCGTCGCGCTCTGCGGTTTTCGCCGTGTCTTCGCGGCCGTTCGGCCGCGAAAGCGTTGAGCGAAGCGGCGCAAATAGTTAGCTTTGCGGCGCTTCTACCCGCCGACGGTCAGGGGGACCGGTGGAGCTGTTCAATCGTTTCTTTGATCCCGCGGGCGCCTGGGAGATGCTGTCCCGCTATGCCCACGTCCTGTCGGGCATCACGTGGATCGGGCTCCTGTACTTCTTCAACTTCGTGCAGACGCCGGCGTTCGCCGAGATGTCCGCCGAAGGCCGGACCGAGGCCCAGCGCAAGATCACATGGCGGGCGCTGTGGTGGTTCCGCTACGCGGCCCTGCTGACGTTCCTGTTCGGTCTGTCGATCATCGCCGTGCAGGACGACATGGACAACTACTTCTCGGGTCAGCGCGGCACCGCCATCCTCACCGGCATGCTGCTCGGCGTCACCATGTTCCTCAACGTCTGGGGCGTCATCTGGCGGGCGCAGAGGGTGATCATCGGCTCGGCCGAAAGGGTGGCGCAGGGTGGCGAGGCCGATCCCCGGGCGGCGTCCCTCGCCAAGCCGGCCGCCCGCGCCTCGCGCGCCAACACCCTGTTCAGCATCCCGATGCTGTTCTTCATGGTCTTTGCCGCCCATGGCCTCGGGTTCTGGGAGGAGGCGATCAACAGCACCGTCATCTACTGGATCATCGTCCTGTTGATCTGGGCGTTCATCGAGGCGTCGGCGCTCGGCTACATCGGCGGGTACGACAGCGCCTTCAACAAGCTGGCCTTCGACGACCACCGCAACACGATCGTCGGTGGCTTCGTGCTGCTGGCGGTGCTCTACCTGATCGGCTGGGAGATCATTCTCCAGGCTGCGTAGCCGGGCCGGCGGAGAGCAAGTGGGACCCTCTGTGGAGGCGGTGCTCACTCGACGGTGAGCGTCGCCTCCATGCTCTCGTGGCCCGGGACGTCGCAGAAGATGCGATGGTCGCCGGGCTCGAGCTCGACGGTGCCCTCGTCGGTGTCGCCGTTCGACGTCACCGAGAGCTTGAAGTCGTCGACCCCGTCGATGAGCAGCGTGTGGGTGAGGTTCCCACCGTTCTCGTAGTCGATCGTCACCGCGCCGGCGGCGGCCGTGTACTCGTCCCGGTCGAAGCGGAGCGAGTCCTGGGCGACGACGGTCACGGTGCCACCACCGTCGCCGTCCCCCGATCCGGTGGATAGGCCGTCGCCACCTCCGCCGCCACCGTCGTCGTCGCCCCCGCACCCGGCCAGCAGGGCGCCGGTGATCACCAGCGCGCCGATCAAAGTCAGTCGCTTGTTGGTCACGGGCGGACGATACACACAGCCGCGGCGGCGCTAGCGAGCGCGAGCGCCCGCCAGTCATCCGACCCAGGCTTCGACCAGTTCGGCGATGTCGCGGCAGCTGGACGCGTCGTCGCCGTCCTCCCAGGCCGGGTTGATCGAGATCGGCAGCATCGGCACCCGCCACGCGGCAGCGCCCGCCCGGATCACCGCGTCCGTCGCCTCCCACCAGCCGTAGTCGGGCGACACGCCGCCCTCTAGCACCGTGCGGATCGTGCGTTGGACGGCGGAGTTGTCCGCCAGGCCGCCATGGAACGCGGGCACGACCGCGCTCGGGACGCCGTCCAGATGGGGCTCGGCCCCGGCCACCGCGTCGGCCAAAGGGAAGACCGCCAGCTGGTCCACGCCGTCGACGGGACAGGCCAGCATCTCCCGCAACGCGGGGGCATGGTCGGCGAGCGACCGGAACAAGCCGTCGTCTGTCGTCACGTCCAGCGGTGACAGCGTGCGGACGACGGCGGTGATCCACCGGAGCCCGAGACCACCGGCCGCGCCCCAGCCGTCGTCGCCCGCCGGCGGGTAGTAGGCGCTGCCGGGCTCGACGAGGGGGCTCAGCAGGACCAGCGTGTCGACGGGGGCATCGGGGTGCGACATCAGGTACGCCTTGGCGATCAGCGCACCTTCGCTTTCGGCGACGATCGTGACTGGCTGCTCGGCGTCGGTCCGGAACGCCTCGACCTGCCGGGCCATCAGGGCGACCGAGCGGGAGACGTCCTGGTAGGTGTCGGCGTCCTGGTACGGCAGCGGCCGCCCGTCGCCGTCGACACCCCGGTACGAGAAGCGCCGCTCGTCCGCCCAGGTGCCGATCCCGTCGTCCTGGCCGCCGTAGCGGCTCCCGAACCCCGACACCAGCAGCACGGGCCGGCCGGCGGTCGCGTCCGCCGCACTTCCCGTGCCGGCCCCGGCGCCTGCCGTGGCGGTCACATGGGCCGCCTGCGCCAGTTGGTTGCCCCGGGAGGAGACGGAGAAGCCGAGGCTCACTCCCAGAACGATGACCCCGACCAGGCTGGCCACCCCGAGCGGTGCGACGGGCATGAACCGCCGGGCCCGTCGGCTGCAGCTGAGCGTGTGGACGATGCTGTGCCAAGCCCAGGCGTTGAAGAGCCCGGCGGCGCCGACCGCCGGAAGACGCAGCGGCGCCGGCGTCAGGACGACCACGGCGCTGGTCATGGTGAGCACGAGGAACGACAGGAGGACCCACGCGACCGTGCGACCCGGCGGGCGCTCCCGCCACCACGTCGGCAGGACGGCACCGTGGTGGAGCAGTGCTGCCACGCCGAGCACCGACGGGACGGCGATGAAGAACAGCCACGACAGAGAGACGATGGCCATGCCGAGGAGCAGCGCGGCGAAGGGCAGGAGCACCAGGGCCGAGACAACGGTGAACGCCACCGAGCAGGTGGCGAGCCGCAAGGCGCCGGGTGGTTGCTTCCCGATGGGCCACGCGGCCCGGAGGAGGAGCGCGGTAATCACGGACCGGACCACGACCAGGGCGGCCACCTCGAGCGCGAACGCGTGCCACGAGGGATGGAAGACGAGGAGCCAACGGAGGTCGTGGAAGACACCGAACGGCGCCGGCGCCGAGGCCTGGGGTGCCAGGGCCTGGGCCCCGGAGGCCCCGATCACCCCCAGGATGAGCGCCTCCAGCACGGGCAGTGCCACGGCCAGGACGATGAGTCCGGGATGGGCGGCGAGCGACGGGCAGCCGCAGTCCATGACCCGTCCCCGCGGGAGGGTGACGCCCGCCATCGACCGCGGACGCTGGCGCGCGACGCTCCGGTCGGTGGTCGCGCCCGAGGGCGCGTCTGCGGTTTGGTCGGGCGACTCGACCCCGCTGGGGGGAGTGAGCATCGAGAACCCTTCCGTCCGATAGCGCGAACAGTCTCGCGCCCTCGGTCGGCCGTGACCCGGATTAACGCGCGGGCAGACATGGCCCAGTCACCCACCGTCATTCCCATCGGGAGACGGCGGGTGAGTGCGGATACGGTCGGCCCTGTGGGGAAGTCTCCGGCGACCGAGGTGGAGGTGGGGGAGCGCACCGTACGGGTCTCCAACCCGGATCGGGTCTACTTCCCTGCCACCGGCGCAACGAAGCTCGACCTGGTCGACTACTACCTGGCGGTCGGGCCGGGGATCGTCAATGCCCTGCGGGAACGGCCGTGCATGATGCATCGCTATCCGACCGGGGTGAACGGCGAGAAGGTCCACCAGAAGCGCGTGCCGGGCGGCGCTCCGCCTTGGCTGGAGACCGTGCGGGTCCACTTCCCGCGCTACGGGCTGCACGCCGACGAGCTCTGCGTGACCGAGCTCGCCCACGTGATCTGGGCGGTGCAGATGTCAACGGTCGAGTTCCACCCGTGGAACTCACGGCGCGCCGACACCGAGAAGCCCGACGAGTGGCGGATCGACCTCGACCCGATGCCGGACTGCCCGTTCGCGACCGTGCGACGGGTCGCCGGAGTCGTGCGCGAGGTTCTCGACGAGCTCGGAGCTGTCGGCTGGCCGAAGACGTCCGGTGGCAGGGGGATGCACGTATACGTTCGCGTCGAGCCGTCGTTCGGGTTCGCCGACGTACGTCGCGCCGCCCTGGCGTTCGCCCGTGAGATCGAGCGCCGCGCTCCGGACGATGTGACGACGACCTGGTGGCGTAAGGACCGTGACCCGGCAGCGCTCTTCGTCGACTACAACCAGAACGCCCGTGACCACACGATGGCGGCGGCGTACTCGGTGCGCGGTTTCCCCGATGCCACCGTGTCGGCGCCGATCACCTGGGACGAGGTCGACGCCGTCGAGCCGAACGACCTCACGGTGGCGACCGTTCCCCAGCGGTTCGCCGAGCTCGGCGATCTCCACGCAGGTATCGACCAGGCGGTGTTCGCGATCGACGAGCTGCTCGACTGGGCGGCCCGCGATGAGCGCGCCGGTGCCGTAGATGCCGGCGTCCCCGACGGACAGGAGTGAGGCCCGGTACGCACGGCATGGGTTGGGACAGCTCGCTATGACCTGGCGGCCTGACGTTGCAGTGTCTTTCGTGCGTGCTGCCGCCATGCGTCGGGGACGAGCGCGTGGTCGGCGAGGCGGCGAAGCAGGCTGGTGTCTGCGTCCTCGTTGGCGGTGATGAACTCGGCGATCGTCAGGACCTCATCCGGCCGCTCCAGGCGCCGGGCCCCGTCACCCGCGCCGATGCTGCCGGCACGATCGATCGCGAAGTAGGCGCCGAACCGCCGGGCGGCGGCGAACCGCTCGACGAAGCTGGCGTCGCCCATGCGGATGCCGAGCTTGAAGCAGGGGAAGCGCGGCTGGGTGACACGGAGCCGCGCGGTGCCGACGGCCCAAGTCTCGCCGACCGCGCACGCGTGGAGGTCGACGCCCGCGAGCGTCAGGTTCTCGCCGAACGTTCCGGGCGCCAGCGGCACGCCCAGCTTCCTCGACCACCACTCGTAGTCTTCGGCCGCGTACGCATACACGGCCATCGCGGGGCCTCCGTGCACGCGACGGTCCGCCTGGTCGTCGCCATCGAGGTTGACGCCGGCGAGCGGCACCCGCCCAACCACGGGCTCCTTCCAGATCGCGGTGGTGACACGGCGGCCGAACCAGTCGACGACGCGCGGGGTGCCGACGTTGACGGAGACGACGTGAGCGAACCCCGTATCGTCACCACTCGGCTCGGACACCTCTACCTCCGCTGCGGTCATCGCCACCCTCCGAAACACCTAACCGCTGATCGACTGAGCGGAGGTTAGGCGAGGCGGCTGCGACGGCGCAACTGGTATTCCAAACTTGTACGGTTAGACGCATGGCAGAGCAGCCGCCGTTCCTGTGGACGGGCAACCACCCGGCGACCGATCTGTGCAACACCGAGCCGGTCATCGACGGCGAGCGCGTCGAACTCCTCCCGGACTTCGATGGCGTCGTGTCGTGGGCGAAGGTCGCGGGCGTTTCGAGCCGGGCCCATTCGTTCGACATCACCGATCGCGAGGCGGTGCGCACCCTGAGATTCGTGCGTCGCCTGCGGGCGAAACTGCGGGCCGCGCTGGATCCGACGTCCGCCGAGCCGAACGCGATCCACGGCCTCAACGAGGTCCTGGGCGAGGCGCCCGGGGTTCTGCACGCCGCAACCTCCTCCGGTCACTCCGGCGTGTCGTTGAAGGCAACCGCGCCCGCCGCACAGCTGCGGCTGGACATCGCGGCGGCAACACTGGACATCTTCCATCAGGATCCGCGCCGGATCAGGCGGTGCGCCGGTCCCACATGTGTCCTCCTGTTCCTGGACGTCAGCAAGAGCGGGCGCCGCCGCTGGTGCGACATGGCGGTCTGCGGCAATCGCGCCAAGGTTGCAGCACACCACGCTCGCGTGCGGCGGGCGTGACCCCGAGCGGCGCCTGCTCATGCCCTCGCTCGAGGACAACGTAGACAGGATTCGCCATCGCTCGGCAGGTGGGCGGCGAGATCGCTTCAGGCGTGACGCGCTGATCGTCGCGTTAGGTTTCCCACCCGTGGAACGTTCCCCGCTGTCGCGGCACTCGTGGTGGTCGGTGCTGTCGTGGCGCTCGCTGGGCTCGGCGCTGTCGGCGGTGTCGGTCGGGTCGGTGTTCTCGTTGGGTTCCGCAGCCTCGGCGGGATCGGTCGGCTCGATCGGGTCGGCCGGGTCGATCCTGTCGATCGGATCCACCGGGTCGATCCTGTCGATCGGATCGGCCGGAGCGATCCTCGGTGTCGGTCGAACAGGCGGATCGGCCCGGGTGGCACAGGCGGCCGGCGCCTGCCTCGCGGTAGGCGGGATGCTCGCAGCGCTGGCCGACCGCTGATCCGTCAGCGCCGTTCCACCGGCGCACACAGCCTGGTGTCGCTGGCGCAGGCCGATGTCGACGGCGCAGGATCGGGGGATGGACACCGGGAACCCGACAGACGTCGACGCCGGCAGCGATGCCGCTGTGTTGCAGGCCGCTGCGGTGGTCGCACTGGAGTACGCGAAGACCGTTGATGATCGCCGGGTTGCTCCCGGCCCTGAAGCGCTGGCGGCGCTGGCGACGTTTGACGAGGCGCTTCCGGATGTCGGCGCTGACGCGCTGTCCACGCTCCGTCTGCTCGACGAAGTCGGGAGCCCGGCGACCGTCGCCACGACGGGTGGTCGGTACTTCGGCTTCGTCATCGGCGCCGCCTACCCGGTCGCTCTGGCGAGCTCATGGCTGCTGAGTGCGTGGGACCAGAACGCCGCGCTTCCGGTGATGTCCCCGCTGGCGGCGAAGCTGTACGACGTCGTGCGGGATTGGCTCGTCGACCTGCTTCGCCTCCCTGCCGACACCGCCGTTGCGTTCGTCACCGGCGCCACGGTTGCGAACGCCTCGTGCTTGGCGGCCGGCCGGGATGAACTGCTGGCCCGACTGGGGTGGAATGCGCAGGCCGAGGGCCTGTTCGGCGCCCCCGCCATCGAGGTCGTGATCGGTGAGCGTGCACACTCGACCTTGTCGAAGTCGCTCGGCCTCGTGGGGCTCGGACGCGAACGGGTCAGGGTCGTCCCCGCCGATGACCAGGGCCGGCTGCGGGCCGACCTGCTGCCCGACATCGACGGACCGATCTTGGTGTGTGCACAGGCCGGCGAGGTGAACACCGGGGCGTTCGACCCGTTCGACGAGATCGCCGACTGGCTGTCGGAGCGGTCGGGCTGGTTGCACATCGACGGCGCATTCGGCCTGTGGGCGCTCGCCGACCCGACCCGGGCCCACCTCGTCGCCGGGCTCGACAGGGCGGACTCATGGGCGACCGATGGGCACAAGTGGCTGAACGTCACCTACGACTGCGGCATCGCCTTCGTCCGCAAGCCCGTGGCTCTGCGGCGGACCTTCGCCGCCGCGGCCGGTTACCTGCCTCCCGACACCGGTTTCGAAGCCATGCACCACACGCCCCAGTCCTCGCAGCGTGCCCGCCAGGTCGAAGTCTGGTCCGTGCTGCGCACGCTCGGGCGACAAGGCGTCGCTGACCTCGTCACCGGCGCGTGCCACGCCGCAGCGACGATCGCAGAACGGCTGCAAGCCGGGGGCCTGACGATCCTGAACGAGGTGGTCTTGAACCAGGTGCTCGCCCGACTGGTCGACGGGCCAACCACCGAGGCCCTGATCGCCGAGATCCAATCCGACGGCCGAATCTGGTGCGGTCCGACCCAGTGGGACGGAGCGACAGCTATGCGGATCAGTGTGTCCTCTTGGAAGACCGGCATCGCCGACGCCACGTTCGCCGCCGACGTGATCCTCGACTGTGCCGACCGCGTCCGGGCCAACGCCCGC
>DASSDL010000132.1:0-2603 GCA_035697145.1 Acidimicrobiales bacterium
CGGGCGTTACCCCATCGTGTCCGTCGAGGACGGCTGCGCCGAGGAGGACTGGGACGGCTGGTCCGAGCTCACCAAGGCCGTCGGTGACCGGGTGCAGCTGGTCGGCGACGACCTGTTCGTCACCAACGTCGAACGGCTGCAACGTGGCATCGACACCGGGGTGGCCAACAGCATCCTGGTCAAGGTGAACCAGATCGGGTCGCTCACCGAGACCCTCGACACCGTCGACCTGGCCACGCGGTCTGGCTACACGTGCGTCATGTCGCACCGGTCGGGCGAGACCGAGGACACCACCATCGCCGACCTGGCCGTGGCCACCAACTGCGGTCAGATCAAGACCGGAGCCCCCGCGCGTAGCGACCGGGTGGCCAAGTACAACCAGCTGCTGCGCATCGAGGACGACCTGGGCGAGGCCGCCGCCTTCCGCGGGCGCGCGGCACTGGCTCGGACCGGTGGCGACTCGTCATGAGCGAGCGTCGGCGGAACGGCGGCGACGGCCAGGGCTACCAGCCGCAGGACGCTCACCGGGTGAGGGGGGCGTGGAAGACGCCGGCCGTGGTCGTCCGGGCCCCCGATGGATCGGTGGTCGACCGGCAGGGCCCCTCGACGCGGCGCCGGCGCATCCCGCCGCCCGGCGTCACCGGTGGCGTCCTGGCGTCGCCCTCACGCGCCGCTGCGGCAACGAACGGCAACCGTCGCCTGGTCCCGAGCCTGCGCCTCGACCGGCCGGCACCCATCGACGAGGAGGCCCGGGAGCGCCGGAACGCCCGGCTGCGGTGGCTGGGCACCCGGGTGGGATCGGTCGCGCTCACCGGCCTCCTCGTGTACGCGGTGTTTCCCGTGCGGACGTATCTCAGCCAGCGCTCCGACACCAACAGGGCACGCGAGCAGCTGGAGGTGCTGAGCGAGGAGAACGAGCGGTTGGAGCAGCGCGTCGCCGAGCTGCGGGACCCCGAGACGGTGGAGGAGATCGCCCGTCGCGACCACAACCTCGTGATGCCGGGCGAGGAGTCATACGCCATCCTGCCCCCGCCCGAACAGGCGCCCGAGGGCGACAACCCGTCGGAGGCGGGCGGCTAGCTAGTACCCCAGCTCAGGCCGGTTGGCCGACCAGCTCGCCCTCGCGCTCGAGGGCGCGGTGGCGGGCGAGCCTGCGACCGGCCCGGCCGATTCGCTCGATGCGGCCGACCAACGCGTCCCGCGCGCGCTCGGCCTCGTCGGTCAGCCCGGTGAGCTGCTCGACACCCCATTGGCGGAGCACCACCGGAGCCAGGATCTGGTCGTGGTGGACCTGGAAGTCGTAGATGCCCGCCCTGGCGATGGCGCGGGCGTGCTGTTCGAAGTCGACGATGCCGGTGCCCGGCATCTCGAAGCAGCGCACCTGGCGTTCGATCGCCATGACCATCCCCGACGGATCCAGCTCGACCGCGGCGGCCGTAGCGTCACGGTAGAAGAGGTGGTGTCGGTTCTCGTCGGAGGCCACCCGCTTCATGACCTCGTAGCCCACCGGGTCGTCGAGCAGCTTGCCGGTGTTGTGGTGGGCGATCCGCGTGGCCAGCTCCTGCAGGCTGACGTAGACGAGGCCGTCGTGCGGGAGGTCGGGCTCGGGCACCTGCCCGCAGGTCACCTGGGCCATGCGGGCCCGCTCGAGCGCCACCGGATCGATCTGGCGGGTAACCGTCAGGTAGTCGCGGATGACGATCGAGTGACGCCCTTCCTCGGCGGTCCAGCGGCGGCTCCATTCGCCCCAGGCGGAATCGCGGCCGAACATGGCCTCGATGGTGCGGAAGTAGTAGGGGAGGTTGTCCTCGGTGAGGAGGTTGACGAACAGGCTCGAGCGCACCTCCGCGGGCGGCGCCGCCTCGCCGGGCGACCACTCCCAGCCGGGCTCGAAGTCCTCCCCGCGCCCCCATGGCACGAGCTGGTGGGGAAACCACTCCTTGGCCTGCGCCAAGTGGCGATCGAGCAGGCGGGCCACGGTGGGCTCCAGCTCGGCGAGCAGGGCGGCGGCGTCGAGCGGCGCGGCGGGCACGGCAGTTACCCTACCTACTGGTCGGTAGGGGCGTCGAGTCACCCGCGAACGGGCCCGAGGGGTTACATGCCGTCTTGCCTGATGTAACGAGGAACGAGATCGGGCCCGTGCTCAGGTTTGCCAGGGGGTGCAAACTGTCCCCCGTGGTGGAGTCCGGCGATGTGCGCATCGGTGACGCGGACCGCCAGGCGGTGATCGACACACTCAGCCGGCATACGGGCGACGGGCGCCTGACGCTCGACGAGTTCGCCGACCTGGCGGGCCGGGTGTACGCGGCCCGCACCCGGCGTGACCTCGAGGAGGTGCTGGCGGGCCTGTCGGACGACGCGGACATCCGCCGACCCGCGGCCACCGGCGACCTCGCGACGGGTGGCGCCGACGGCCATGGTTCCGTCACGACTCCGGACACAGCGCCATCGGGACCGCGGCGGCGGTTCGTCGCCATCATGTGCGGCACCGGGGCGCGGGGACGGTGGCGGGCACCCGGCCGGATCACGGCGTTCGCGTTCTGGGGCCACGTAAAGGTCGATCTGCGCCAGGCGGTGATCGACGAGCAGGTGGTGGAGGTGAC
>DASSDL010000133.1:0-3035 GCA_035697145.1 Acidimicrobiales bacterium
TCGCCCAGCTCGCTGGGCACGCCGATGGCGGCGATCTCGGCCACGGCCGGGTGCCGCAGCAGCGCCTGCTCGACCTCGAACGACGAGATGTTCTCGCCGCGCCGCCTCATGGCGTCCTTCTTGCGGTCGACGTAGGTGAAGGTGCCGTCGTCGTCGAACCGGCCCAGGTCGCCGGTGTGGAACCACAGGTTGCGCATCTGCTCGAGCGTGGCCTCGGGCCGGCCGTCGTAACCCTCGAACATCGTGTGGGACGTGCGGGGCCGGCAGACGATCTCGCCCACCGTCCCGGCGGGGACCTCGTTGTCCTCGTCGTCGAAGATCTTCACCTCGAACGCCGGGTTGGCCCGGCCCGACGCGCCCGGCGGATTGTCGACGGCGACCCCGGCGTACGTGAGCGGGAACGCCTCGGTGGTGCCGTAGACGGTGACGATCCGGCACCCGTAGCGCTCCTCGATGTCGTGGTAGATCTCCTTCGGCACCGGCGCAGCCGACATGAAACGGATGGGCAGGTCCTTGTCGCCCTCGTCCGGGGGCAGGTTCCACAGCATCACCACCAGCGCCCCGGCGAGCGCGATGCCGGCGGCGTCATAGCGGCGCACCTGGTCCCAGGTGGTGGTGACGCTGAAAACCTTCTCCCAGCACCCCGGTACCGCCCGCCAGCATCGGGCCGAGGACCGTGCCGACCGCGCTCAGGTGGAACAGCGGCAGCGGGCCGTAGACGGTCTCGCCGGGCTGGAGCTGCCAGCAGTCGACCATGTTCTGCGCCGCGGACAGCAGGTAATGCTGAGTGACGAGCGCGCCCTTCGACCGACCGGTGGTGCCGGAGGTGTAGAAGATGGCGCCGGGCCGGTTCCACGCGGGGGCCGCCGCGCCCGCCACCTCGTCGGTGTCGCCCTCACGCAGCCGGTCGATCGGGTGCACGTCGATGCCGTCGGGGGCGGAGGGCGCGTCCCCGGCGGTGTCGGCCTCCCCATCGGCGCGGACGAACATCGTCCGCAGGCTGGGGACATCCGCCACCACCGCCAGCAGCCGCTCGGACAGCGACGCATCGACGGCGATGGCCTTGGTCTCGCTGTCGCGCAGCTGGGTCGCCAGGAAGTCGCCGCGGTACGCGGCGTTGACCGGTACCGCCACGGCCCCGAGATAGGCGGCGCCGAACCAGGCGTCGATCCACTCGGCCGACGTGCCCATGTATATGGCGACGCGGTCGCCGGGCTCGATGCCCGAGGCGGCCAGCGTGTTGGCGCTCGACACCGCTCGGGCGCGCATCTCGGCGTAGGTCACCGGCTCGTCCAGGATGTGGAGGAACGGTTGGTCGGGCCGTTTCTGAGCCTGCTCGTCCAGGACCGAGGGAATGGTCAGGCGCTCGCCCACCGTCGATGCCCCACCCATCACGACCCGCCCTCGCTGCCGGCGCCGGCCGGCGCGCCGTCGGACGGCAGCGTGTCGGGCGGATAGAAGCGCTGGGCCCAGCGGCGCAGCGCGGCGTAGTCCTTGGCTTCCTCGACGGCGAAGTTGGGCTTGGGCAGGTACTTCATGTTCTCCCAGGTGAAGAAGTCCTGCTTGATGATCTCCTGCTGGAGCTGGATCCACCGTGCGGCCCGGCCGTTGGGCTCGTCGCCCGTGTCGCCCGGCTCCCGGATGCAGGCCATCGTGAAGTAGTAGTCGGTGTAGTCCTCGTCGACCGGGGTGTGGCCCGTGATCTGGACGGAGGCCAACACCTCGGCCGGAAACCGCACGAACCCGATGCTCAGGCCGTAGGTGTCGTAGATCACGGTCCCGTCGACGGGACCGTTGGGCGTGAGCCACGTCGTCTCGTGCGCGCCCCCGAAGTTGACGTCCACGGTGGCGTGGAGGTGGTTCTCGAGCAGCTCGAACGACGTGGTCTGGGCGGGCCGATCGCCGTGGTGCACCGGCTGGATGTGATACGGGTCCGCGGCGTTCTCGACGATCATCTGCGGGTGCACCTTGACCCGGTTCAACATGCGCGAATGGGGGTGGAGCGGGTAGTAGTCGCCGGTCTCCAGCTCCGGCACGGGGGGCGGGTCCCACGTCGGCGCCCGGCCGTCGCGGTCGAACCACATCAACACCATCCCGCACCACTCGATGACCGGGAACGACTGGATACGGACGTTCTGCTTGCACCGCTCCTTGGAGTACGGGATCAGGGCGTTGGAGCCGTCGCCCCGCCAGTGCCAGCCGTGCCAGGGGCAGACGATCTCGTCACCCTCGACGTGCCCGCCGACGCCCAGGTGCCCACCGAGGTGCTGGCAGTAGGCGTCCAGCACCGACACCACTCCCCCCTCGGTCCGGAAGCAGACCAGCTCCCGGCCGAAGTAGTGGAGCCGCTTGACGTCTCCGGGCGCCACGTCCGACGACCACGCCACCACGAACCATCCGGTGGGGTAGCGATACGACGACACCGCCAACGAGGTGGTTTGGCTCTCGTTCACGAGTGACATGTTCCCCCATCAGGCCAGCCTGAAGGCCAGCGCCTCGAGGCTCGCCTTCGCCATCGTCTAGGGCGCAGAGTTGGGGTCGAAGCGGATACGGGTACTTCGACCGCCAGAGCGCATCATAGGCAACGAAGGCCTTCATATAAAAGATTGCTACTCTGGCGTAGTGAGCGGGGCCGAGGGGTTGAACGAGGACGAGCGCTGGCTCGCGCTGGCGTTGGAGCAGGCGCGACTCGGCCGAGCCGAGGGCGGCATCCCGATCGGCGCCGTGCTGGTGGCGGACGGGCGGGTGCTGGGTGCCGGACGCAATCGCCGGGTCCAGCTCGGCAGCGCCATTCGCCACGGCGAGACCGACGCGGTCGAGAACGCCGGCCGGCTGCCGGCCGCGACCTACCGGCGGGCCACCATGGTCACCACGCTGTCGCCGTGCTTCATGTGCGCCGGCACGATCCTGCTCTACGGCATCCGGCGGGTGGTCATCGGCGAGAACGCCACCTTCCTCGGCGCCGAGGGGCTGCTGCGCCAGCAGGGCGTCGAGCTGGTCAACCTCGACTCCGCCGAGTGCCGCCAGCTCATGCG
>DASSDL010000134.1:0-27127 GCA_035697145.1 Acidimicrobiales bacterium
AGTGGTTCGAACACCCGCTCCTGCAGGAACACGTCGAGGGGCTGACCTGATGCCCGGGCGATCAGCACGCCGAGCACGTCCGAGCCGGTGTTGTACAACCAGCGCTCGCCCGGCTGGTAGAGCAGGGGCAACGTGGAGAGCCGGCGCATCCACTCGTCAGGCTCAGGCGGCACCTGGGGATCCGGAGGACCGGCGCCCATGTCGAGCCCGTCCATCGCGTCCAGCAGTGGCTGCGGCCACGGTGCCTCGAAGTCCATGCCGAGCCCGAGTCGGAAGGTGAGCACGTCCTCCACCGTGATCGGCCGATCGGCCGCGACGGTGTCGCCGTCGATCGGCCCCATCGGGTCCACGAGCACCCGCCTGTTGGCCAGCTCGGGTAGCAGGTCGTCGACCGGGTCCTCGAGCCGGAGCCGGCACTCTTCGATGAGCACCAGCGCACCGGCTGCGACGATTGGCTTCGTCATCGACGAGATCCGGAAGATGGAGTCGCGGCGAACCGGCTCGCTCTCGCCACGGGTCAGTGTGCCGGCCACGCCCACCTCGACGTCGTCGTCACGAGAGGCGAGCCAGGCGACGCCGCCGACGGTGTCACGGTCGACGTGGTCGGCCATGACCTCGCGCAGCCGCTCGAGCCGGCTGGGATCAAATCCGCTCATGGGGACTCAGACGTCACGACCCTTCCGAACTCATCGGCCGCGGCTAGGAACGTGCGCGGAGAGGCACGTCATCCTGGCTCTCGGTGGTCAGCGCTGCTGGGAGGCCCAGCTGTTGAGCTGCGACCCGGCAACAAATTCCCACGCGGGGCGCGTGCGGAACGCCCCATCCGCTGGGGCTCTAACGACGGCGCCCGTCGAGACGGATCGTCCACGGCTCGATCGCGTCGATCACCAGGTGCGTCTCGCTCCACGGATCGCGCCCCAGCGTGGCACGCACCGCGTCCTCCGATGCGGCCTCGATCACGAGCACCACGCGCTGCTCGTCGGCCAGTGGCCCGCCCAGAACGACGAAGCCACTCGCCACGAGCCCGTCCATGAAGGCCGCATGCGCCGGCCATCCCGATTGCTCCTCGAGCGGCCGCGACGGGTCCCACCGGGGGCCGGAGCGGCGGAGCACGACGTAGTACGCCACGCCGGCGTTCTACCGCATGTTGCGACGATCGACCCTCCGTGCGGACGCGATCACCGGACACCCGCCGGGGTGGGCTCCCGCTCGGGCGCCTCCTTGGCCTCCGGTTCGGCGTGGCCTTCGACGTCGATGTTGGGGAGGATCCGGTCGAGCCACCGGGGCAGCCACCAGTTGCGGTCGCCGAGCAGCTCCATGGTGGCGGGCACGAGCAGCATGCGGACGATGGTGGCGTCGAGCAGGATGGCCGACGCCAGGCCGACGCCCATGAGCTTGACCACGCGGTCGGGCTCGAGGATGAACGTGCCGAAGACGAACACCATGATCGCCGCCGCCGCGGTGATGACCTTGGCGGTGGCGGCGAGGCCGTCGGCCACCGACGTGCGGCTGTCGCCCGTGCGGCGCCACTCCTCCCGCACCCGGGAGAGCAGGAACACCTCGTAGTCCATGGACAGCCCGAACACGATGGCGAACAGCATCATCGGTACCCACGGCTCGATCGGCGCCGGCTCGACGTTGGTGAGGTCGCTCAGCCAGCCCCACTGGAACAGGGCGACCACGAGGCCGTAGGCGGCGCCGATGGACAGCAGGTTCATGATCACCGCCTTGAGCGGCACCAGCAGCGAGCGGAACACCACCATCAGCAGCAGGAACGACACCGCCAGCACGGCGGTGAAGAAGTACGGCAGCCGCGACGACAGGTAATGCGAGAAGTCGACGTTCACGGCGACGTTGCCGGTGACCGCCACGTCGACGCCGGTGGCGTCCTCGGCCGGCGGCAACACGTCGTCCCGGAGCCGCCTGACCAGGTCGGTCGTGGCCTCGTCCTGCGGGGTGGTCGTGGGGACGAGCTCCCACATGACGGCCGTCGGGTTGTCGGGGTCGTTGGGGCGCGGCTCCGAGACGAACTCCACGCCGGAGTCGGCTGCGGCCGCATCGGTGATGGCCGACAGGTCGCCCGGGTCGGTGCCCTCGGGCAGCTCGGCCGCCAGGATCAGCGGCCCATTGAAGCCCGGCCCGAAGCCCTCCACCAGCAGGTCGTATGCCTGCTTGGTGCTGGTGTCGTCGGCGAAGTTGGACTCGTCGGAGAAGCCGAGCCGGAGGCTGAACACCGGTATCGCCAGCACGGCGAGCACCACCACCCCCGCCAGGGCCGAGGTCCACGGACGGTGCTGGATGACGCGGCTCCAGCGATACGCCAATGTCTCCCGGATCGGCTTGGGCGGCCGGTGGGCCACCTCCCGCTTGAGCGGGCCGACGAAGAAGCCGGCGATCAGCACGATCACCGCCAGCGGTAGGCCGACGATCAGCGGTGCGATGTCCAAGCCCACGCCGGCGAAGAAGACGGCGACAAGACCGGCGGCGATGAGGCCCCGCCAGCGCGTCAGCTCGATCCGGTGACCGGCGAAGCCGATCAGCGCCGGGAGCAGTGTCAGCGACGCTGCAACCGTGACGGCCACCACCGCGGCAGCCCCGACGGCCAGGCCCTGGATGAACGTGACGCCCATGAGCAGCATGCCCAGCAGCGAGATCACCACGGTGATGCCCGCGAACAGGACGGAGCGGCCGGCCGTATCGAGCGCGATCCCGATCGACTCGCGCACCGTGTGCCCCGCGTGGAGCTGCTCGCGGTAACGGGTGACGATCAGCAGCGCGTAGTCGATGCCGACGCCGAGCCCGATCATGATTCCCAGGAACGTGGCGAAGTCGGGGATCGTCAGCACCTGGCTCAGCAGGGTGATGATCGTGGTGCCCAGGCCGATGCCGAACAGGGCGACCCCGACCGGCAGGCCCATGGCGAGGACCGAGCCGAAGGCAACGATCAGGATGATGATGGCGAACGCCAGCCCGAGGGCCTCGGACTGCGGCTCCTCGAACTCGCCGAAGATGAACCCGCCCATCTCGATGCGCAGGCCATCGATCTCGGGGGCGTCGTCGAGGATCGCGTCACGGATCTCCTCGGCCCGGGCGAACTCGATGTCGTCGGGCATCTCCACGTTGGCGTAGGCGATCCGGCCCGCCTCCTGCCCCTCGGACGCGATCTGCTGCGCGCCCTCTCCGCTGTAGGGGCTCTCGACGCTGGTGACGTCGTCGAGCTGGGCCGTCTCGTCGAACAGGGCCTGCATGGCGTCCTCGACCTCGGGGTCTTCGACGCCCTGTTCGGCCTGGAAGACGATCGTCCCCACCACACCGGTCCCCTCGCCTCCGAAGTTGTCGTCGAGGATGTCGAAGCCCGTCTTCGACTCGACGTCGGGGAGGTTGAACTCGTCGCGGAAGGCATCGCCGACCGCGCCGGATACGGCGAATCCGAAGACGAGCACGCCCACCCAGAGGCCCAGCACGAGCCTCCGGCGGTCGTGGCACCAGGTGCCGAGTCGGGAGAACACGCGCTTGCCTCCTGAATGAGAGATCGATCGTCTGGTTCTCGAACGGCTAGACGCTAAGGCCGCGCAGAACTCATCGCGGAGCGGGGGAGCCGAGGCGACATCCTGGTCGGGCGTCGTCCCGTCCGCACGTGATTAACGGCGACAGCCCACGATCGGGGTGAGAGTGACGAGTGCCACGCGGGGGTGACGTTTGCGAGCCGCATGGGGGCCGTAAACTGCGAGTCGAAAAGATCTGCGGATAGAGGAGCGAGATCCCCCCTCCCTCGCTTCTCTCCGCAGCCGCGATGGCGCCGCTCGCACCCCCCTGCGGGCGGCGTTGTCGCGTCGGGCAGGAACCGGCGGCGGACGCGGCCGGCTCGGGAGGCCCCGTCAGGCGGTGGGCCCGGTCAGGGGCGCACGCCGCGCAGGCCCCGCCAGGCCAGCTCGGCGAGCTGGTGGGCAAGCGCGGCGGGGTCGGCGTCGCTGCTGGTCCGCAGCCAGTAGGTGCTCGCTCCCTCGATCATGCCCACGATGCCGTGGCCCAGTACCCGGCGTTGCCCGGGGGTGAGTCCCTCGATCTCGATCAGGTCGGCGACCAGGTTGGCCAGGGCGGTCTCGACCTGGTTGACCACCTCCGAGAAGCCGGCGTCTCGCCCGAGCCCACCCCCGTAGAAGAGCTGAAATGCGTCACGGTGCTGGTCGACGTACCGAAAGTAGGCACCGAAGCCGAGCTCGACCATCTCGTGCGGGGTCTGGGCGGCGGCCACGGCCTTGGTGATCGTCTCTTGGAGCTCAGCGCCCACGTCGGTGAGTAGCTCGCTGAACAGCTCGCGCTTGGACGTGAAGTGCTGGTAGAGGACCGGCTTGGTGACGCCCGCCGCCTCGGCGATGTCGTTCATCGAGGCGTCGTGAAAGCCCCGTTCCGCGAACACCCGGAGCGCGACCTCGACGAGCTGGTGGCGCCGGCGGGCGGCGGAGAGGCGGGTGGCCACGGCGACGGGATTCCTTCCTCTGGGTTACCTAACGGTAACAGCCGCCCGACCCCGCCGGGAGGCGCGCATCCGCTCGGCTCCTCAGAGGGGAATGCCGCGGTCGCGGTCATCACGGTCGGCGGCCCGTACCGCGTAACCGACGACGATCGCCGGCGCCAGGACCAACGAGCCGGCCACCAGCGCCGCCACCACCGCGGTCACCACGGGGGACGAGAAGCCGGCGACGAACCCGACGACGAACAGCACGATCGCCACGCCGAAGAGCGCATACCCCGCCCGCTGGCCGCGGTCGGCCCAGCGGGCGAGCCGCCGCCGGCGGACGATCACCGGATCGGTGGACGGGTCACTCACGGCGCCACCATCGCTGCAGGCTCGGTCACCTCCGGCGCGCGCCGGCGGCGCAGCAGCGCGGCCGGTGCCGGGGCTCAGTCGGGCGCAGTTGCCAGGTCCTCGAGGGAGACGCCGCAGTCCTCCATGATGCTGAACAGTTGTGAGGTCATCTCGGGATCGGTGAAGGGGTTCTCGCCGGACTCGCCGATGTCGACGAGCCGCTCCAGCCCCAGTTCGTCGAGCAGGCCCTCGGAGATGCAGGTCGCCTCCTCGTGGTTCAGGACGCCGTCGGATGCCTGCTCCATGTTGTCGGCCATGATGTCGACCAGCTGGTCCACGTTCTCGCTGTCGATGTCTTCGGGCAGCGTGGTGTCACTGCTACCGCCGTCACTCCCACCACCACCGTCACTGTTGTCGCTGTTGCCCGGATCTTCGGGCTCGGTGGTCGTCGAGTCCCCGTCGCTGACCTCGGTGGCATCGTTGCTCGACCCGTCGTCGTCGTCCCGAACGAGGAAGTACACGAGCCCGCCGATCAGGGCGACCGCCACCACTGCCAGCGCGGCGATGAGACCGGCCGGGGGGCCCTTCTTGGCCCCAGCCGGCGGGGCCTGGGCGCTGCCGTAGGCGTCGCCGTAGCGCGGCGCCAGCTGCTGGCCGGCACCCGGATACTGCTCTGTGGGATCGACTTGCTGTGTGGGATCGAGCTGCTGTGTGGGATCGCCCGCCGCTGGATACGTCTGCACGGCGGTCGGGTTCGGGTCGGAGGCGGAGGGTGGGGGCTCGCCGAGGGCGTCGGTGGATGCGACGCCACCGTCGGCGACATCGTCGGTCCAGCGGGTGCCGTCCCAGTAGCGGTACTGGTGGCGCGAGGTGGGGTCTGGGTGCCACCCGGGGGCGGGGGAGTTCATGGAGCTGCCGTCCTTGTCTGAAGGTGTCCCCGCGGGTGGCGGGCACGTTCCGCCAGAGCCGCGATCGTAGGACACCGTCGGAGGGTAGGACGGCGGCGGTCGGCCGCGGCATCGCTGATCAGAAGTTGGCAGGAAGCACGCGCGAGAAGTTCTCGAAGAAGAAGAACAGCATCAGCAGGAACAGCGGCAGACACAGCAGGTAGGCCGGCCACGTGCGCCAGAGCTTGCCCAGCAGCCACGCGGCGATCCAGATGAACCCGCAGGCGACGGCCAGGGCGATGGCCGGCCAAACCGCCGCCCGCTTGCCGGACAGCCCCCCGTCGATCGTGCCGGCGCTCAGCTCGTCGCCATTGCCGTCAGACTCGCCGTCGCCCGGGATCGCGCCCGTCTCCGGACCTGGCGGTGCCTCGGGGGCGGGAGCGGCCTCGTCCACAAGGGCGGCCACCACGACGATGCGCTGGCGCGCCGAGTACTTCGGATGGCAGGCGGTGAGCGTCAGGCGGTTGTCGCCGAAGTCGTCGAGGACCGCGACCTCGCTCGGGCTCACGATGAGTTGGTCGCTGACCTCGTAGCGGAACGTGCCCTGGACCGTGGTGATGAGGATCTCGTCCCCGGGCTCGAGCTCGTTGATCCGGTTGAACGGCGCCCCGTACGTGGTGCGGTGGCCGGCGATGGCGGCGTTGCCCGGCTGTCCGGGCAGGGGCGTGTCGGGATAGTGGCCGGGTCCCCGCTTGAGGTCGTCCAGCGTCACGCCCTCGATCACGATCTTGTCGACGCCGATGTCGGGGATGCGCATGTGAGCTACGGCATCGCCCTCGGCGGCGGAGGCCGGGGGCGGGCCCGGCGCCGTCGTGGTCGGGGCGGGGCCCGGCCCCTGGGCCGACTCGTCGGGCGCCGTCACCCCCGCGTCCCCCAGGCGCTGCTCGAACTCGGTCTCGAGCCTCCGCTGGGCCTGCGCCTCGCGGATGCCGGTACCCCAGAGCTGGTACGCCACGAACAGCAGGATCAGGACGCCGAGCGCGATGCATGTCCGCCCGATGGCGCCCAGGACCCTGGCCAGCCGCATCGTCCGAGGGTATCGACCCACCCCCGGTGCCTCGAACGCGGGCCGTCGGAAGGGCCTGGCTCACCTTGGAGGCCGCGACGGCCGGTCACTAGCCTCGCGCTGTCGTCATGGAGCCAGTTGTCCACCTTCGCGCCGCCGTCGCGCTGCTCGGACGCTTCCCCGCGCTGGCCGGTATCGACCTCGACGTGGCCCGGGGCGAGATCGTCCTACTTCGCGGCCCGAACGGCGCCGGCAAGACCACGGTGCTGCGCGCCTGCGCGGGCCTCGTCCCGGTCGTGCGCGGCGAGGCGATCGTCCTCGGCCACGATCTGCGGCGGGACCCCCGCCCCGTCCGCCGCCGCGTCGGCCTGCTCGGCCATGACACCGGGCTGTTCGACGACCTGACGGTTGTGGACAATGTGCGCTTCTGGGGCCGCGCGTGCGGCGCCGACCCCGCCGAGATCGCCGCCGCCATGGCCCTCGTCGGTCTCGACGGCCGGCTGCGGGACGTCTCCGTCGGGCGCCTGTCGGCCGGGCAGCGGCGCCGTACCTCCCTCGCCTGCCTGCTGGCACGCCGGCCCGAGTTGTGGCTGCTGGACGAGCCCCACGCGGGGCTCGACCACGAGACCCGCGACCAGCTCGACGTGCTCATCGGCCAGGCCGTGGAGCAGGGCGCCACCGTGCTGCTCGCGTCCCACGAGCTGGACAGGGCCGAGTCCCTGGCACACCGCGTCGTCGAGCTGGCGGGTGGCACGACGGTGGCCCTGCCCACCCATGCTTCTGGCGTCTCTCAGGCCGAGGTGCCGGCGTCACGGACGCCAGAACAGGAAGCGCCCGCCCCATCCTCACCCGAGGTGACCCATGTGGCGTGACGCCGCCCTGGTGGCGGGGCGCGACCTGCGGGTCGAGCTGCGCAGCCGCGTCACCACCAATCAGGTGGCGCCGTTCTCGGTGCTGGTGCTGATCCTGTTCGCCTTCGCGCTCGACCCCGACCGCCAGCTCCTCGAGCGCCTGGCGTCGGGCCTCTACTGGACCGCGGTGTTGCTCGCGGCCCTGCTGGCCATCTCCCGAAGCGCCGCCATCGACGAGGCCGACGGCGTGCGTGACGCGCTCCGCCTGTCGGGCCTCGACCCCGCGGGGGTGTTCGTCGGCAAGGCGGCCGCCGTCGCCGCCGTGCTCCTCGGGCTGGAAGTGCTGCTGGGCGTGGGTGTGGTCGTCCTCTACGGCGTCGAGCTGGCCGGCGCCGGCCTGGTGGTGCTGGCCGGTGTGGCCGCGACCGTCGCGGTGGCCGCCACCGGTACCCTGTATGGCGCCCTGGTCAGCGGCCTGCGGGTTCGGGAGACGCTGCTTCCCCTGCTGCTCCTCCCCGTGCTGGCACCCGTGCTCATCGGCGCTACCCGCGCCTTCGAGGCGGCGCTGGCCGGAGTCCCCGCCGACGGTTGGCCATGGTGCGGCCTCCTGGCGGGGCTCGCCATTCTGTACTCCGTCGCCGGCGCACTCGCCTACGGCACGCTCCTGGAGGGTTCGTGACCGCCCCAACCCCGACCACCGCGACCGGTACGCCCTATGGCGCCGGCGCGTCCGACGCCACAACTCGTCCAGTGGCGCCGGTTCACACGGGATCACGGGCCAGCCGGGTCCTGGGTGGGCTGGCGCTGGGAAGCATCGTGCTGCTGGTCCTGTACGGCCTGGTCTGGAGTCCGCCCGACGCCGAGATGGCCGATTCGGTGCGGCTGATGTACATCCATGTGCCGGCCGCCAGTTTCCTCTACACGGGCTGCTTCATCACCACCGTCGCCTCGGCGCTGTGGCTGCGGCGGCGCACGCCGGGCTGGGACGCCCTGGCCGGGGCCAGCGCCGAGATCTCGCTGGTGTTCGCCGCCATCACGCTGGGGACCGGCTCGCTCTGGGGCCGCCCCACCTGGGGCACCTACTGGACGTGGGATGCCCGCCTCACCTCAACCGCCCTGCTCACCGCCCTCCTCATCGGCTACCTGGCGCTGCGGCGGCTCGACGTCGATCCCACCGCCCGCTCGACCCGGGCGGCGGTGCTGGGCCTGTTGCTGGTCCCCAACGTGATCATCGTCAACCGCTCGGTCGAGTGGTGGCGGTCGCTGCACCAGCAGTCCACGCTGGTCAAGCTCGATCCCACCATCGAGGGCCAGATGCTGGTGGCGCTGATGGTGGGGTTCCTAGCCGTGGGGCTGGTGTTCACATGGTTGCTGGTCCACCGGTTCCGGGTCGCGTGGCTCGAGTACCAGTCCGAGCGGTTGGACCTCGACCTGGCGCTGGTCGAGCGGCGCGCGGAGGCCGGGCGGGCCAGCGAGGCCGGAAGGACGCCGGCATGATCGCCATGACGCATGCTGGCTACATCGCCGCCGGGTGGGGCGGCGCCGCCGCCATCGTCGGCGCCTACGCCGTGTGGGTGCTGCGGCGGGGGCGCGCCCTGTCGCGTCAGGTGCCGCCCGAGGAGCGTCGGTGGAGCTGACACCCCGCACGTTCGACGACACCGGCGGCGACGACGAGGGTGGTGCGGTTGTCACCCGGCCCCGGCCCGGCGGTCCCCGGGCCCGGCGCCGTCGCTGGGTGCCGCTCGCCGTGCTGGGCGTCGTCCTGGTCGTGCTCGGCGTCCTGGTGTTCAAGGGTCTGTCCGACGCCACGCTCTATTTCCGCAACGCCGACGAGGCCGTGGCCCAGCGCGAGAGCCTCGGCACCCAGCGCTTCCGCCTCCAGGGGACCGTGACCGGGAACCCGACGGAAGCCGATGGAGTGGTCAGCTTCGCGGTGGCTTTCAACGGCGCGTCGGTCGACGTTCGCCACGTCGGGAGCCCACCCGAGCTGTTCCGGCCCGGCGTACCGGTCGTCCTCGAGGGCCACTGGGACGAATCGGGTGACGTGTTCGACAGCGACCGCATCATGATCAAGCACGACGCCACCTACGAGTCCGAGGACGACTACCGGCAGCGGATGCGGGAGGCCGAGCAGGGCGGGTCGGCGCTGGCCGACGACACGGAGGCCCACACGCCGTGAACGCCGCCCTCGGCCAGGGGGGCGTCATCCTGGGCGTGGCCGCCTCGCTGGGGGGCGTGGCCACGCTGGCGGTGGCGCTGCGCCAGCGCCGGTTGCACTTGATCGCCGTGGGCCGGTCCTACGCCCTGCTGGCGCTCCTGGGCGCCGTGGTGGCGGTGGTGGCGATGGAGCGGGCGCTCATCACGCGCGACTTCACCGTCCAGTACGTGGCCGACACCGGCAGCCACAAGACCCCGGCCCTCTACAACGTCGCCACGCTCTGGGCCGCGCTGGAGGGCTCGCTGCTGCTGTGGGTCCTCGTGCTCACCGGCTACATCGCGCTGGTCGTCCACAAGTTCCGACGGCGGCTGAACGACCCGCTGGTGGGGTGGGCGCTGCTGACCATGCTGGTGGTCAGCTCGTTCTTCTTCCTGTTGCTGCTGTTCCCCGCCAACCCGTTCCACACTTTCGACCCGCCCCCGGGTTTCGACGGCCCCGGCCCCAACCCGCTGCTGCAGAACCATCCATTGATGGCGTTCCACCCACCGATGCTCTATCTCGGGATCGTCGGGTTCACGGTGCCGTTCGCCTTTGCGGTGGCGGCGCTGGCCACGGGCAGGGTGGGGGAGGGCTGGCTGCTGGAGACCCGTCGCTGGACCCTCTTCGCCTGGGGCTTCCTCACGGTCGGCATCGTCCTCGGGGCCTGGTGGAGCTACGAGGTGCTCAACTGGGGTGGCTACTGGGGATGGGATCCGGTGGAGAACGCAGTGCTGCTCCCCTGGCTCACCGGCACCGCCTACCTGCACTCGGTGCTGGTGCAGGAGCGGCGGGGGATGCTCCGGGTCTGGAACCTGTCGCTCCTGTGCGCCACGTTCAGCCTCACCATCCTGGCGACGTTCCTCACGCGCTCCGGCGTGATCGCCTCAGTGCACTCGTTCACCGAGAGCGACATCGGTGTGTGGCTCCTGTCGTTCTTCGGCCTGATCGTGGCCGTGACCCTGGGACTGATCGGTTGGCGCGGCGACCGCCTGCGGGCACCCGGGCGGATCGACTCGCCGTTGTCGCGCGAGGGCGCGTTCCTGGCCAACAACGTGCTGTTCGCGGGGTTCGCCTTCGTGGTGCTGCTGGGCACCGTTTTTCCGCTCATCGTGGAAGCCCTCAACGGCGAGCAGCTGTCGGTCGGTGCCCCGTACTTCGACCGCATGACCATGCCGATCGGGATCACCCTGCTGTTCCTCATGGCCGTGGCCCCGGTGCTGCCGTGGCGCAAGGCGTCGAGCGAGCTGCTGTCGCAACGCCTGTTCTGGCCGGCGTGGGTGGGGACGGGGGCCGTCGTCGTGGCCGTGCTGCTGGGCGCCCGCGGGCTTGCGCCCCTGCTGGCGTTCGGCCTCGGGGGGTTTGCCGGGGGCGCGGCGCTGCGGCAGGTGGTGCTGGCCTCGCGCCGGCAGGGCTGGCGGGGCGTCGTGGGCCGCACCAACGGCGGGATGGTCGTGCACCTCGGCGTGGTGCTGATCGCCGTGGCCCTGGCGGCGTCTAGCAGCTACGACACCGAACGCGAGCTGACGATGAACGTCGACGACAGCGCCACCGTCGCCGGCCGCGAGATCACCTACGTGGGCCCGCGCACCATCGAGGAACCCAACAAGACGTCGATCCGGGCGCGGGTGAGCATCGACGGTCAGGTGTACGAGCCGGCCATCAATCGCTTCGGCGAGGGGGAGACCGCGGTGGGGACCCCTGCGGTCGCGACATCGCCGGCCCGCGACGTGTACCTCGCCCTGCTGCAGGTGCCCGACGAGGACAATGCCGGACGCATCGTCCTCCGGGTGGTGGTGCAGCCGCTGGTGATGTGGTTGTGGATCGGCGGGGCGGTGATGCTGGCCGGCACCGTGCTGGCTGCGTTCCCGGGTCGCCGCCGCAGCCCCATCGCACCCGTGTCGGAGCCGCAGCGCGAGGCGCCGGGCGCGCCGGTGCCGGCGTCGTCCAACGGCGACGGTCATGCCGACAGCACCGACGAGGAACCGGTCGAGGTGCCCACATGACTGCCCCGGTGTCGGTGACGCCAGAACCCGAGGGCGACGACGTCGCGGAGGCGCCGGCGCGGCGGCGAACGGGACTGATCGTGTCGGCGGTGGTGGCGGTGCTGGCGATCGGGTTCGTCGCCGTGCTGGCCACACGCGAGCCGGCCACCGACCGCCGGCGCGACTCGCCGCTCATCGGCAAGGTGGTGCCCCCGCTGGCGGGCGAGACCCTCGCGGGCGGCGGTTTCGACATCGACGGGCAGCAGGGTCGCTGGGTGGTGGTCAACTTCTTCGCCACCTGGTGCGTGCCGTGCCGGATCGAGCACCCCGAGCTCGACGCCTTCGACCGTGCGCACCGCCGCACCGGCGACGCCGTGCTCGTGAGCGTCCTGTTCGACGACGACCCGGCCAGCGCCCGCGACTTCTTCGAGCGCAACGGCGGGGACTGGCCGGTGGTGCTCGACAGCGACGGACTGATCGCCAGCGCCTTCGGCACCCCCAAGGTGCCGGAGAGCTACCTCGTGACGCCCAACGGCCGGGTGGCGGCCAAGTTCACGGGCGGCGTCACCCGGGACGGGCTGGATCGCGCCATCGATCAGATCGAGCAGGGCGCCGCCGATCGCGAGGCGCCATGAGACGCCCCCGCGTGATCGGCTGGCTCGCCATGGCCGTGGTACTGGTGGTGGCGCTGGCGGCGGGCGTCGTCGACGACGGCGGGCCCAGCACCCCCGAGGAGCGCGCCCGCAGCCTGGCAGAGACCGTCGCCTGCCCGGCGTGCGACGGCCAGTCGGTGGCCGAGTCCGACGCCGCCGCGTCCCGGGGGATACGCACCCTGATCGCCGAGCGCATCGACGAGGGTGCCAGCGACGACGCCATCCGTGATGAGCTGGTCGCCACGTGGGGCGAGTCGATCCTGCTCACGCCCGACAGCTCGGGGGTGGGCGGGCTGGTGTGGGTCCTGCCCGTCGTGGCCCTGGTGCTGGCGCTGGCCGGCGTTGCGTACGTGTTCTGGCGCTGGCGGGGCACGGCTGCCGTACACGCCAGCGACGGCGACCGCTCGCTGGTTGACCGGGCGCTGGCAACGGCCACCCCTCGCGAGGACGGTCAGGAGCCGCGCTCATGACTGCGGTCGAAGGCACGCGGCCCCTCGATCCCGACACGCTGGCGGCCCTGGAGGAGCAGCGTGACTTCCTGCTGCGCTCGCTCGAGGACCTCGAGCGCGAGCACGACGCCGGTGACGTCGATGACCATGACTACGCGTCCCTCAAGGACGACTACACCGCCCGCGCCGCTCGCAGCATCCGCGCCATCGAGGCCCACCACGCCCGGATCGCCGCCGCTCGTCCGTCGCGATCCTGGCCCCGCACGATGGCCGCGATTGCGGGCGTGGTGGCGTTCGCCGTGGTGGCGGGCGTGCTCGTGGCCCGCTTCTCCGGGCGCCGAGAGGCCGGCGACGCCCTCACCGGCGACATCCGGGAGTCGACGCGCACGCAGCTCGACGACGCCCGGCTCGCCCTGCAGCAGGAGCGCTACGACGACGCCATCGAGATCTACGACGCGGTGCTCGCCGAGCAGCCCGACAACATCGAGGCCATGGCCTACAAGGGCCGGGCACAGATCGGCAATGGCGACATGGACGGCGTCCTCACGCTGATCCACGCCGCCGAGGCCGACCCCGACTACCCGGACACGCACTACTTCCTGGCCGGCGCATTCGCGATCGCGGGTCGTTACGACTCGGCGCTCCAGGAGCTCGACAGGTTCGACGCGCTCGATCCACCCCCCGCCCTCGCCGCCGAGGCCGACGACCTGCGCTCGCAGATCGAGGCGCTGCAAGCGGCATCGACGTCGACCACTGCACCTGGCTGAGATCCGACACGTTCTCTTACAGGCGTGCGTGCGCGGCGGCGTCGACCGGGGGGATGTAGCGGGCCTTGCTCCAGCGGGCGCCGTCCCGGGTCAGCACCCAGATCGACCCCTTGGGCCACATGAACGGGTCCCTGAAGCGGGTGGTCCCGGCCTTGAGGATCCTGAGCATGTCGGGGATCACGTCGCCGTGGCTGCAGATGAGGGCCGCGGTCCGCTCCTTGCTCAGCTCGGCGGCGAGGACCAGCGCCTGGTCGCCGTCGCTGCCCTCGCGCAGCCGGTCGTCGGCGTCGACCCGCAGGCCGAGGCGGTCGGCCAGCGGCTCCAGGGTCTGCACGCACCGCATCGAGGGGCTGCTGACCAGCCGCGACAACCCGACTCCGGCCAGCTGGTCGGCGATGGCCGTCGCCTGCTTGTGGCCCCGGCGGCTGAGCGGCCGATCGTCGTCCGGGCCCCCCCACGCCGAGCGGCTGCCGGCGTGCGCGTGGCGGACCACGTAGAGCTTCATCTCCTCAGCCTGCGCATCGCCGTCATTCTGTCCGAGCGAGGGCTCGGAGGTCCGCGAGAACGGCGGGGAGTGCGGCCAGCAGTCGGTCGACGTCGGCGTCGGTCGTCGACCACCCCACCGACAGGCGCAGGCTGTGATGGGCGTCGACACCCATGGCCTCGAGCACCGGCGACGGCTCCAACGCCTCGGACGAGCAGGCGCTGCCGGAGTGGGCGGCGATGCCGGCCCGGTCGAGGCCCAGCAGCACCGCCTGGGGTTCGACGCCCTCGACCCCGAAGCACACGATGTGCGGCACCCGGTCGACGGGATCGCCGTACACCACCAGCCCCAGGGCGCGGTCCGCCGCGGCATCGAGGATCCGCTTCGTCAGGCGCCGTTGCTCGGCGCCGTCGGCCGCCACGGCGCCGTCCGACAGGGCGCCGCACAGGGCGCCGAAGCCGGCGATGGGGGCAACGTTCTCCAGCCCCGCTCGGCGGGCGCGCTCCTGGTCGCCGCCGACCAGCAGCGCCGGCAGCCGCAGTCCCTGGCGGACCAGCAGGGCACCCACCCCGGTCGGCCCGCCGAACTTGTGGGCGCTGATCGACATCAGGTCGGCGCCCAGCGCCCGGAAGTCGACGTCGACGTGCCCCACCGCCTGGGCCGCGTCCACGTGCACCAGCACCCCCCGCTCGTGGCACGCCGCCGTCACCCCGGCGACCGGCTGCACGGTCCCCACCTCGTGGTTCGCCCACTGCAGATGCACGAGCGCCGTGTCGGGCCGCACCGCGGCCAGCACGTCCTCGACGGCCACCCGCCCCCGGCCGTCGACCGGCACCCGCGTGACCTCCCCGTGGCGCTCGGCGGCGAGACGCACGGCGGAGTGCTCGACCGCCGAGACCACCTGGTGGGCTCCCCGGGTGGCGGCGCCCCAGCAGGCGGCGGCGATGGCCTCGGTCGCCCCGCTGGTGAACACAACCTCGCGGGGACGGGCCCCGATCAGCCCGGCCACCCCGTGGCGGGCGTCCTCCACCGCCACCCGAGTGGACAGGCCCTCGGCGTGGATGCGCCCGGGGTCACCCGTTCGATCGAGCTGATCGATGAGCGCGGTCCGCGCCTCGGGTCGCAACGGTGACGTCGAGGCGTGGTCGAGATACACGCGCTCGAGCATGCGGTGGTTATAGCGGCCACAACGCCCCTAACCACCGAAAGGTTGCCGAGGGGGCGGGGCGTGGCGGTAGGCAGCCGCCCCGGGGGGAGGGGAAGGAAGGGCGGCTGCCTTCCGCCGTACCTAGTTGCCCTGAACGGCGGTGATGCAGTGTTCACCGCCGGTGGGCAACGACAGCGCCGTCTCGGTTGTCAGTTGGTGGCCGTAGAGGGCCTCCAACATGCCCTGTACCATGCCACGATCGACGGCACAGATCACGGGATGCTCGATCGCGACCCCTCCGAACGGGCAGTGCTCGCTGACGATCCGGAGCTCGTCGCCGTGGCGTTCGGCGTGTGCCGCGAAGCCGTGGGCGGTGAGCGCGTCGGCCACCGTGTGCAGTGCCGCCTGGAACGAACGGTGCTGGTCGGAGCCCGGTGACATGCTCGCCGCCATCGCCCGGCCGTAGTCGACTCCCACGTGCTCGGCCAGCTGTTCCGCCCGCTCAGGCCCGAGGGCCGCCAGTGCCCGGCCCAGCAGCTCGACCAGCACGTCGTCGTGGCGCAGCGGCAGGTCCAGGGCGATGTCCGGTGCCACCACCCGGTAGCGCTTCGACGGCCGGCCCGCGCCGCCGCCGCCGGCCCGCGCCACGGTGACCTCGACGTAGCCCCCGGCGCAGAGCTTGTCGAGGTGGTGCCGGGCGACGTTGGGGTGGAGCTCGAAGTGTTCGGCCACGGCAGAGGCGGTGACGCCGCCGTGGTGCTCGTGGACGAAGAGGTAGATCTCGCGCCGGGTGGGGTCGCCGAACGCCGACGTGATGGCGGTGACGACCGACGCGAAGTCGGTCGGTGACATCGTCGGCTGGTGGGGCGGCGCGGTCACGTCGATATTGTACCTATGGCCGTAGTGGTAATCCCCTGAGTGGCCGGTCCGACACTGGCCGAGGAGTCCGGGAGCTCACTAATGCCCGTCACCGAAGCCCAGGTCCTCGACGCCCTCCGACCCGTCGAAGACCCTGAGCTGCACCGCAGCATCGTCGACCTCGACATGGTCCGGCGGATCGCCGTCGACGGGCCGCGGGTCGACGTGACTGTGGCGCTCACTGTCGAGGGTTGCCCCCTGCGTAGCGAGATCACCCGCCGGGTGGACACCGCCGTCTCGGCGCTCGACGGCGTGGATGCGGTCGACCTCGACTTCACGGTGATGACCGACGACGAGCGCGCGGCACTGCGCACCAGGCTGCACGGTGACCCGGCCGCCACGGCCGGCACCCAGCAGGCGCACGGCCACGCCGAGGGCCGCGCGATCCCCTTTGCCGATCCCGGCAGCAAGACGCGGGTGCTGCTCATCGCCTCGGGCAAGGGAGGCGTGGGCAAGTCCTCGGTCACGGCCAACCTGTCGGTGGCGCTCGCCGCCCGGGGGCAAGATGTCGCGGTCGTCGACGCCGACGTGTGGGGCTTCTCGATCCCCCGCATGCTGGGCGTGCAGCACGCCCCCGTGGTCATCGACCAGATGCTGGTGCCGCCCGAGGCCAACGGTGTCCGCTGCATCTCCATGGGGTTCTTCGCCCAGGAGGACCAGCCGGTCATCTGGCGGGGCCCGATGCTGCACAAGGCGCTGGAGCAGTTCCTCACCGACGTGTTCTGGGACGAGCCCGACTTCCTGGTGGTCGACCTGCCGCCGGGCACCGGCGACATCTCCATCAGCCTGGCCCAGTTCCTGCCCCGGGCCGAGGTGCTGGTGGTGACCACGCCACAACCGGCGGCCCAGCGAGTGGCCCAGCGGGCGGCGTTCATGGCCCAGAAGGTCAACCTCGAGATCAAGGGCGTCATCGAGAACATGTCGTGGTTCACCGGCGACGACGGCAAGCGCTACGAGCTGTTCGGGGCCGGCGGGGGCGCGGAGCTGGCGACCCGCCTCGGCGTGCCGCTCATCGGCCAGGTGCCGCTCGTGCCCGAGCTGCGCGCCGGCGCGGACACGGGCTCGCCCATCGTGGTCTCCGACCCCGACGGCGAGGCCTCCCGGGTGTTCGCCCGCATCGCCGAGGCCATCGACGTCGAGCTGGCGCCGCGCCGCGTCTACCGTTCCGAGCTGCGCATCAGCTAACCGAAACCAACTGGTCGTAGCTGTACGGCACATGACCGCACAGCTACGACCAGAACGGACCTCGGGCGGCTCAGGCGTGTCGCGGCTGGGCCAGGGCGCGCATGCCGGCGTGGAAGTCGTGGGGGTCGCGCCGGGTCTCGCGGAACCGCCGGCGCACCGGCTGCGGGGGCCGGGCATCGAGCCGCCCGGGGCGGCGCGGCTCGTCGAGCGCAAGCACGCTGGCCACGTCGTTGGCGCCGGCGACTCGCGGCCCGAGCTCGGCGGGGACCTCGCCGACGAACCGGTCGAGGATGGTCCTGATGATCGACGTGTGGTCGAAGACCGTGCTGTCGACCGTGCCGGCGCCGGCGAACGGCGAGACCACGAACGTGGCGACGCGGGGCCCGTAGAACGGCTCGCCCTCGGGGTGGACGGGGGCGACGGCGTGGTCGGGCTCCCCCCGCTCGGCGGCCAGCCGGGTGAACGCCGCGGTGCCGGGTGGGGCCACGTGGTCGTAGAACCCGCCGTGCTCGTCGTAGGTGACGACGAGCAGCGTCCCGCCGTCGTCGGTGAGCCACCGCGGCGAGGTGGCCATGGCGTCGTGGACCTGGGCCAGGAGCCGCTGGCCGAGGCGCAGGTCGGCGGGCGGGTGGTCGTCGTCGGCGGTGGCGGCCGGCGGGATGTCGGAGAAGTTGGGGTCGACGAAGGTGACGGGTGGCAGCAATCCCAGCTCGGCGTCCCGGGCGAACCGGGCGAACGGCCGCAGGTGGGTGCCGTCGAGGCGGTAGCGGTGGTACATCCGGAGGAAGCTGACGTCGCCCTCGTAGTAGGCCCAGTCCACACCCGCCTCGCTGAGGACGTCGAACACGGTGGTCATCTGCAGGTAGGCGTAGATCGGGTCGCCGAGGGGGAAGTTCTCCAGCACCGGGGTGTGGCCGCTGAGCGTGCAGAAGCGGTTGGGCTGGGTCGGGCCGGGGTGGGAGCAGAACCAGCGGTCGCAGATGGTGTAGCCCGCCGCCAGGGCATCGGTCACGGGCAGGTGCTCGTGCGTGTAGAAGCGCATGGCGAACCGGGGGTCAACGTGGCCGAACCGGCGGACGAAGCTGTCGACGAAGCCCGCCATCGTTCCCTCCCCGTGCCCGATCTGCTTCACGACCTCGGCGTGCTCGTGGTGGGGGCCGAACGGCACCGCGGTCGCGTGGATGAACGCGTTGAAGCCCAGGTCCACGTCGGCGGTGCCGTAGGCCTCGGCGGGCACCGGCGTCCCGCTGGGGCGGAAGGGGTTGGACTCCCGGCCCGTCAGGCCGTCCGGCACGTCCCGGCCCGCGGCCTCGAGCCGCGGCCGGCCGTGGTCGGGGTGGCTGAGGTAGCCGAGCAGGTGGTCGAACGACCGGTTCTCCTGCATCAGCACGACGATGCTGCCGATCTTGGCGAGGTTGGTCCGGGTCGCCTCGTCGAGCGGCGTGGGCCGCGTCCCCTTGTCGCGGGGGAACCGGACGTGCGGCGGCTGGCGGGGCCCGGGGGCGGTCCCGGGATCGGGATCGGTGTGCAGCACGACGAACCGGTCGGGCTCGACAAGCAGGTCGTGGAAGTCGTGGCCCCGCTGGGCGAGGTGGACGAACCCCTGCGTCAGGTAGTCGGCCACCGTCTGCCGGAAGCCGGCCGATCCGACCAGCTTGCGGACCTCGCCCGCGATCGCGTCCCGAACATTGCCGCTGATGCTGACGCCGATGAGGTCGAACAGCTCCGCGAAGGCCTCGGCGTCGACCGTGACGCTGCACACCGGTTGCAGGCCCCGGCGGCCGCGGGCGCGCTCGACGGTCCGCAGCTCCACGTCCACCGTGATGGCCAGCCGCCCCACGTCGACGTCGGCGATGTCGACGCCGACCAGCTCGACGCTGGAGACCTCCTCGCCCCGCGCCTCGATCGAGGCGTGGGCGGTGATGAGCGGCCGGCCCGTGTCGGTGCGGGCGCGCACGCCCAGGCTGAACAGGTTGACGTCGGACAGCTCGGCGGGGACGTCGAGCGGGATGTCCAGGCGCCCGCCCAGGGCGTCCTTGGCGAACGCCTCCAGCTCCTCGGACACCCCGATCTCGGCCTTCTTCCCGTCGAGCCGCACCCTCAGCCCCACCGCAGCGATGAGCTGGCGCAGCCCGTGGTTGAGCACCTCCAGCGGGATGTCGGTGCGGAGCACCTGCCCGACGAAGCTGACGGTCGCGGCGCAGACGATGTCCTCCTTGCTGCGGTTGGTGAAGCGGCAGCGCCACTCCTTGCCCGCCTGCGCGGGCGGCACCGTGTGCCGGAGGACTGGTCCGCCGGGCATGTTGATCGCGTCCCGGCTGCGGAACTCCCCCGAGGCGACGGCCCCGGCGCCGGGGGCGGACAGCGAGACGTCCACCACCACGTTCTGCGGTTGGGACACACCGAGGCCGTCGCCTCCGTCCTCGGGGTTGGGGTCGATCTTCCCCGTGGGATCGCCGAGGTCGACCTCGGCGGCGAACACCGACACCTCGATCTCGCCTTCCGTGGGAATGAAGCGCAGGTCGGCCGCGTCCGCGGGGCGCAGGTGGCGCACCGCCAGCGATGCCTTCTTGCCCGCCGCGACTTCGCTCGGCGGCTCCTCCTGCGGCTCCCGGCGCTCCTTGACGAACCGCACCCGGCCGGACACCTTGGCCTTGACGGGGCCGCTGTTGCGGAAGACGCACTTCCACGGCTTGCCCGCCTGCTCGGGCCGGACGCCCAGCTCCAGGGGCTCGACCGGGTCGTCGCCTGCCAGGTCCTTGATCTGGAACCGCTTGGACCGGGCCGCCTTGGTGGCGCCCGGCGGGACCAGCGAGGCGGTCACCTCCGACCGCTGCCGCATGGGAGGGATGCCGACCCCGTCGCCCCCGTCCTCGGGGTTGGGGTCGATCTTCCCGCCGCCGGAGCCCGGCTGACCGGGCCGGCGGGGCCGGGTCGGGCTCGGCGAGGCGTCGAACGCGAACGCAGTCACCTCGATGACGCCCTCCTGCGGCGTGAACGTCACGCTCGCCGACTGGCCGCTGCCCAGCGTCGTGGTGGCCAGGGTCTCCTCGCCCTGGACGATGGTCACCGCCATGGCCGCCTCCCTCGTGCTCGTCCCTTGACCGTTGGGCGTGACGTGGGTGTGCCGCGGGATGGCACGACCTGTCGGCACGAAGGGCCGCGGCCCGCCCGCCGGGTCAGACGGGCAGCGTCTGCTCGAGGAAGCCGACGACCGCGTCGTTGAAAACGTCGTTGCGGTCGCCGGCCACCATGTGGCCGGCACCGGCAACGTCGACGGATCGGGCGTGGGGGACGAGCGCCTGGAGGTGGCGGGCGCCGGCCTCGGACAGGACGTCGCTCTGCCGTCCCCGGACGAGCAGGACGGGCAGGGTCAGCGCCCGGGCCGCGGCCTCCAGCCGCTCCTCGTTGCGGATCGAGCGGGGCTCGTCGATGCGTCCGGGTGTCATGAACCGGGGATCCCAGTGCCAGTACCAGCGGCCGTCGTCGTGCAGGCGGACGTTCTTGCGCAGGCCCGACAGGTTCGACGGGCGCGGCCGGTGGGGGTTGTACGCCGCCACGGCGTCGGCGACCTCCTCGAGGCTGGCGAAGCCGTCGAGGTGGCCGAGCATGAAGGCGCCGATGCGCGCGACGCCGTCCGGTTCGAGGCGGGGCGCGACGTCGACCAGCACCAGGGCGCTCGCTATGGGCCGGCGCAGAGCGCCGGCCCTAGGCGGCGCATCTCCCGCTCCTGCAGCTTCGCTGCGGGCCGCTCGGGTCCCGGCCTCCGGCTCGGTGCCGGGAGGGGCGTCCTCGGCGATGGCGATCAGCGAGCTGATCCCGCCGAGCGAGGCCCCCACGAGCGCCGGGGCCCGGCGGTGGGCACGGCCGGTCGCCCGCGCCACGTCCCGCACGTCGTCGGCGAAGGCGTCGAGGCTGTAGTCCCCATCCGGGGCCCAGTCGCTGTCTCCGTGGCCGCGCATGTCCACGGTGGTGGCATGCCAGCCCTTGTCGCCCAGCAGCCGGGCGGTGCCGTCCCAAGAGTGCCGGGTCTGCCCGCCGCCGGGGAACAGCAGCACCGGTGGCCCGTCGCCGGGCCCGTAGGAGTCGGCCGCCAGTTCCAGTCCATGGGCGCGCAAGCGCAGGGGGGCGTCCATCGGGCCAGTCTGCCCGCCCGCTTCGACGCGGCGCCCAATCAGCCGGTGGCCGCTGCCACCTCGGGCGGGTGGAGGGCAGCGACCGGGTGGGGCTTGCGGTGCTCGATGATCTCGTCGACGAGCCCGTAGTCCACCGCGTCCTGGCCTCGCAGGATGAAGTCGCGATCGATGTCGGACTGGATGCGGTCGCGGGGCTGGCCGGTTCGCTCCGCGAGCACGTCGACCATGCGCTCCCGCATGGTCACCATCTCCCGGACCGCGATCTCCATGTCGACCGACTGGCCCTGCGCGCCCCCGTGCGGCTGGTGGATCAGGATGCGGGCGTTCGGCAGTGCCGAGCGCTGCCCGGCCTCCCCGGCTGCCAGTAGCACGGCGGCGGCCGAGGCGGCCTGTCCCACGCACACGGTGTGGATCGGCGGGCCGAGGAACTGCATGGCGTCGTAGACCGCGAACAGTGCGGTCATGTCGCCGCCGGGCGAGTTGATGTACAGGTTGACCGGGCGGTCCATGTCCTCGCCCTCGAGGTGCAGCAGTTGGGCGATGATCAGGTTGGCAACGGTCTCGTCGAGCTCCCCACCCAGGAACACGATTCGGTCCTTGAGCAGGCGGGAGTAGATGTCGTAGGCGCGTTCGCCGCGGTTGCTGGTCTCGATGACGGTGGGGATGAGCATGTGCCTGGCCTCCGGATGGCAGGCGCAACCGGACGGTTGCGTGTTTCCACCGTACGGACCCCCACTCGGATTCGCAACTGTAGAGTTGCGGGTATGACCGACGAGAACCCTGATGCCTCCGCCGTTACGGACGCTGATGCCCACACGGTGACCCGGGCGGTCGAGGTCGAGGCGGGCGCCGACGAGGTGTGGTCCGCCATCAGCGACCCCGAACTGCGGGCCCTCTGGCTCGACGACGACGACTCCCGATCACGCCAGCTGCGGTTTGACGAGGTCGACGACGGAAGGCGCCTGGTGTGGACCTGGTGGCGGCCCGACGACGAGCCCCGTGCCTCCCGGGTCGAGATCGTGCTGGCGCCGACCGCGGGTGGCACCCGGGTCGTGGTCACGGAGACGCTGGCATCCGCCTCCGTGGGTGTCGCCAGGGCCTCCGCCCATTCGGGGCCGGCCACCCTCCTGGTCGGCGACCGTTGGACCTATCGCCTGCTCGGCCTCGAGCTGCTGTTCGTGGCGGCCGGGGTGCTCGTCCGCTGATCTCACCCGTCGATCCGATCGTGGCCCGCGAGCCGAGCGACGCGGTTTTCGCAGCGCTGGCCGATCCCACCCGGCGGTCGATCCTGCGTGCGGTGGCCGAGCGGGGCCCGGTAACGGCCACGGCGTTGTCGGACGGGCTGCCGATCAGCCGCCAGGCGGTTGCCAAGCACCTGGGCCTGCTGCGGCACGCCGGCCTGGTGGTGGCGGATCGCGCCGGTCGCGAGACGCAGTTCGTCGCTGTCGGCGCTCCGCTCGACGACTTGGCCGCCTGGGCCGAACAGACCAGCCGGCGCTGGGACGATCGCCTGGCGCGCCTTCGCGAACGGCTCGGCGAGCGCCGCGCCTTGCAACCCCGTGGATCGTCGGCCGGACGACAGACACGCGACCGGCCAGGAGGCGTACCCTCCTAGGGATGCGCGACGTCCCGGGCCCGGCCCGGGTACAGCCCGACAACAGCGGGGGAACGCCGATCGGCCGGCGCGTGGTGCTCGGCATGTTGAGCCTCGGCGCCCTCGGCATCGTGTTCGGCGACACGGTGCAGGCGCGCCTCGAACGGCTGCTGCGGCCGCTCACACAGAACGATCCGACCGGGCTGACGTCCTTCGTCCCCACGGCCGGGAGGTTTCGGATCTACTCGGTGGTCGGGCACCTGCCCAAGCGCAGCGACACCGAGTACCGGCTCACTGTCGACGGCCTGGTTGACCGGCCGCTCGAGCTGACCCTCGACGACCTGCGCAGCCGCCCCCAGACCGACCTGGTGCGCGACTTCCAGTGCGTCGTGGGCTGGAGGGTGGCCGACGTGCCGTGGCGCGGGGTCAAGGTGTCCAAGCTGCTCGACGAGGCCGGGGTCCAAGCGTCCGCCACCCATCTGTACATCAAGTCGTTCGACGGCGCCTACACCGAGAGCCTCACCCTCGATCAGGCCCGCCGCGACGATGTGCTCGTGGCTCACGAGATGCAGGGCGGGCCCGTCACCCGCGAGCACGGCGGCCCGGTTCGCCTCTACGTAGCCCCCATGTACGGCTACAAGTCCCTCAAGTGGTTGGAGCGCATCGAGGTCGTCAACGAGCTCGATCCCGGCTACTGGGAGGAGCGGGGTTACGACGTCGACGCGTGGATCGGGAGATCGAACGGCCGCGATGACGAGCCGGTCTAGGCCCGCGCGGCTCGACGCCACAAACGACGAGCTGCTCGACCGGTTCACGCCCGCCGAGCGGGTGCTGCACTGGGCCACAGCCGCGGCCGTGCTCACCTGCGCGGTGACCGGGCTCGTCCTCTATGTCGGGCCGCTCAGCAGCCTGGTGGGCCGGCGCAACCTGGTCAAGGACGTGCACGTGATCGCGGGACTCAGCATGCCCGTGCCGTTGATCTTGGCCTATCTGGGCCGCTGGCGCGACGCGGTCCGGGCCGACGTCCGCCTGCTGGCACGCTGGACGCGGGCCGACCGCCGTTGGCTGTGGACGCGGGGCCTCGAAGGGGCCGAACGCGTGGGCAAGTTCAACGCCGGGCAGAAGGCCAACGCTGCATTCATCGCGGGGATGATTCCCGTCATGCTCGCCTCGGGATCGATCATGCGCTGGTTCGAGCCGTTCCCCCTGGAGTGGCGCACCGGTGCCACGTTCGTCCACGACTGGACCGCCATCGCCACCTGGCTGATCGTCGCCGGCCACATCGTCTTCGCCCTGGCCGACTCCGGCTCACTCCGGAGCATGATCACCGGCCAGGTGACGCGTCGCTGGGCCGAAGACCGCCATCCCCAGTGGTCGAGCGAGGTCAAGTGGACCGGTGGCCCGCCGGGCGACGGCAGGGAGCCCCGGCCCGTGCCACCGTCGTCGCCGTGGGTGGCTCGCCCCGAGGAGGACGCAACCAACACCGGCTGGGACCCCCGGCGAGCGGAACGACGCCGCGAGCGCCGGCAGTGGCCGGGCTGAGCGCTCCCAACGTCGCCCGACGGCCATCATCCCCATACGATGACGGCCGCTCGATTCAGGAGGAACTACGTGGACGTCCGCATCGGGGTGAGGAGCTCGCCGAAGGAGCTCGAGGTGATCCTGGCCGACGACACCGACTCGGACGCGGTGCGCGAGCACATCGACGCCGCGTTCAAGGACGGCGGCACCCTGTGGCTCACCGACCGTCGAGGCCGGCAGTTCGGTGTGCCCGTCGACAAGGTCGCCTACATCGAGATCGGCAGCCCCGAGGTGGGACGCCGGATCGGGTTCGGCGGTTAGTGCCGTGACCCCAGTGCGTTAGGTGGCGCCGCCGGGCCCGCCCGTCGACCTGCTCGACCGCCGGCTGTTGTTCGTGACCGGGAAGGGCGGCGTCGGCAAGACGTCGATCGCCGCGGCCCTCGGGTCGCTGGCGGCCTCGCGAGGACGGCGCACGCTGCTGTGCGCGGTCGACGCCAAGGGCAACCTGGCGGGTGCCTTCGAGACCGCCCCCATCGAGTTCCGCGAGCGTGAGATCGCGCCGGGGCTCTGGGCCATGGCGATGGACACCGAGGCCTCGCTAAAGGAGTACCTCCGGCTCCAGCTCAAGCTGCCGCTGCTCGCCCGGCTGGGGCCGCTGGCCCGCACGTTCGACTTCGTGGCCAACGCCGCACCCGGGGTCAAGGAGATCCTGACCGTCGGAAAGCTCTGCTACGAGGTGCGGGAGCGCCACTACGACCTGGTGGTGGTGGACGCCCCGGCCTCGGGCCACATCGTGGGCCAACTCGCCGCCCCCGAGGCCATCAACGACCTGGTCAAGGTTGGCCTGGTGCGTGACCAGACCGGATGGATGCTCGACATCCTCGGCGACGCCGCCACAACCGGGGTGGTCGTGGTGGCCACACCCGAGGAGATGCCGGTGAACGAGACCCTGGAGTTGGCGGGCCGGCTGCGGGACGAGACCGTGGTCGACCTGGCCGGGGTGGTCGTGAACCGGGTTCTGCCCGAGCTGTTCACCCGGGGCGAGGAGAAGATCTTCAGGGCGCTGCGCCGCCCCGATCGAACGAAGGTGCTGGCGGCCGCCGTCGGGCTCCCCGCCCCGCGGGGCCGCCCGGGAGGGGGATCGCTGGAGCCGCTGCTCGACGGCGCCGACCTGGCGGTGAAGCTCCGGAGGACAAGGGCCGAGCACCTCGGAGCGCTGCGCCAGGGCCTGCCGCCGGGCACACAGCTCCTGTACGTGCCCGAGTTGTTCCAGCGCAGCCACGGCGTGCGGGCAACCCGCCAGATCGCCGAGGCCCTCGGCGCGGAGCTGGGGTACTGATGGCGGCGGCCCGTGCGTCGGCGTCGGCCCGGGCGCCCACGGGAACCTCTTCGTTGGAGCCGCTGCTTGCTGCCAAGGAGATCGTCATCTGCTGCGGATCGGGCGGCGTCGGCAAGACCACAACAGCCGCGGCCGCCGCAGCCATGGCCGCAGCCCACCTCGGCGGCAAGGTGCTGGTGATCACCGTCGACCCGGCCCGGCGGCTGGCCAACGCCCTCGGGCTGGAGCGATTCGGCAACGTGGAGACGCAGATCCCCCCCGAGGCGTTCGCCGCCGCCGGCGTCGCCGAGCCGCGGGGCCAGCTGTGGGCGGCGATGCTCGACACCAAGCGGTCGTGGGACGAGCTGGTGCGGGCCCACGCCCCAGACGCCGCCACCCGCGACGCTATTCTCGCCAACCCGCTCTACGACAACATCACGAGTCGGTTCGTGCAGAGCCACGACTACATCGCCATGGAGCGGCTGTACGAGATCCACGCCTCGGGTCGCTACGACCTGATCCTCGTCGATACCCCGCCGACCCGGAACGCCATCGACTTCCTGGAAGCACCGGAGCGCATGGCCGATTTCTTCTCCAGCCGGCTGCTGCGCTGGCTCACCGTGCCCGCCCGAAGCCGGGTGTTCACGATGGCGTCCAGGCCCTTCTACACGGTGGCCGACCGCATCCTCGGTTCGCAGTTCCTGCAGGACATCGCCGAGTTCTTCCTGTTGTTCCAGACCATGTATGACGGCTTCGTCGAGCGGGCCAGGGCCGTGACACGCACCTTGTCCGACAAGCGCACGTCGTTCGTGGTGGTGTCGACTCTGGAGCCGTCGCCGGTCAGGGAGACCGAGTTCTTCATCGAGGCATTGTCGGACCGCAGGCTGCCTCTCGGCGCGGTCGTGCTCAACAAGGTGCTGCCCGACTGGTTCCGCGACCGCGACGCCACCGCCGTGGCGGAGCGCATGTTTGCCGATCCGGCGGGACTGGCCAAGGCGGTGACCGAGGTCCCCGGTGGCGCCGGCATCGGTGCCCCCGACCAGGTGGCGCGGGTGTTGGCCGAGGTGGGCGAGAGCTTCCTCAACTTCCAGGTCGTCGCCACCCGCGAGTCCGAGCAACGCGCCGAGCTGGCGGCGGTGTCCGACGTGGTGGCCACCGTCCC
>DASSDL010000135.1:0-35565 GCA_035697145.1 Acidimicrobiales bacterium
CGGCCCGCTCGATGTGATCAAGGCGGCCGCCAACCTGCAGTCGCACGCCACCTCCAACGTCTCCAACGTCTCCCAGGTGGCGGCGCTGGCGGCGGTGGGCGGCGACCTCGACGCCGCCGCCGAGATGCGCACCGCCTTCGAGCGCCGGGGACGCACCATGCACCGGCTGCTGTCCGGCATCCCCGACGTCCGCGTCCTCGAACCCCAGGGGGCGTTCTACGCCTTCCCAAACCTGTCGGCCTACGTGGGTCGCACCATCCGCGGACATGAGCCGAGCAACACCGTAGAGCTGTGCGAGGTGCTCCTCGACCACGCCAAGGTGGCGGCGGTACCCGGCGAGGCGTTCGCCGCTCCCGGCTACGCCCGCCTGTCGTTTGCCCTCGGCGACGACGACCTGGGCGAGGGTTGCCGCCGCATCGGCGACCTGCTCGCCGAGGCCACCTAGCGTTCCGGCCGCGGGGCTGGTGGCTCCGACCACCGATCCCGCGGCAAGAATCGGGCCCATGACCTCCTACGGCTCGTGGACCACCCCCATCACGTCGGAGCTCGTCGTCCGGGCGGCGGCGTTGCTCGGCGCGGTCACGGTCGACGGCGACAGCGTCTGGTGGTCGGAGCTTCGTCCCGAGGAGGGGGGCCGCACGCAGGTCGTCCACAAGCGTGGCGACGGGCCGGCCGTCGACCTCCTGCCCGCCGGGTTCAACGCCCGCACGGCCGTCCACGAGTACGGCGGGGGCGCGTGGTGGGTTCGTGGCCACAACCTCTGGTTCGCGAACTGGGAGGACCAGCGGCTGTACCGTCTCACCGGGCGGGCCATGCCCATCCCGGTGACTCCCGAGCCCGAGGCGCCGCGGGGCGATCGCTGGGCCGATGGCGAGGTGGATGCGTCCGGTCGGTGGCTGGTCGTCGTGCGCGAGCACCATGGTCCCGGGGCGAGATCCGCCGAGGTGGTCAACGAGATCGTCGTGCTCGACGGCAGCGGCGAGCTCGAGCCCCGATCGCTGGTCAGCGGGCCTGACTTCGTGTCCGACCCACGGCTCTCGCCCGACGGGGGCAAGCTGTGCTGGCTGCAGTGGAACCACCCCGACATGCCCTGGGACGGCACCGAGCTGTTGGTGGCGCAGGTCGACTGGGGCGCTGCCGGCCCGCAGCTCGGCACCCCCATCGTGGTGGCCGGCCGGCCCCACCGGGCCCCGGGGGGCAAGGGCGACGGCGAGTCGGTGTTCCAGCCCCGCTGGCATCGCGATGGCTCGCTGTGGTTCGTGTCCGATCGCACGGGGTGGGGCAACCTCTACCGCTGGGTGCCGGACGAGGGTGGTGGCGAGGTCGAGCCCCGAGTTCAGATGGAGGCGGAGATCGGCGTGCCGCAATGGGTGTTCCGCCAGTCGCGCTACGCCTTCCTGGACGACGGGAGGGTCGCCTTCGCCTACCAGCGCGACGGGCTCGACCACCTGGCGGTGGAGTCGCCGGACGGACCTGAGGCGGCGCCGACAGGCGACGCCGGGGCCCGAGCGGCCCGCAGCGAAGCTGCAAGAGCGGGGAGCACGGCGCGCCCAGCCGGCGACCTCGACGTCCCTTACACCGCGATCACCTCGCTGGAGGCGGCGGGAGACGCTGTGGTGTTCATCGGTGCGTCGGCGGTCGCCGAGCCGGCCGTGGTGCGCGTGCCCCTGCGGCCCGCGGGCGACGAGCCCGGCGGCGCCAGGGCCGGCGCGCCCGAGATCCTTCGTCCTCCCCGCGACCTGGGTCTCGACCCGGCCTGGTTCTCGGTGCCCGAGCCCATTGCCTTTCCTACGAGCGGTGGCCGCACCGCCCACGCCCTCTTCTATCCGCCGACCAACCCGAACGTCGCCGGTCCCGTGGACGAGGACGGGGGCAAGCCGCCACTGCTGGTGTTCATCCACGGTGGGCCGACGGCGGCGGCCAGGCCCATGCTCCAGCTCGGGATCCAGTACTGGACCAGCCGCGGTCTGGCGGTGGTCGACGTCAACTACGGCGGCTCGACGGGCTACGGCCGCGAGTACCTCCGCCAGCTCGACGACAACTGGGGCATCATCGACCTGGACGACTGCGTGGCCGCCGCCTACTGGCTATCCCGCGAGGGCCGGGTCGACCCCGATCGGCTGGCCATCCGCGGCGGCTCGGCCGGTGGCTACACGACCCTGGCAGCCCTGGCCTTTCGCGACACCTTCGCCGCCGGTGCCAGCCAGTTCGGCGTCGCCGACCTCGAGGCGTTGGCCACCGAGACCCACAAGTTCGAGAGCCGCTACCTCGACGGCCTGATCGGGCCGTACCCGGAGCGACGCGATCTCTACGTCGAGCGCTCGCCCATCCACCACGTCGAGGGGATCGACCGTCCGCTCATCGTGCTCCAGGGGCTGGAGGACGAGGTCGTGCCGCCCAACCAATCCGAGATGATCGTGGACGCCCTACGCCGCAAGGGTGTGCCGGTCGCATACCTCACCTTCGCGGGCGAGCAGCACGGGTTCCGCCAAGCGGCCAACATTCGCCGGGCACTCGACGCCGAGCTGTCGTTCTACGGCCAGGTATTCGGCTTCGACCTGCCCGAGGACGAGGGCATCGAGCCGGTCACCGTCGAAAATCTCTGACCCGCCTCGTTCTGGTCGTAGCTATGCGGTCATATTCCGCATAGCAACGACCAGTTCGCATCGACATGGCGATTGTTCCCCGTGTCAGGCCACACTTGCCCGCGATGGCACGCATCCTCGTCACCGAGAACATTGCCGACGGCGGGCTCCAGCAACTGCGTGATGCCGGCCACGTCGTGGACGTCCGACTCGGCTTGGCCCCCGATGAGCTGGTCGAGGTGATCCCCGGCGCCGCGGCGCTGATCATCCGTTCGGCTACCCAGGTGACCCGGGCGGTCCTCGAAGCCGGCACCGACCTCGTGGTCGTGGGCCGGGCCGGCATCGGCCTCGACAACGTCGATGTCGAGGCCGCCACCCAGCGGGGCGTGATGGTGGTGAACGCACCGCAGTCCAACATCCTGTCGGCGGCCGAGCACACCATGGCCCTGCTCCTGGCCCAGGCCCGCAACATCCCGCAAGCCCACCGGGCGCTCAGCGAGGGCCGCTGGGAGCGCGCCAAGTGGGAGGGCGTCGAGCTGGCCGACAAGACCCTCGGCATCGTGGGGCTCGGTCGCATCGGCAAGCTCGTTGCCCAGCGGGCGCTGGCGTTCGGCATGCGGCTGGTCGCCTACGACCCCTTCGTGTCGGCGGAGCGGGCTCGACAGCTCTCCGTGGAGTTGATCCCCCTCGAGCGCCTCGTCCAAGTGGCCGACTTCGTCACCCTGCACGTGGCCAGGACCCCCGACACGGCCGGCCTGATCGGCAAGGATCTGCTGGCGTTGGCCAAGCCGGGTATCCGCATCGTCAACGTGGCCCGCGGCGGCATCGTCGACGAGGCGGCCCTGGCCGAGGCCATCCGCACCGGCCGCGTGGCCGGCGCCGCGTTGGACGTGTTCGCTGCCGAGCCCACCACCGAGTCACCGCTGTTCGGCCTCCCGCAGGTGGTGGTCACGCCCCACCTCGGCGCCAGCACTCGCGAGGCCCAGGACAAGGCCGGCGACACCATCGCCGAGCAGGTGGCGCTGGCCCTGGACGACGAGTTCGTCCCCTTTGCCGTGAACGTGAGCGCCGCCGAGGCCTCGGAAACCGTCAGGCCCTTCCTGCCGCTGGCCGAGCGCCTGGGCGAGCTCTACAGCGGGCTCGCGGAGCGTGTGCCGGACGTCCTAGAGATCGAGTACGCCGGCCAGCTCGCCGACTACGACACCCGTATCCTCACGCTCTCCGTGCTCAAGGGCGTGTTCGGGCGGGTGACCGACGAGCCGGTCTCCTACGTGAACGCGCCGCGCATCGCCAGCGAGCGGGGTGTGGAGGTGCGGGACACGTCGACGGCCACCGCCCACGACTACATCAACCTCGTGACCATCCGGGGCGGCGACCATGCCATCGCCGGCACCCTGGTCGGCCTGCGGGCAGAGCCCAGGATCGTCATGCTCGACGGCCACACCACCGACCTGCCGCCGGCCAAGAACATGTTGGTCGTGCGCAACGACGACCGCCCGGGCATGATCGCCTTCGTGGCCGGGGTGCTGGCCGATGCCGGGGTCAACATCGACGACATGCACCTCGGTCGGTCGGACCGGGGCGAGGCGGCCGTCCAGGTGATCGCCACCGACGTGGCGGTGCCACCCGAGGTCCGGGATGCCATCCGGGCCGGGGACGGCGTCGTCTCGGTGCACGTCCTCAGCTGAGGACGGCCTACCGGGGGGAGGGTGCCGGCCGGTCAGGGCCGATCGGAGCCGGCGCTGTTGCCGTCGCTGCCGGGCTCGCCGGCGGGGGGCGCCGACTTCTTGGCTGCGGCCTTCTTTGTCCCCGCCTTCTTCGCCGGTGCCTTCTTGGCCGGTGCCTTCTTGGCTGACGCCGACCGGGTGGACTTCTTCGCCGCCGTCTTCTTGGAACCAGGCTTCTTGGCCGGGGCCTTGGCGGGGGCCGCCTTCTCCGGCGGCGCCGCCTTCGCCGCCGACGCCTTGGCCGCCGTTGTCTGCGCCGTCGTCGCCTTGGCAGGCGCCGCGGTCGCGGGCGTTGTCGTCGCCGCCGTCGCGCTGGCCGGCGGTGTCTTGGTCGCCGGCGCCTTCTGCGCGCCGGCCTGCTTGGCGGCGGGCTGTGCCGTGGGCTGTGGTTCTGGTCGGGCTGCCGGACGGTACGGCTCGGGCGTCGGCCGCTGCCGCAGGAAACGGAGCAGCGCCTGGACCGCGCCCACGAGCAGCACCAACACACCTAGGCGGAACAGTCGGCGACTCACGGTTCCCGAGGCTAACCCTCGGCGACCGGCCTCGACGGGACTACACCCAATCCGGTCGATTCTCGCCTTGACGTCGGGCGCCGGGCTCCGGCAGCATTGCTCCGATGCGCCTGCACACCGCCGGCCTGCTTCTTACCTGAGACGAGCACCGCACATAGGTGCTCGTCCCGCCTCCTGCGCCCACCGGGCCAGGGGGCTTTTCAGTTTTCCGAAAGCATGAGGGAGAGACGATGCCCCCCCAACCCGTGACCCCGAAGAAGATGCCCTTCGAGAAGTACCGTCCGTTCCTCCCCCTGCCGCTCGCGCTCGAGGACCGCTCGTGGCCCGACCAGCGCATCGAGAAGGCCCCGCTGTGGTGTGCCGTCGACCTGCGTGACGGAAACCAGGCGCTCATCGATCCGATGGACCCGGCGCGCAAGCGGCGCATGTTCGACGCCCTCGTGCAGATGGGCTTCAAGGAGATCGAGGTCGGGTTCCCCTCCGCCAGCCAGCCCGACTTCGACTTCGTGCGCCAGCTCATCGAGGAGGACCTGGTTCCCGAAGACGTCACCATCCAAGTGCTGACCCAATGTCGCGCCGAGCTGATCGAGCGCAGCTACGAGTCGATCAAGGGCGCCCACAAGGCGATCGTCCACTTCTACAACTCCACGTCGATACTGCAGCGCCGCGTGGTGTTCGGGCTCGACTACGACGGCATCACCCAGATCGCCACCGACGCCGCCCGCCTGGCCCGCAAGCTCGAGGACACGGTGCCGCGGACCCAGGTCCGCTACGAGTACTCGCCCGAGAGCTTCACCGGAACCGAGATCGAGTACGTGGTGGAGATCTGCTCGGCGGTCATGGACGTCATCGAGCCCGACGTCGACAAGCGCATCATCTTCAACCTTCCGGCCACTGTGGAGATGTACACGCCCAACATCTACGGCGACGTCATCGAGTACTTCCATCGCCACGTGCCCCACCGCGACCGGGTCGTGCTGTCGCTCCATCCCCACAACGACCGGGGGACGGCCGTGGCCGCAGCCGAATTCGGCGTCATGGCGGGCGCCGACCGCGTCGAGGGCTGCCTGTTCGGTAACGGCGAGCGGACTGGCAACGTCGACATCGTCACGCTGGCCATGAACCTGTTCAGCCAGGGTGTCGATCCCGAGCTCGACATGAACGACATCGACGCCCTGCGCCGGGTCGCCGAGTACTGCAACCGGCTGCCGGTGCACCCTAGGCACCCCTACGTGGGCGATCTCGTGTACACGGCCTTCTCCGGCAGCCATCAGGACGCCATCAAGAAGGGCTTTGCCGCCCTGGGCGACGACTACGAGGAGTGGGCGGTGCCCTACCTCCCGATCGATCCCAAGCACGTGGGCCGCACCTACGAGGCGGTGATCCGGGTCAACAGCCAGTCGGGCAAGGGTGGCGTCGCCTACATCATGCAGGCCGAGCACGGCCTCGACCTGCCCCGACGCCTCCAGATCGAGTTCTCGAAGACGATCCAGGGCATCACCGAGGACACCGGCACCGAGATCACGCCGGTGCAGATGTGGGACGCCTTCGTGGCCGAGTACCTGCCCGATGACACTCCGGTGCGCCTCGTCTCGCACGAGTCCACCACCGGTGAGGATGGCTCGAGGGTCGTGGCACAACTGGCGGTTGACGGTGAGCACCGCACGGTGAGCGGCGCGGGCAACGGGCCCATCGCCGCGTTCGTCGCCGCCCTCACGGCCGATCTCGGTCTGGACATCGACGTCGTCGACTACAGCGAGCACGCCGTCGGGGCCGGATCGGATGCCACCGCCGTCGCTTACGTCGAGACCCAGAGTGCGGACGGGGCGGTGCGCTGGGGCATCGGCATGGACGAGAGCATCACGACTGCGTCGTTCAGGGCGGTGATGTCTGCCGTCAACCGGCATCGCTGACGCGCCGGGCGCTCGCGCGGCCGGCTACACCACGTAGCGCGCGCTCGTCACCACATTGTCATGTGTAACCGATGTCACACCGGGTTAAGGTTCGGAGGCTCAGATGACCGCACCGAACGCCGAGCAGGTGCCTCGGGCCTGGGCCGGGCACCTGTGACGGGTCCCTCCCGCCGGCGATCACCAATTGATCGTCGACGGGAGGGCGGTCGCTACCGGGCGACGTGCGGGCTCGCTGATCCGGACCGCCGCCGGCCGTGTGCCATCCTGCGGCCTGCGTGGACCGCCGCCGCCTGATCATCGCCGCCGGAGCTTCGCTGTCGATCGCGACGGTGGTGGCGGCCGCGGTGATCGCCGGGCGCGACGGTTCGACCTCGACGTCGGTTGTGGGCACCGCGAGCACGACGACGACCACCGGGGCCTCCGCCGGGCGGGCAGGGGCCTCCGGCGTCGGCGATCCCTACTTCCCCGATGCCGGCAATGGCGGCTACGACGTCGGCCACTACGTGCTCGCCCTCACCTGGGACCCGACACGTCAGCACCTCGACGGCGTGACCACCATCAGTGCTGTCGCCACCGAGGCGCTGGCCAGCTTCTCGCTGGACCTGTTCGGGCTGCAGGTCACGGCGGTCGAGGTCGATGACAATCCGGCCCGTTGGGTGCGCCGCGACGACCACGAGCTGGTCGTGACCCCCGCCCGCGCGCTGCCGGAGGAGGCGACGTTCACGACTGTCGTCCGCTATGACGGCACGCCGGAGCCCATCGCAGGTCCTGCACCGATCGAGCCGGGGTTCATGACCGACGGCCGGGAGGTCTACGTGGCATCGGAGCCCAACGGCGCCGCCACGTTCTTCCCCTCCAATGACCACCCGACCGACAAGGCCACCTACGAGATCCGGGTGACGGTCCCAGAGGCCCTGGACGTGGCGGCCAACGGGTTGTTGCGCGACACGATCTCCGACCGTGCGGGGACCGAGACGTGGGTCTTCGAGGCTTCCGATCCGATGGCCACGTACCTGGTGCAGGTGGTCGTCGGCAACCTTCGCTTCGAGGAGCTGACGGGGCCGGCAGGACTGTCGATCCGCAACGCGTACGACGCCGACCTGGGGGACGACGTGGCTACCGCCTTCGGGCGACAGGGCGAGATGATCGACTTCTTCGACGACCGGTTCGGGCCCTATCCCTTCGCCACGTACGGCGCGGTCGTCGTCGACGAAGACCTCGGCTTCGCGCTGGAGACGCAGACCCTGTCGCTGTTCGGGAGCGACATGCTGGCGGAGCCCATCGTCGCCCACGAGCTGGCGCACCAATGGTTCGGCGACCACGTCAGCCTGGGCGGCTGGCGGGACATCTGGCTCAACGAGGGCTTCGCCACCTACGCACAATGGCTCTGGGCCGAGCACCGGGGTGACGGCACCGTCGACGAGATCGCGCTCGCGTCGGCCCGCACCACCCCCGGACTCGATGTACCACCAGCCGACCCCGGGGCGGCCAGCTGTTTCGCAGCACGGTGTACGTGCGGGGTGCGCTCACCTTGCACGTGCTCCGGCACGAGTTGGGCGACGACGCGTTCTTCGAGTTGTTGCGCAGCTGGGTCGACCGCTACGGCGGGTCGTCGGCCACGTCGGCCGACTTCGAGGCGCTCGCGGGGGAGATCGGCGGCCGTGACCTGAGTGGCCTGTTCGACGCATGGCTGCGTGCCCCAAGACTCCCAACCCTCACGGATTGGCTCTGACCGGTCCACTTGTGCCCGCTAGTGTCCCGCCGGCGCCCGGTCCTGCGCCGGGTGGCTCGATCCGGGAGAGATGCGTGAGTGAGCAGGCAAGCCTCGAGATCGTCGAACGGTCCGGTCGTATCGCCGCGGCCCGGCTGGCCGGCGATCTCGACATCGTGACCTCGGAAACCGTGAAGCGCGAGCTCGCGGGGTTGGTCGACGCCGGCCATGAGTCGCTGGTGCTCGACCTGTCGAATGTGGGCTTCGTGGATTCCAGCGGGCTGGGCGCGCTCGTCGCCTTGCACCGGCACGCTGAATCCCACGGTGGGCGGTTCTCGGTCCGGGCCGTTCCGCCCCAGGTGCAGCGCCTGTTCGCCATCACCCGCCTCGACGACTTACTCGCAGTCGAGAGTTGAGAGGCCCAGCGGATAGGGCGTTCCGCAGGCACCCCGCAGCTCAACGGCTGGGCCTCCCAGCAGCGCTGACCACCGAGAGCCAGGATGACGTGGCTATCCGCGCACCTTCTAACGGTCCAGCACCTCGCGGAGCTCGAGCAGGCAGCGTCGGATGAGCCGTGACACGTGCATCTGGCTGATGCCCAGGCGCTCGGCGATCTCGCTCTGGGTCAGCTCGTCGTAGAAACGCAGGCGCACGATCTCGGCCTCCCGCGGCGGCAGCGTGTCGAGCAGCTGGCCGACCAACAGGCGCAGCTCGACGGGCCGGCTGGGCGGCTCGGTGCCGGGCAGGCGCTCGGCGAGTGACGTCCCCTCCTCGTCGCCCGGCCGCCGGGCGTCCAGGCTCGCTGCCCGGTAGGCGGCGCCGGCCTCCATGGCCTCGAGCACCTCGTCCTCGGAGATCTCCAGCTCGGCGGCGAGTTCGTTGACCGTCGGCGGCCGGCCCAGGTTCGCCGACATGGTGGCGGTGGCCCGGCGCAGGTCGAGGTGGCGCTCCTGGGTGCTGCGTGGTGGGCGGACCGCCCAGGTGCGGTCGCGGAAGTAGCGCTTGATCTCCCCGTTGACGGTGCGACTGGCGAAGGAAGAGAACGGAATGCCCCGGTCGGGATCGAACCGCTCGACCGCCTTGAGGATGCCCAGCATGGCGATCTGCACCAGGTCGTCGAGGTCGACGCCCCGGCCGCGGTAATCGTTTGCGATGCGCGCCGCCAAACCCCGGTGCGCCTCGACCAGCTCGTTGCGCACCGACCTCTCTTGGGTGTCACGGAAGTCGCGAAAGCGCCGGTCGAGGACCCCGTCGGGCTCGTCAGGCTCGCGGAGGTCGGTCATGCGGAACGGGCGCGCTTCACCACGCGGAAGCGGCGTCCCGCCTCGTCGGCCTCGAAGGCGTGGACGTCGACGACTACGCGCAGTATCTCGAGGGCCAGATCGTCGACCGCGGGGGGCGTGTCCGACTCGGATGAACCGGGCACCCTGCTCGCCTCGCGGTCGGACGCCGGCGGACCGGCCTCGCCTTGGCCTTCCACCGTGACCTCGCCGGGCGCGCTGAGATACGTCACGAGGATCGACTGCCCGGGATCCTCGACGCCGTCGACCAGGAGCGCGACGAGCTCGCTGACGGCGATGCGAAGGTCCTCGGTGTCGTCGATGCTGAGGCCGGCCTCGGCGCCGACGCCGCTCGCCACGAGGCGGGCGAGCCGGACCGAGCTGCGCTCGGCGGGGGCGGTGAGCTGCACGGGACGTTGAGAGTTCATGCGCCACCTACTGGCGGTTGGGGTCGACAAGAGCGTTCACGACACTACGCCGCCATGCATGGGAGCGGCCCCGGCCCGCGGCGCGTACACATTGAGTGGTGCGGACAACGGAACGTAGCGTTTGGCGCAGGGAGGCCGGGGGTACGGCGAGCGGCAATGGACGTGCGGACCAGCACGAGGTTGCGGCGAGACCCGGCAGCTGTCCCGGCGGCGCGCGCCTTCGTCGACCACGCGTTGCGGTCGGCGGGCGTGGCGCCAGACGTCGCTGACAGCCTTGTGCAGGCGGCCGCCGAGGCGTGCAACAACGCCATCCTCCACGCCGCCGGCGCCACGTTCACCGTCTCGGTCAACGTGGCAGCCGGCGTCTGCACGCTGGCCGTGAGCGATCTCGGCCTCGGCTTCGATCCGCCGGAGCACGCCCGTATGCCGTCGCCCCAGGCCGTCGACCATCGCGGTCTGGCGTTGATGGAGGCGCTCGTCGACCACGTGAAGGTGTCGAGCACGCCGGCCGGGACCACCGTCGTGCTGGTGCACAACGCCCCGGTGGCTTCCCCGGCAGGTCGCCAGACGCGGGTTGTCGTCGACCGATAGCGCCCGGTCAACCGACGGTCGGCATCCAGTCGGGGCGTCGGGCCTCGTAGTCGTCGATGGCCGCCGAGTAGCGCAGGCTTATCGCGATGTCGTCGAGGCCCTCGAGGAAGCGCTCGCGTGTCGCGTCCTCGAGCGGAATGGCGCACTCGATGTCGAGGGTTCCGGCGGCCGACAGGGTGCGCCGCTCGACATCGATGGCGAGCTCGAGGCCGGGATCGGCCTCGACCGCCCGCAGCAGCGTCTCACCCACGTCGGGCGGAACCACCACCGGCACCAGCCCGTTCTTCGTGGCGTTGTTGCGGAAGATGTCGCCGAATCGCGGGCTCACGACGGCGGCGAAGCCGTAGTCCATGAGGGCCCACACCGCGTGCTCGCGAGACGACCCCGTGCCGAAGTTGGGCCCCGCCACAAGGATCCTGGCCCCGGCATACCGCTCGTCGTTGAGCACGAAGTCGCGGTCGTCGCGCCACGTCGCGAACAGGCCACGGCCGAACCCGGTGCGCTCGACGCGCTTCAACCACTCGGCGGGGATGATCTGGTCGGTGTCCACGTCGGAGCGGTCGAGTGGGAGGGCGGTGCCGTGCACGATGCGGACCGGGTTCATGAGTGCGCACCTTCCAGGTCGTCGGGGGTGGCCAAGGTGCCGACGATCGCGGTGGCGGCGGCGACGGCGGGGGAGACCAGGTGGGTGCGCCCGCCACGCCCCTGGCGGCCCTCGAAATTGCGATTGCTGGTGGAGGCACAGCGCTCGCCGGGTGCCAACTTGTCGGGGTTCATGGCCAGGCACATCGAGCAACCGGGCTCGCGCCAGTCGAAGCCGGCCGCCTCCAACACCTTGTCGATGCCCTCGGCCTCGGCCTGGGCCTTGACGGCGTGGGACCCCGGCACCACGAGGGTCCGGACGCCGGGAGCGACCTTGCGGCCCTCGGCAACGGCGGCCACTGCCCGCAGGTCCTCTATCCGGCTGTTGGTGCACGACCCGATGAAGACGGTGTCGACGACCACGTCGTGGAGGGGCGTGCCGGCCGTAAGTCCCATGTACCCGAGTGCCCGGCGGGCGGCCTCCCGCTCGGAGGGGTCGGCGAACGCGTCCGGGTCGGGCACCCGACCCGTGATCGGAACTACCTGGCCCGGGTTGGTGCCCCAGGTCACGTGCGGGACGATGCCGGCGGCGTCGAGGCCCACCTCCTTGTCGAACGTGGCGCCATCGTCGGTGGAAAGCGTGCGCCAGTGGTCGAGCGCTCGCTCCCAGGCGGCGCCGGTCGGCGCGTAGCGGCGACCCTCGAGGTAGGCGAACGTCGTGTCGTCGGGGGCGACGACCCCAGCTTTGGCGCCGGCCTCGATGGACATGTTGCACACGGTCATCCGCCCCTCCATCGACAGGCTGCGGATGGTCGAGCCCCGGTACTCGATGATCGAGCCGATGCCGCCGCCGGTGCCGATGCGCCCGATGATGGCGAGGATCACGTCCTTGGCAGTCGCCCCGGGCGTCAATGAGCCCTCGACGGTCACGGCCATGGTCCCGGGTCGCTGCTGCGGCAGCGTCTGGGTGGCCAGCACGTGCTCGACCTCGCTGGTGCCGATCCCGAACGCCAGCGCCCCGAAGGCGCCGTGGGTCGAAGTGTGGCTGTCGCCGCAGACGATGGTCATGCCGGGCTGCGTCAGTCCCTGCTCCGGGCCGATGATGTGGACGATGCCCTGCCCGGGCTCGCCGATGGCGTGGCAGGTGATGCCGAACTCGTCGCAGTTGGCGCGCAGCACCTGCATCTGCTTGGCGGAGATCGGATCGGCGATCGGTTGGTCGATGCGCTCGGTCGGCACGTTGTGGTCCATGGTGGCCACGGTGAGGTCGGGGCGCCGGACGCGGCGCCCTGCCAGGCGGAGCCCGGCGAATGCCTGCGCCGAGGTCACCTCGTGGACCAGGTGGAGGTCGATGTAGAGCAGGTCGGGCTCGCCCTGGCCGGACCTGACGACGTGGCGGTCCCAGATCTTCTGGCTGAGCGTTCGTGGCCCCGTGGCTGTCGATCTGGTCATGGCACGTCTCACATATTGGGATAGAGTTCTCAAGAAGTGAACAGCATAAGCGGTGTCGGGGTGGTGGACAAGGCGGTTGGCGTGCTGGCGGCGCTCGAGCGCGGCCCGCAGTCGCTGGCCGAGCTGGTGGGGGCGACCGGCCTGTCCCGGGCCACCGCCCACCGCCTGGCGGTCGCGCTCGAGGCCCACGGACTGGTCCGCCGCGACGAGGACGGGCGGTTCACGCTGGGCCTGCGCCTCATCGGCCTGGGCCACGCCGCCGCCGAGTCGGTGCCCGGCTGGCTCGACGCCGGCCCGGCCCTTGCGTGGTTGCAGGAGCAGACCGGCGAGTCGGTGCAGCTCTACGTGCGGGACCGGGACGTGCGGGTGTGCGTCGAGTCGTTGGAGGCGCCCCACGAGCTGCGCACGATCGTGCCGGTGGGCGCCCGCCTGCCGCTCGACCGTGGGTCCGGCGGGAGGGTGCTCCGCGACGGGGCCGCGTCCGGCTGGGTCGAGAGCGTGGAGGAACGCCAGGCGGGGGTGGCGTCGGTGAGCGCCCCGGTGATGGATCCGTCGGGTCGGGTGGTGGCCGCCGTGAGCGTCAGCGGTCCAGTCGACCGGACGAGCCGCACCCCGGGCCGCCGCTACGGCGCCGCCGTGGGCGAGGCCGCGCGTCGCATCTCCCGGAGCCTCGCCTGACCCGACCCGGCGCCCGTCCCCGAGGCAATGCCGAACGGTGACGCGCGCCCGAGGCAATGACGAACGGAGACCGTTCGCTATTGCCTCGTCCGCCAGAGACCGTTCGCCATTGCCTCGGGGCTGACCGGGGCTCAGCGCCCGGCGAACGCACCCGCCGGGGGTTTCCGGCCGCGGTCAGTTCACCTGGCGATCCTGGCCCTCCCAGTACGGCGCCCGGAGCTTGAACTTCTGCAGCTTGCCGGTGGCGGTGCGCGGCAGCGCGTCGCGCACCTCGACCGAGGTCGGGCACTTGAAGTGCGCCAGCCGGTCGCGGCAGTGGGCGATCAACGCCGCCTCGTCGACGTCGACCCCGGCGGCCAGCACCACAAGGGCCTTGACTGTTTCTCCCCACTTGGCGTCGGGCACACCGATCACGGCCACCTCGGCGACGGCCGGATGCGAGTGCAGCACGTCCTCGACCTCGATCGACGACACGTTCTCGCCGCCGGAGATGATGACGTCCTTCTTGCGGTCGGAGATGGCGAGATAGGTGCCGTCGGAGTCGTCGTCGATCGTGCCGCCGTCTCCGGTGTGGAACCACCCATCCTCCAGGGCGGCCGCGGTGGCATCCGGTTGGTTCCAGTAGCCGTCGAACACCACGTTCGACCGGGCTAGCACCTCACCGTCGTCGCTCGTCTGCAGCCGGACGCCGAGCGTGGGCGCGCCCGCCCGCCCCAGCCGGGTTGCCCGCTCGGCGGGGGAGAGGTCGTCCCACTCGGCACGGCGCCGGTTGATGGTGAGCACCGGCGAGGTCTCGGTGAGGCCGTAGAGCTGGATGAACTCCCAGCCCAGCTCCGTCTCCATCCGCTCGATCGTGCGGGTGGGTGGAGGGGCACCCGCCACCACCATGCGCACGCGATCGCGACCCGGCACTTCGCCGTTCCAGCCCGCAGCGGCGTCGAGGATTGCGGCCACCACCGCCGGCGCCCCGCACAGCAGCGTCACCTCGTGCTGCTCGACCCGCCGCAGGATCTCGGCGCCGTCGACCTTGCGCAGCGCCACCTGGGTGGCGCCCATGCCCGCCAGCGCGAACGGCATGCCCCAGCCGTTGCAGTGGAACATGGGCAGGGTGTGCAGGTAGACGTCGCGGTCGGTCACCCCCGTCGTCCAGCCGAACACGGCGGCGTTGACCCACAGGTTGCGATGGGTCATCTGCACGCCCTTGGGGCGGGCGGTGGTGCCGCTCGTGTAGTTGATGGTCGCGGTCGCGTCCTCGTCGGGGTCGTCCCAGGGTTCGGGGGCGCCGGCGCCTGTGGGCCACAGCACGGGGTCCGTTTCGGCGCCGAGGACGTAGCGGTGCTTGCAGTCGATGTCCGCCAAGGCATCGTCGAGCTCGGGATCCAGCAGCAGCACCGACGCACCGGAGTGCTCGACGATGTAGCCGATCTCGTCCGCGTTGAGGCGGAAGTTGACGGGCACCAGCACCCGGCCCCAGGCGCTCACGCCGAAGAAGGACACCAGCAGCCGGGCCGCGTTGTGCGACACGATGGCCACTCGCTCGCCCCGGCCGACGTCGAGACCGTCGAGCGCGGCCGCCTGGGCCTGGGCCAGCTCGGCCACCCGCCCGTACGTCAGCGAGCCCCACGACGGCGCCGGCTGGTCGGGCTCGTCCACCACGCCGATGCGGTCGGGGTAGACGAGCGCGGCGCGCTCCAGGTGGTCGGCGATCGTCAACGGAACCCGCATGGCTCCCCCTTGGTGCTCTGCTCTCCCGTCTTATCTAGCGCGTCAGCTCCAGAGCGTGACGTAGACGGGCGGTCGGAAGCGCGACACCGGCACGCTGCCGTCGGCCCGGTGCATCGCTTGCATGGCGTGTGGCGTGTCCAGGAAGCGCCGGAGCCTGGTGGCCATCGGCGAGCGCCGGTCGGCGCCCAGGGTGTTGACGTGCCACAGGACATCGAGGGGTGTGCCGGCGACCGGCAGCACCGCCAGCCGGCCGCGTTCGACGTCGCTGGCCACCAGGTGGGCGACGCCCGGCGCCACACCCTCGCCGTCGGCGGCGGCCGCCCATGCCGCGCCCATGCTGGGGAACACCCGGATTCGGCCGTCGGGCACGCGGAGCCGGGTAAGCAGCATGCCGAACTCGGCGGCGGGATCGGCTCCGCTGGCGTCCACGAGCCAGTCCTGACCGGCGAGGGATGCCAGCCCGACGTGCGCCGCGCGGGTGAGGGGGTGGCGCCTTCCCGCCACCACCACGAGGCGGTAGCGCATCATGGGCGTGGCCTCGAGATCGGTGAGCGACGGTCCGAGCCCTACGTCGGCGAGGCGTTCGGTCAACAGCGCTGGCATCTCGGCGGCGGTGGTGACCCCGAGCGTGGCTTCGACGGGGCCATGGCGCGACGTGAAGGCATTGAGCAGTGGGCGGGCCACGTACTCGGCCACGGTGCTGGTGGCGACCACCCGCAGCAGCTCGGGTGCGCCCTGGGCCCGGCGGATGGCGTCCTCGGCCTCGACGGCGAGGTTCACCATCTGGGAGGCGATCGGGACCAGGCGCTGGCCGCCGGGCGTCAGGTCCATGCCGCCGGGTGTCCGCTCGACGAGGGGATCGCCGAGGTGCTGGCGCAGCGCGGCCAGCGCGCCCGACACTGCGGGCTCGCTGACACCGAGCACGCGGGCCGCGGCCTTGACCGATCCGAGCCGGGCCACGAGCACGAAGGCCTCGAGCTGGGTCAGCGTCAATGCTTCCCGCTCTTGCTGCTCATGACCTCGCACCGTAGCGTCGCGATAACCAATCGGTTAGGCGCCTGTGGACAGGGCCGAGGGTGCGGCGCACACTCGGCTCGCGGTCCCCGAGTGCGGACCGCTGCCCGCCGGAGGGGGAGGAAGATGCAGACGCCCGCACCGTTCGAATACGAGCGGGCCGGCAGCGTCGACGACGCGCTGGCGCTGCTCGAGCGCCACGGGCCCGAAGCCCGCCTCGTCGCCGGCGGCCACAGCCTGCTGCCGATGATGAAGCTGCGGCTGGCGCGGCCCGAGGTGCTCGTCGACATAAACGACCTGACCGACCTGTCGTACCTCCGCCTCGACGGCGACGCGATCGCCATCGGCGGCATGACCCGCCATGCCGAGCTGCTGGCGTCGCCCGTGCTCGGCGAGCACTACGCCATCTTCCACGACGCCGAGCGGGTCATCGCCGATCCCATCGTGCGCAATCGGGGGACCATCGGCGGCTCGTTCTGCCAGGCGGACCCGTCGGAGGACCTGGCGGCGGTGGGCTCTGCGCTCCGGGCCGAGATGGTGGTCCGTTCCACGGGCGGTGACAGGACGATCCCCGCCAGGGAGTTCCACACGGGGCCGTACGAGACGGTGCTGGAACCGGCGGAGATCCTCACCGAGGTGCGGGTACCGATCCGGCCCGGCGCCGGCAGTGCCTATGAAAAGGTGGAGCGGCGGGTGGGCGATTGGCCGATCGCCGCCGCCGGGGCGTTCGTGACCCTGGACGGAGACGCGGTGAGTGACGTGGGCATCGGGCTCACGGCGCTGGGGGCACCGCACTTCTGCGCCCCGGACGCCGAGGACGCGCTTCGGGGCCAGGACGTCACCGACGAAAACCTGGCGGCCGCCGCCGATGCCGCGGCCGAGGCATGCAACCCGGCGGCCGACCAGCGTGGACCGGTCGACTACAAGCGCCACCTGGCCCGGGAGCTCACCCTGCGGGCGTTGCGCCGGTCGGTGGCCCGGGCGCGCGGCGAAGCCGGAGGAGGCTGACCATGCAGGTGACGATGACCGTCAACGGCGAGGAAGTGACCCGCGACATCGAGCCCCGACTGTTGCTGGTGCACTTCGTACGCGATCACCTCGGCTTGACCGGCACCCACTGGGGTTGCGACACCTCCAACTGCGGCACCTGCGTGCTGTGGATGGACGGCGAGCCGGTCAAGAGCTGCACCGTCCTGGCGGCCATGGCCGGCGGGCGCACGATCCGCACGGTCGAGGACCTCGAGCGCGACGGCGAGCTCGATCCGATCCAGCAGGGATTCATGCAGTGCCACGGCTTGCAGTGCGGCTTCTGCACGCCGGGGATGCTGATGACGGCCCGCTGGTTGCTCGATCACGATCCCGATCCCGCTGACGCGGACATCCGGGAGGCGATCTCGGGGCAGTTCTGCCGCTGCACGGGCTACGAGAACGTTGTGCGGGCGATCCGCTGGGCGGCGGAACACCCGGATGGCCTGGGATCGGGGGAGGCCGTGGAGCCCGGCGCCGCTGACGACAGTGCGGCGCCGGGTGACACGGCGTCCGAGGAGGTGTCGGCATGACCACGACAGAGACTGACGCCACGCCTGCGGTGCCGCTCAGCGCGGCCGGCAACCCCATCGGTTTCGGGCGGATGCTCCGCAAAGAGGACGCCCGCTTCCTCAGGGGCAAGGGCAACTACATCGACGACATCCAGTTGCCTGGCATGCTCCACGCCGCCATCCTGCGGAGCCCCTACGCGCACGCCCGTATCAACTCCATCGACACCTCGGCCGTCGAGGCCCATCCCAAGGTCAAGGCCGTGATCACCGGCGCCGTGCTGGAGGGGTTGAACCTGGCGTGGATGCCGACGCTGTCGCAGGACGTCCAGGCGGTGCTCGCCACCGACAAGGTGCGGTTCCAGGGACAGGAGGTGGCGTTCGTCGTCGCCGAGGACCGCTACGCGGCCCGCGACGCGCTCGAGCTCATCGAGGTGGATTACGAGCCGCTCGACCCCGTCGTCGACGCCCGCCGGGCGCTCGACGAGGGCGCCCCCGTCATCCGCGACGACATCGAGGGCAAGGCCGACAACCACATCTTCGACTGGGAGTCGGGCGATGCCGCCCGCTGCGACCAGGTATTCGCGGACGCTGAGGTGGTGGTGGCGCAGGACATGATCTACCCGCGCTCGCACCCGGCGCCGCTTGAGACCTGCGGCTCGGTGGCTTACATGGACCCGGTCACGGGCAAGCTCACTGCCTGGATCACGAGCCAGGCGCCCCACGCCCACCGCACCGTGTACGCGCTGGTGGCGGGGCTGCCCGAGCACAAGATCCAGGTCATCTCGCCCGACATCGGTGGCGGGTTCGGCAACAAGGTGCCCATCTATCCCGGCTACGTGCTGGCCGTCGTCGGCTCGATCGTCACGCACAAGCCGGTCAAGTGGGTGGAGGACCGGTCCGAGAACCTGATGACGACCGGGTTCGCCCGCGACTACCACATGCGCGGCCAGTTCGCCGCCACCCGGGACGGCAAGATGCTGGGCCTGCGGGTCGACGTGATCGCCGACCACGGGGCGTTCAACGGCACCGCCCAGCCGACGAAGTTCCCGGCCGGGTTCTTCAACATCTTCACCGGCAGCTACGACCTGCAGGCGGCGCACTGCAAGGTCACCGGCGTCTACACCAACAAGGCGCCGGGCGGCGTCGCGTACGCCTGCTCGTTCCGGATCACCGAGGCGGTGTACCTGGTCGAGCGCATGGTCGACGTCCTGGCCGCGGAGCTGGACATGGACCCCGCCGAGCTCCGGAGGCGCAACCTGCTCCAACCCGAGCAGTTCCCCTACACCACCCACACGGGCTGGGAATACGACTCCGGCAACTACCCCCGTGCCCTGGAGGTCGCCCTCGAACTGGCCGGCTACGACGAGCTGCGCCGGGAACAGGCCGAGCGCCGGGACAGGGGCGAGCTGATGGGGATCGGCCTCAGCTTCTTCACCGAGGGCGTGGGCGCCGGCCCGCGCAAGCACATGGACATCCTCGGCCTGGGCATGGCCGACGGCTGCGAGCTGCGGCTGCACCCCACCGGCAAGGCGGTGGTGCGGCTGAGCGTGCAGACGCAGGGCCAGGGCCACGAGACGACGTATGCCCAGATCGTGTCCAGCCAGCTCGGCATCCCTCCCGAGGACATCGAGGTCGTCCACGGCGACACCGATCAGACCCCGTTCGGCCTCGGGACCTACGGGTCACGGTCCACCCCGGTGTCGGGGGCCGCCGCCGCCGTCGTCGCCCGGCGGGTGCGCGACAAGGCCCGCATCATCACCGCCGCGGCGCTGGAGTGCGACCCCTCCGACCTCGAGTGGGAGCCCGGCCGCTGGCAGGTCAAGGGCGACCCGACGCACGGGAAGACGATCCAGGAGGTCGCGCTCCTGTCGCACAGCAACCTGGAGCTGCCCGAGGGAGTGGAGGGCCATCTCGACGCCAGCGCCGTCTACAACCCGCCCAACCTGACCTACCCGTTCGGTGCCTACATCTGCGTGGTCGACGTCGACGCGGGGACCGGGCAGGTGAAGGTGCGGCGATTCGTGGCGGTGGACGACTGCGGCCCGCGCATCAACCCCATGATCGTCGAGGGCCAGATCCACGGGGGCCTGGCCGACGGCGTGGGCATGGCGCTCATGCAGGCGATCGCCTTCGACGAGGACGGCAACTGCCTGGGCGGGTCGTTCATGGATTACCTGCTCCCGACGGCGCTGGAGTGCCCCACCTGGGAGCTGGGCGAGACGGTGACGCCGTCCCCTCACCATCCACTGGGGTGCAAGGGTGTCGGCGAGTCGGCCACGGTCGGGTCGCCGGCCGCGGTCGTCAACGCCGTGATCGACGCGCTGCAGCCGTTCGGTGTGCGGCACGCCGACATGCCGCTCACGCCGGCGCAGGTGTGGCTGGCCATGCAGGGACGGCCGGTGCGCACCGACCTCGCCATCACGTGAACCCCGACGTCGAGGCCCGGGCTGCCGAGTTGCGGCGGGATCGGGCTCCGTTCGTGCACGCCCGGGTGGTGCGCGCCGAGCGGCCGACGTCTGCCAAGCCGGGAGACGAGGCGGTGGTCCTGCCCGACGGCACGATCGAGGGCTTCGTCGGGGGCGCCTGCGCGGAGTCGACGGTGCGGGCGCAGGGCCTGTCGCTGCTCGACTCCGGCGAGTCGCTGCTGTTGCGCATCTCCGCCTCGGGCGATGCCGGTGACGTCGGGGCGTCGGAACCCGAGGGCACGCTGACGGTCGTCAACCCCTGCCTGTCGGGCGGGACGCTGGAGATCTTCCTGGAGCCGGTGATCCCCGCGCCGACCATCGCCGTCCACGGTGAGTCGCCGATCGCCGCCGCCCTGGCCGCGCTGGCCGAGCGCGTGGGCTTCGAGGTCCTGGAAAGCCCGGGCGACGCAGTCGGTGGGGAGGCGGGCGCCCCGCCGGCGGCGGTGGTGGTGGCATCCCACGGCCGCGACGAGGAGCCGCTCCTCGAGGCGGCCGTGCGGGCGGGCGTGCCGTACGTGGGGCTGGTGGCGAGCCGGAAGCGGGGCGAGGCCGTCGTTGCCGCGCTCGATCTCGACGACGCCCAGCGGGCATCGGTGCACACCCCCGCCGGGCTCGACATCGGCGCCCGCACCCCGCGGGAGGTGGCGCTGTCGATCCTGGCCGAGATCGTGGCGCGGCGCCCGCGCCCCTCGGGCATGGCGGGGTCGTCGACGGCGTCCACCGCCGCGTCGGCAGAGCCGACTGGCCAACCCGAGGTGGTCACCGACCTGGTGTGCGGCATGTCGGTGGTCGCCGACGACACCGCCCTGCACCTGGACCACGGGGGCACGCGCTACTGGTTCTGCGGGACCGGCTGCCTGCGGGCGTTCGCCGCCGATCCGAGCGCCTACCTGCCGTCCGACGCATGACATCGTTGCGCATCGCCGACGTGTCGTGATCACGCCTATCCGCTGGGCCTCTCAGTCCACAGAGACGATCTCGACCTGGAGCTCGGCCCCGGTGGGAGCCGTGAACGTCACCGAGTCACCCGGGGCGGAGCCGATGAGGGCCTCGCCCAGGGGCGACGACGGGCTGATGACCTCGAGGTCGTCGTGGCGTTCCTCGATCGAACCCACCAGGTAGCGCTCGACGTCGTCGTCGCCGGCGTAGCGGATGGCCACCACCGACCCGTGCGACACGTGCTCACCGTTGTCGGCCTGGACGATCTCGGCGTTCTCGAGCATCACGGAGAGCTGGCGGATGCGGCCCTCCATCTTGCCCTGCTCCTCCTTGGCGGCGTGGTAGTCGCCGTTCTCGGAGAGGTCGCCGAGCTCCCGGGCCGCCTCGATCTTGCGAGCGATCTCGACCCGTCCGCGCGTCGTCAGCTCCTCATACTCCGCTTGGAGGCGGTCGTAGGCAGCCTGCGAGAGGTGGTGGGTCTGTGCCATAGACGAACCAGGCTAGGACGTCGCGACGGGACGGCCAACGACCAACGTCCGGCCCTCGCCATCGCGATTGACGCCGCTCGGCGCTTCGGTGAACACTTGCCGCCGTGCGTCCCCTCGCCACTTCGGTAATCATCATCGTGTAGCGCACGTCGGCCGTCGACGTGCGCTCCCGACCGTCCACCATCGGTGGGCGGTTTGTCATATATCGGCCCGGATCCAACAACTCGGAGAGACAGTGAGCGAGCGTCAGCGAGCGAACCATAGATGCAGTGCTCTACTCGCCGCGAAGCGGCGATGGCTCACCTGCGTGCCGCAGGCACGCCGGTGAGTCACCAGATCGGAGTCATCGGCGGGGACGGCATCGGCCCCGAAGTCATCGCCGAGGCACTCAAGGTCGTCCGGGCCACCGGTGTCGCCCTCGAGACCGTGGATTACGACCTGGGCGGCACCCGCTATCTGCGGGACGGCACGATCCTGCCCGACAGGGTGCTCGACGAGTGGCGCTCGCTGGACGCGCTGCTACTCGGCGCGGTGGGCACCCCCGATGTCCCGCCGGGCGTGATCGAGCGGGGACTGCTGCTCAAGATGCGCTTCGACCTCGACCTCTACATCAACCAACGGCCGTTCCTCGACGTCGACAAGGGCATCGACATCGTCGTCATCCGGGAGAACACCGAGGGCCCCTACGTCGGCGAGGGCGGGGTGCTGCGCAAGGGCACACCGCACGAGGTGGCCACTCAGGGGTCGGTCAACACCCGGATGGGCGTCGAACGCTGCGTGCGCTACGCCTTCGAACTGGCCACCCAACGGCCCCGCAGGCACGTCACGCTGGTCCACAAGACCAATGTGCTCACGTTCGCCGGTGACCTCTGGCAGCGTGCGTTCACCGATGTGGCCGCCGAGCAGGCGGGCGTCGGCACCGCGTACAGCCACGTCGACGCCGCCTGCATCTACTTCGTGCAGGATCCCGGCCGCTACGACGTGATCGTCACCGACAACCTGTTCGGCGACATCCTCACCGACCTCGCCGGGGCGGTGTCGGGAGGCATCGGGTTCGCCGCCTCCGGCAACCTCAATCCGGCGCGCACCGGTCCGTCCATGTTCGAGCCCGTGCACGGCTCGGCCCCCGACATCGCCGGGCAAGCCAAGGCCAACCCCGTGGCCGCCGTGCTGTCGGCGGCCATGATGCTCGACTTCCTGGGCGAGGCCGACGCCGCCGCCCGCATACGCAAGGCCTGCGCCGAGCCGTCGGCGCTCACCGGAACCACCCCCGAGATCGGCGACGCCATCGCCGCTCGCGTCTGACCACAACACAAGGGGACCGCAGCACCATGCCCATCACGCCCACCGAGAAGATCTGGTTCAACGGCGAGCTGATCCCGTGGGACGACGCCAAGATCCACATCCTCACGCACACGCTCCACTACGGCATGGGGGTCTTCGAGGGCATCCGCGCCTACGAGACCTCCAACGGCCCCGCCGTGTTCCGGCTCACCGACCACATGCGGCGCATGGACCAGTCGGCCCGGATCCTGATGATGCCCCTGCCGTACTCGGTCGACGAGATGGTGCGGGCGGTCAAGGACACCGTGCGGTCGACGGGTCTGCCCTCGTGCTACGTCCGTCCCATCGCCTACTACGGCTACGGCGAGATGGGGCTCAACACGCTGCCCTGCTCGGTCGACGTGGCCGTGGCCTGCTGGCCCTGGGGTGCTTACCTCGGCGACGACGCCCTCACCAAGGGCGTGCGCATGAAGATCTCGTCATGGGCCCGCCACGACCACAACATCATGCCGCCGGCCGCCAAGACCACGGGCAACTACGTGAACAGCTCGCTGGCCAAGGTCGAGGCGCTCAAGGCTGGCTACGACGAGGCCCTGCTGCTCAACCGCGCCGGCTTCGTGTCCGAGTGCACGGGTGAGAACGTGTTCGTCGCCCGGCACGGCAAGCTCATCAGCCCGCCGCTGTCGGCCGGTGCCCTCGAGGGCATCACCCAGAGCACGGTCATGGCCATTGCTCGCGACCTAGGCTTCGACGTCGAGCTCGGCGACCTCTCGCGCAGCGATCTCTACATCGCCGAGGAGATGTTCGTGTGCGGCACCGCCGCCGAGGTGTCGTCGGTCCTCTCGGTGGACGACCGGGAGCTGCCGTGCCCGGGGCCCATGACCCTGGCGATCGGGGAGGAGTACGGCCGCGTCGTACGGGGTCAGGTCGACAGGTACAAGGACTGGGTGGAGCATGTCCACTGACGTATCCACGGCCGGCGCGGCGCCGGAGGCGCCCGCGGCCGTCGACATCTTCGACACGACCCTCCGGGACGGAGCCCAGTTCGAGGGGATCTCGCTCTCCGTGGAGGACAAGCTGCGGGTGGCCCAGCAGCTCGACTGGCTGGGGGTCCGCTGGATCGAGGGCGGCTACCCGCAGGCGAACCCCCGCGACGCCGAGTTCTTCCGCCGAGCGCCGCGTGACCTGCGCCTCGACACCGCCACGCTGGTGGCCTTCGGGTCGACCCGCCGACCGGCCGGGAAGGTGGACGTCGACCCCACGCTGGCCGCCCTGGTCGGGAGCGGCGTGTCCACTGCCTGCATCGTGGGCAAGAGCTGGGACTTCCACGTGACCGAGGCGCTCGGCACCAGCCTCGACGAGGGGGTCGCCATGGTGGGCGACTCGGTGCGGTTCCTGCGGGCCCAGGGGCTGCGGGTGTTCTTCGATGCCGAGCACTTCTTCGACGGCTACAAGGCCAACCGCGACTACGGCCTGCGGGTGTTGGAGGCGGCGGCCACCGAGGGGGCCGAGGTGCTGGTGCTGTGCGACACCAACGGCGGTTCGCTGCCGCACGAGGTTCAGCGCATCGTGGCCGAGGTGGTGGCCTATTTCGGCGCCGACCGGCAGATAGGCATCCACACGCAGAACGACAGCGGCTGCGCGGTCGCCAATTCCGTGGCCGCCGTGGTCGCCGGGGCGACCCAGCTGCAGGGGACCGTCAACGGCTACGGCGAGCGGACGGGCAACGCCAACCTCATGACCTGCATCCCCAACCTGCAGCTCAAGATGGGCGTGCGCTGCCTGCCGGACGCTCGGCTCGACCGGCTCACGGCCGTCAGCCGGCACGTCTCCGAGCTCGTCAACCTGCCACCGCACTCGGCTGATCCCTATGTCGGCGCCTCGGCGTTCGCCCACAAGGGCGGGCTCCACACGTCGGCGCTGGGCAAGGTTGGTGGCGCGAGCTACGAGCACGTCGATCCTGCGCTGGTGGGGAACCACACGCGGGTGCTGGTGTCCGACCTCGGGGGCCGGTCGGGCATGGCGCTCAAGGCCAAGGAGTTCGGCGTCGACCTAGACGGGCGGGGCGCGGCCGAGCTGTCAGATCGGCTCAAGCACCTCGAGGCCGACGGCTACCAGTTCGAGGCCGCCGATGCGTCCCTCGAGCTGCTCATGCGGGAGGCCGGCGGATGGCGGCAGCCCTACTTCCAGCTCGAGGGCTACCGGGTCACCACCTACCACCGCAACGCCGTGCGGGGCGGCGCGCCCATCGAGGACGGCGAGTCGATGATCGACACCGAGGCCACGGTCAAGGTGTGGGTGGGCGACGAGCGGCTGGTGGCGGTGGGCGAGGGCAACGGACCGGTCAACGCCCTGGACGCGGCCCTGCGGTCGGTGCTGACCGAGCGCTACCCCCAGCTGGACCGAATCCACCTGACGGACTTCAAGGTTCGTGTGCTCGAGGGCGCGGCGGCGACCGGCGCGGTCGTCCGGGTGCTCATCGACTCGGCCGACGGCGACCATACCTGGTCGACCATCGGCGTCAGCGAGAACGTCATCGAGGCCTCCTGGCAGGCGCTGGTCGACTCGCTGGTCTACGGCCTGCTCAAGGGTTCGGGCGAGCCTCACGCCGCCGGTACCGGATGAGTGGGGTCGGAAGTAGCGTTCGGGCCTGTGGCCGCCCCTGAGTACGTCCCCGAGCCTGCGATCAGGCACGTACGGAACTACGAGTCGCCACCGCGACGCCCGGAATCCTGGCGACCGGTGCGGCCCGGCGACGAGCCGTGGCACCAGCCCTCCGGTGAACGGCTCGGTTCGCCCGGTCCCGACCAGGGTTACGTCTACGTGTTGGCCCGGTGGTTCGAGGGTCACCTGCAGCTCGCTCACGACGAGAACGAGCGCGACGCGCTGGTGGGCTGCATCGGGGTGGCGCTCAAGCGGGCGTCGCTGTTCGGCCGGGCTCCGGTGGTGCACGACCTCACGGCCGCGCTGACCATCTGGGGCTACCTCGGCGACGCGCCGCCCGACCTGATCGCGTATCGCCAGCCGCTGTTCGCCGAGGTGGCCAACCCCCTCCACTACCCCGAGCAGCGCCGCATCGTCGACCTCGTACCCGAGGACGTGCTGCGGCTCACCCCGGACGAGATCGCCGAACGGCATCGCGCCGACTGGCGATCCCTGCTAGCCGTCTAGTGCCGCACGGCGCCGCCGTGCCGGCCGACGAGATGAAGGCCGTCTTCGGCGATAGCAGCGTCGGTTCCATGGTGATCGAACCGCTGCCGCACGCCGCCGTGGCCTCGGCGACGGCGGGCCTGTGGCGGATCCGGATGGCCGACCGCTCCGCGGTCGTGAAGCTGCTGGCCCATGCGCCCGACGGCGGCAGCCCCAACTGGCGGTCGGGCGACGACGAGGCGCATTGGTACTACTGGCGCCGCGAGGCCGATGCCTATCGGTCCGGCCTGCTCGACGGGCTCGGCGGTGGGCTCCGAGCGCCGCGGTGCGACCTGGTCTCAGACCGGGAAGATGGCGCCGTCGCGCTGTGGCTCGAGGACCTGCAGGGCGCTCCGGCGTCGTCGTGGTCGGTCGACCGCTACCACCTGGCGGCCCGTCACGTGGGCCAGGCCCAGGGCGAGTTCATCACCGGGCGCCCACTTCCGGACGAGCCGTGGCTGAGCCGCCGGTGGCTGCGCAGCTATCTCGACCAGCCGCTCCGCCGGCTGACGGTCCCCACCGATCCTGCCATGTGGCGGCATCCGCTCCTCGCCGACTGGTTCCCGGATCCACCGATCGAGGCCTTGCGGACCATGCGGGCCGGCCGCCCGCACTTCCTCGCCGTGCTCGACCGCATGCCGGCCACGCTCTGCCACTTCGACTTCCATCCCGCCAACCTGTTCGACGGGGGGCACGGCACGACAGCGGCCATCGACTGGTCGTTCGTGGGCATCGGTGCCCTCGGCGAGGACGCCGGCAACCTCGTGCCCGACGCGGTGCTCGACTTCCACGTCGGGCCGGAGGAACTTGCCGCGCTGTACGACGCGGTCGCCGACGGCTACACCGCCGGGCTGCGGGATGCCGGCTGGACGGGATCGGATGCCACTGTGCGGTTGGCGATGGCGGCCACGATGGCGGCCAAGTACGCCTGGATCGGGCCCGCTCTGGCCCGGGCGGCGATCGACGGACGCGAGCTGCTCAACGGGCGGCCCATCGCCGAGGCGCTGTCGTGGTGGGCGCCGACCGTCACCTTTCTGGTCGAGCGCGCCCGCGAGGCCCGCGAGCTGGCTGCCCAGGCGCAAGGATGAGTGCGTGGCGAAGGACATGACCGAGATCGCCGTCGGCCCCTACACCTTCGACGCTCTTGTCGCTGGTCCCGAAGGCGGCGAGCTCGTGCTGCTGCTGCATGGCTTCCCGCAGACGTCGGCGTCGTGGCGCGAACAGATCACTGCGCTGGGAGCCGCCGGGTACCGGGCGGTCGCTCCCGACCAGCGCGGCTACTCGCCACGAGCCCGGCCGATCGAGCTCGCCGCCTACGCGATGCCCGAGCTGGTGGGCGACGTCATCGGATTCGCCGACGCTCTCGGGGCCGAGCGGTTCCACCTCGTCGGGCACGACTGGGGCGGGGCGGTGGCATGGCAGGTCGCCGGGCGCCATCCCGACCGGCTGCACACACTGGCCGTGGTCTCGACTCCCCATCCCGAGGCGCTGCGGCGGGCCTATCGAGGCGACCTGGGGGGCGACCAGGCCCAGCGCTCCGGGTACATGACGTTCTTCCGCCAGCCGGATTCGCAGGACCGCATGCTCGAGAACGACGCCGCCGTCTTCCGCCTGCTGTTCGCGGGGAGCGGCATGCCGGAGGGTCGGGAGCAGCCGTACATCGAGGCGCTGGGGACACCGCAGGCCCTTGGCGCCGCTCTCAACTGGTACCGAGCCGCGTCGGTGGACGATCCCGACGGCCTCGGCCCCATCACGACCCCCACCCTGTACGTGTGGTCGACCGACGACGTGGCGCTGGGGACCGAGGCCGCCCAGGCGACCGCGCAATGCGTTGAGGGTCCGTACCGGTTCGCCGTGCTCGAGGGCGTCAGTCACTGGATCGCGGAGCAAGCGCCCGACCGACTCAACCGACTGCTGCTCGATCACATCTCGTCGTTCGGCGCGTTTTCGGCCGTTCTCTGACTTTCCTCTGGCCTTCCGCGCTTCGATACGTAGACTCGCAGCCACGGGCGGTCGTCGCCTGACCCCGGAGGTGGCTGTGCGTCGGCTTGGCGTAGCGCTGGTCGCGATCACCGCATGGGGTGCGCTGGGCCCGGCGGCCGCGTCTGCGCAGCAGATCGATCCCGCAGTCGATGACCTGCGAGACAACGACGTCACCTTCGAAGAGGGGGCGTTGTCGAGCGCGGAGCTCGACGAGCTCGACGCCACCGTCGCGCAGCTGCAGAGCCACGACGGCTACTTCAAGGTGGTCGTCCTTGCCGAGCCCATCGAGGGCGGCAGCGGTCGTGACTTCGCCGACCGGGTGCGCGAGGGCCTCGGCGGCCAGGGCCGCGTGGTGGTCTGGGCCCCGAACGAGGTGGCGCTGTCGTCGAACCTCGATACCCCCGAGGAGATCGACAATGCCGAGCAGGCGGCGGCCGATCGGATCAACGCGGGCGGCTCGCTGGCCTCGGCCACCGGTGCCGCAGCGGAGGCGCTCGGCGCCGACGCCGGTGGCGTCACCGCCGACCCGGGTGGCGGCGGCGGAGTGCCTTGGCTGCTCCTGCTGCTGGTCATCGGCATCCCCCTGCTGTTGCTGTGGGTGATGTGGCGATCGGCGCGCCGCCAGCGCGAGCGCGCCACGGCCTTGTCCGCCGAGGAGATCGGCGCCGCCGAGACCAAGGTCCGCAGCGCTGTCGACAAGGTCGCCAACGACCTGCTCGAGCTGGCCGACAAGACCGACCTGCCCGACGCGCCGGCCGGAGCGCGTGCCGCCTTCAGTCAGGGAGCCCAGCTGTTCACCGAGGTGCAGAAGCTGCTCGACGAGGCCGACACCCGCCCCGAGCTCGAAGCCGCCTACGGCGAGGTGGTCGAGGCGAGCTGGCACATGGACACGACCCGGGCGCTCCTCGCCGACCAACCAGCGCCACCCGAGCCGGAGCCCGATCAGCTGTTCCCGGAGCCTGTGGTGGTCGCGGCGCCGGCCGGGGCGGCCCCCGACCAACTCCCTGGGGGGATGGAGGCGCCACGGGCCGAGCCGCAGTACCGCAAGCCGGACATGAGCCCGTGGATCACCGCTGCCGCCATGGCAGCCATGGCAATGCTGTCGAGGCGGGGCATGGCGCAGCCCCAGACCCGTCCGCCCATGGACGACGGTGCCTTCGGCCAATGGGCCGGCGGGCTGCCACCCTCGCCGTCGAGCTCGCGATCGTCGGGCGGGATGTTCGGTGGTGGCCGGGGCAGGGGCCGGGTGGTCATGCCGAGCGGACGGAGTCGCGGGCGGGGGATGGGTCGCCGCTAGCCGTGAACCAGAGAAAGGGATGAGCCGTGTTGAGACGTTGGTGGAACTACATGAAGACGTGGTTCGGCGTGAAGTCCAAAGAGGCCATGGATCCCCAGATCGAGATCGAGGCCGCGATCAACGAGGCGCGCGAGAACGACCAGCAGCTCCGCAACGAGGCGGCCAAGGTCATCGCGCACCGTACGCGTGTCGCCGACGAGGTCGAGGACATGGCGAAGGAGGTCGGTGAAGCCAAGGAGCTCGCCCGTCAGGCCCTCCTGAAGTCCGACGCCGCCATGAAGGCCGGCAACACCGCGGACGGCGAGAAGTGGAACGCGGCGGCACAGTCGATCGCCATGCGTCTGCAGGCCTCGCAGAAGAACCTCGACTCGATGCAGCAACAGCTCACGATCGCCGACCAGCAGGCCGAGCACGCCAAACAGGCGGTGCACGACAACGCCATGCGCCTCGAGGAGATCGCGGCGAAGCGGATGGAGATGCTCGGCCAGCTCGAGCAGGCCAAGATGCAGGAGTCGGTGAACAAGGCCATGGCCAGCATCGACCGCTCGGTGGGTGGGGAGGCACCCTCACTCAAGGAGATCGAGGACAAGATCCAGGACCGCATGGCCGAGGCGATGGCCAAGACCGAGCTGACCGCCGAGACACCGGAGGGCGCCATGGCCGAGCTCGAGCGCGAGGTCGACCTGGCCAGCGCCAACTCGGCGCTCGACGACCTGCGAGCCGAGCTCGGGCTCGGGCCGGCCCCTGCGGCTGGCGCGGGATCGAGCGATGCCGCGGCGCCCTCGTCCGCCTCGCCGTCGTCGGAGACCGAGACGCCTTCGTCGACGCCACCGTCGTCGCAGACCGAGACGCCCAGCTCGACGCCTTCGCCGACGCCGCCGGCGAGCCCGTCACCGCCACCGTCGAGCCCGTCGACTCCGCCGTCCACCTCGTACCCACCGCCGTCGAGTGGTGGTCCCGAGGACACTGCGAGCGGACCGACGCAATCCGGCTACTGACCCTGGCACCGGACGCGGTGTGACCGCGCGCCGCATCGAACGCCGTCACAGGGACCGATAGCCTGGGGCGACTGATGTCGCCGTCGCCACGTCTCCGGTTCGCGCCCTCGCCCACGGGCTACCTGCACGTGGGCAGTGCGCGCGCCCTGCTGTTCAACTGGCTCGTCGCCCGCCGCGACGGCGGCGAGATGCTGTTGCGCATCGAGGACACCGACGTCGAGCGCAACCGCCCGGAGCTCATCGACAACATCTTCGAGATGATCGAGTGGCTCGGCCTGGGCTGGGATGGAAAGCCCGTTCACCAGTCCGACCGCTTCGACCTCTATACCGCGGCGGCCGAGAAGCTCCTCGCCGAAGGGCGGGCCTACTGGTGCGACTGCACCCCCGAGCAGGTGCAGGCCCGCGCTCGGGAGCGGGGCGGGCCACCCGGCTACGACGGCTTCTGCCGCGACCGTGATCTCGAGCGGGGACCCTCCACGGCCCTACGGTTCCGCACGCCCGACGAGGGATCCACCGGCTTCGACGACCTCGTGCGCGGCCAGGTCACGTTCGAGAATGCCAAGCTCGAGGACTTCGTGCTGCTGCGCTCCAACGGCACCCCGACGTTCCTGCTGGCCAACATCGTCGACGACGCCGACATGGGCATCACCCACGTGGTGCGCGGCGAGGAACACGTCAACGGCACCCCCAAGTACATACTCATCGCGGAGGCGCTGGGCCTGGGCTACCGGCCGGCGTTCGCCCATCTACCGGTGCTGGTGAACGAGCAGCGCAAGAAGCTGTCCAAACGCCGCGACTCGGTGTCGGTGGCCGGCTTTCGTGACGAGGGCTATCTGCCCGAGGCGATGGTCAACTACCTCGCCACCCTGGGCTGGGGACCGCCCGACGGCGTCGAGATCCGGCCGCTGGCCGAGATCGTGGAGCTGTTCCGTCTGTCCGAGGTGACGCAGTCGCCGGCGTTCTTCGACGTGCGCAAGCTGCAGCACTTCAACGCCGAGTACATCCGCGCGCTCGACGGCGAGGCCTTCGTCGACCGGGCGCGGCCCTTCTTCGTCCACGGCGATGGCACCGAGGAGGTACTGCGGCCGATCGCCTCGTTGGTGCAGGAGCGGGTGCGCCTGCTCACCGAGGTGGAGCCGATGGTCGACTTCTTGCGTCTCGAGTCGATCGACGGCGCCGTCGACGAGGCATCGTGGGAGAAGGGCGTGGTCAAGTTGGGCGAGCGGGCGGTCGCGATGCTCGATGCCGCCGTCGTCGAACTGGCGTCGTGCAACTGGAATGCCGATGCGATCGAGGCGGCGCTGGAAGCCGCCGCCCGGTCGGCGGGCTTCGTCAAGCCCGACGGCACGGTCGACATGCGCAGGGCTCAAGCACCGGTACGGGTGGCGGTCACGGGTCGATCGGTCGGCCCGCCTTTGTACGAGTCGCTGGCGGTACTGGGGCGCGAGCGCACCCTCGACCGGCTCCGAGCGGCGCGGGGGAAGCTCTGATCCCGTGACCTTCACGCTCCGGGCGGACAGGGGGAAGCCCGCCGGGAACCGCCGCCCACGAGGTTCGCGCCGCCGGCGGTACGTGTGGCGGGGCCTGATCTTGGTGGGCGCGTTGCTCGTCGCCTACGTCGGGGTGACATTCGTTCAGGTGTGGCTGGCGAGCCGACGTGACGGCGACCGGTCGGCCGAGGCCATCGTGGTGTTGGGGGCGGCACAGTACGACTGCCGCCCGTCGCCGGTCCTCGAGGAGCGGCTGGACCACGCGCTCGAGCTCTACGAAGGGGGTACGGCGAGGACCATCGTTGTCACTGGAGGCCGCCAGGAGGGCGACCGCTGCACCGAGGCCACGGCCAGCGCCGAGTACCTGCTGGCGGCAGGCGTGCCCGACGCCGACCTGCTGCGCGAGGTCCAGGGCACCAACTCGTGGGAATCGCTCGCGGCCTCGGCCCGCATCCTGCGCGACGAGGGGATGACCCACGTCGTATTGGTGACCGACGGCTACCACGCGCTGCGCGTCCACGCCATCGCCGACGAGCTCGGGCTGGACGCGTCGGTGTCCCCCACGGGCAGCCGGGGCTCGGTGCGGGACTACGTCGAGGAGACGGCCGCCGTGGCCGTGGGGCGCATCATCGGCTTCCGCCGCCTGGTCGATCTCGATGCCCAGGTCGAGGACTGAGGTGCTGCGAGCGGCCCTCGCCGGGTAGGGTGTCGGTCCGCCTTCGGGGGTGGTGTAATCGGTAACACAGCAGGTTCTGGCCCTGTCATTGGGGGTTCGAGTCCTCCCCCCCGAGCTCACGCTTGATGAAGAAATCGCAGGTCAGCGCTCTACCTCTCGGGTGCGACCGAACTGCGCCACGGGATCGTGCCGGCCCCGGTCCGAGTACGCTCTCAACCACATGCACTCGTGGATGAAGGTCGAGTGCGCGGCGTCCTCTACCACAGCCCGAGGGTCGACCCCGGCGTCCGCTACTCGCCGTACTCCGAGCACCAACGTGAACGAACTGTCGAGTCCTTGGGTGACCTGATGAGGCTGGATGCCCCGAACGTGGACGGCGGTTTCGCCCAGGGTGCACCGGGTCATGATGGCGCAGCGTGATTGTTGGCAGGGGAACCGTCGCGTTGATCTGAGCGCCCGCGAGTTCCGCCAGCTCTTCCGGGAGGTCATCAGCTGGGGTCGCTGGGGCGACCGGTCGGAGGTGGGGGCCCTCAACTACCTGACCGCCGAGCGGATCGCCGCCGCCGCCCGCCTGGTTCACCACGGGGTGACGGTGTCGCTCGGCCGGCCGCTCAACACGCAGGGGGGCGTCGACAACCCTGAGCCGGCGCATCACGTGATGACGATGTTGACCGACGTCGACATCGGATCGGGGAGCGTCCGCTTCGCCAAGGACTATGTCGGCGTCGATTACCACAACGAGGGGCATAGCCACATCGACGCCCTCTGCCATGTGGCGTACGACGGCTTCCTGTACGGCGGGAGACCCGACGCGGAGGTCACCTCCCGAGGCGCCGCGGCCGGTGCGATCGAGCTCCTGCACGCCGGCCTCGTCGGTCGCGGGGTGCTGCTCGACGTTCCCCGCGTGCGGGGGATTCGCTGGCTCGAGCCCGGGGAGTACGTGTTTGTCGATGACCTCGAAGCTGCGGAGCGGGCGCAGGGCGTCAGCGTGGACGCCGGTGACATCCTGCTCGTCCGTACGGGACATGCGCACCGTCTCGCCGAGCTCGAGCCGTGGGACACGAGCAACGGCAAGGCCGGCCTCCACCCGAGCGTGGCGCGGTTCCTCGCAGATCGACGCGTCGCTGCACTCGGATCGGACGGGAACAACGACACGGCTCCGAGCACCACCGAGGGGGTCGCGTTCCCGATCCATGTCCTCGCGGTCAACGCCATGGGCATCCACCTGCTCGACTACCTGCAGTTCGAGGAGCTAGTGCAGCGGTGCGAGGAGGTGGAGCGATGGGAGTTCCTCTTTGTCGCCGCGCCACTGCGAATCGAGGGAGGGACGGGGTCGCCCGTGAACCCGATCGCGCTCCTCTGACACGTGTTCAGACTGAAAGGCGTCGGATTCTCGATGAAGACTGGGCGCCACCCGGGCGCGAGCCCCTCGCCGTGATCCACATCCGTGCCGTGAGCCCAACTGACATCACGCCGGTCCTGGTCGCGTCACTGTCAAAAAGGCCCGGCGTCTTGAATCTGATCGTCCTCGGCGGAGTGGCGCGAAACCCCGATGGTGATGCCGTTCAGTTCGACGTGATCGCCGCGGAGGCAAACGAGGTCCTCCATGACATGCGCGCGCTCGGTGTGGCCCGTGGCGGATCGATCATCATCGAAGATGTCGGCGCCGAGCTGTCGGACCGGGCGAACGACGCCGAGGCCCAGGCGCCGCGAGCGCTTCGACTTTCGCCTGTTTGGGAAGAGGCCGAGGCGAGGATCCGAGGCGGCGGACGCTACCCACCGAGCTGGTTCGTCCTGCTGGCGATCGCCGGGCTGATCGCCTCCGTCGGCATCTTCACGAACTCCGAGATCCTGATCGTAGGCGCCATGGTAGTGGGCCCGGAATATTCGGCGATCATCAGTGTCGCGCTCGGCATCACCAAGAACGATCACAAACGGATCCGCGCCGGCGCGGCGGCGCTCTTCTTCGGCTTCCTGATCGCGATCGTCGTGACCCTGGTCTTCAGCGTGGTTGTGCGGGCATCGGGTTTGGAACCCGAGGCCTTTCGTCTTGGGATCCGGCCGGTGTCCAACCTGATCAACACCCCGAACGTCTTCTCCGTCGTGGTCGCGACCTTGGCCGGCATCGTCGGTGTCGTGTCCCTCGTCGAAGCACGCACCGGAGCCCTCATCGGCGTATTCATCTCGGTCACCACGATCCCCGCGGCCGCCGACATCGGCGTGTCGAGTGCGTTCCAGGACTGGAGTGAGGCGGGCGGCTCCCTTGTTCAGTTGCTGTTGAACGTCGCGATCCTGATGGCGGTGGGCGCGGTCGGGCTCGTCGTTCAACAGCGTGTATGGCGGCGGGTCGGGCGACGGACGGAGCGAGCCCAACCCGGCGCTGAACATTCGTAGCGGGCTCCCTTCGTAGCCTCAGGTGAGAACGTTGACGGCCCGAGCGACAACGAGCCCGATGACCACGAGTGAGACCGTTGACTGCACCGCCATGGCCAATTTGGCCCAGGGAACCAGCGGCATCACGTCTGTCGGGCTGAACGCCGTGCTGTTGGTGAATGCGAGGTACAGGTAGTCGACGAAGACGGGCCGCCAGCCCGCCGGCGCGAGGTCCGGGTTGATCTGTTGTGGGAACGCGAACTCCGGGTAGCGGGCCCGTCGTTCGAGCCGCGCCGCCGGTCCACCCGAGTCGAACTGCCAGTACAGCAGCGCGAACGCCAAGTTGTTACCGACCAGTACCAGCGCCCCTGAGGCGAGCAGGTACCCAGCTGAGTTGGTTTGCGGCGCCCCGTTGATGAGGTGGTCGGTGAGGATGATGGTCGCCCACAAAGCGGCAGCAACCAGTAGCAGGACAAGACCGATCGAGGTTCGCCGGAGCCAACGCGATCGCCGATCGACGCCCAGCGGGTCACTCGCTAGCAGCACGCCGAGCAGGACGAGTTCGATCGACGGCAGCAGCCACGGGACTGCAATCACATCTTCTTTCGGCAGCCAGAGTCGCACGGTTGCGTTCAACACAACGAACA
>DASSDL010000136.1:0-3253 GCA_035697145.1 Acidimicrobiales bacterium
CATGGCCCTACTGACCGCCTTCGGCGGCTACGCGGTGTTCGTGGTGGCACGCCGCGTGCTGCCGCGCACCTCGTCCTCGGTCGTGGTCGCGTCGGGCGTGGCCGCCGGCGTCTCGGTGCTGATCTCGGCCGTGGCCTTCACTACCGAGTACGCCATCGGTGGCACCGGCACGGCGGCCGTCTCGACCGTCGCCGGGGCCATGGTCGGGGTGCACATGCTCATCGGCATCGGCGAGGGCGTGATCACCGGGCTGGTGGTCGGCGCCGTCCTCGCCACGCGGCCCGACCTGGTCTGGGGGGCGAGGGACCTGGCGTTCGGCCGGGCGCCCACCGATTCGGTTCCCGAGGAGGTGGCGTCGTGAAGGGCCTGAGCCGCCGAGCCCGGTTCGGGTTCGGCGCCTTCATAGTCGGAGGACTGGTCGTGGCCCTGGTGCTGGCGTTCTTCGTTAGCCCGTCGGCCAGCGGCGACCCGGACGGCCTCGACAAGGTGGCGACCGAGAAGGGGTTCGCCGACACCGAGACCGACCATTCCCTCGAGGGCGCCCCCACCGCCGGCTACGAGGTCCGGGGCGTCGACGACGATCGTCTGTCGACGGGCCTGGCCGGCGTCATCGGCGTGGCGGTCACGTTCGCCGTGGCCGGCGGCGTGATGCTGATGGTCCGGCGGGCGCGCCGCACGACTCCGGCCCGCGCCGTGCCGCACTAGGCGGTCACGCCGTGACGCAAGGGCACCCCGGTGGGCACGGGCTCGACGGCCTGTACGTCGCCGGGGAGACCCCGGTGCACCGGGTGGCGCCCGAGATCAAGATCGCGGCCACGGTCGCCTACGTCTTCGCGGTCGTCGCCACCCCGCGGGACGCGCTCTGGGCGCTCGGCGGGGACGCGGTTCTCCTGGCCGGGGTCGTGGCGCTGGCGCGGCTGTCGCCGGCGCTGGTCGCCCGCCGGCTGCGGATCGAGATCCCGTTCCTACTGTTCGCGGCGTTCATGCCGTTCACCGGAGCGGGCCCACGCATCGACGTCCTCGGCGTGTCACTGTCCGAGCCGGGGCTGTGGGCTGCCTGGAACATCGTGGCCAAGGGCACGCTCGGCGTGGCGGCGTCGATCGTTCTGGCGGCCACCACCCCGGTGGCCGACCTGCTCAGAGGGCTTGATCGACTGCGCGTTCCCCGGGTGATCACGGCCATCGCCGGCTTCATGGTCCGCTATCTCGGGATCGTGGCCGGCGAGGGCCGGCGCATGCACGTGGCCCGCCAGTCCCGCGGCTACGACCCCCGGTGGCTGTGGCAGGCGCGGGGGATGGCGGCGTCGGCCGGAACGCTCTTTGTCCGTTCGTACGAACGAGGCGAACGCGTCTACCTGGCCATGCTGGCGCGTGGCTACGACGGCACCATGCCGGCCCTTGCTGGGCGCCGGGCGTCCGCCTCCGCATGGTGGCCGGCGGCCCTGCCGCTCGCGGCGTGGGCGCTGGCGGCGGCGGCGTTGGTGGTGGCATGACCGGTCTGGTCGAGGTGCCGGCGGTGTCGGTGCGGGGCGTCGGCTTCGCCTACCCGGACGGCCGGACGGCGCTGGACGGCGTCGACCTGGAGGTGGCGCCCGGCGAGCGCGTGGCGGTCCTGGGCCCGAATGGCGCCGGAAAGTCGACGCTGGTGCTGCATCTCAACGGGATCTTCGAGGCGCAGCGGGGCGAGGTGATCGTCGGCGGCCTACCGGTGGTGAAGCGGAACCTGGCCGAGGTCCGCCGCCGCGTGGGCATCGTGTTCCAGGACCCCGACGACCAGCTGTTCATGCCCACGGTCCACGACGACGTGGCGTTCGGGCCGGCGCAGGCCGGGCTCGGGGACGCCGACGTCGCGGGCCGGGTGGCGGGCGCGTTGGCGGCGGTCGGCATGACCGACCGCCGGGATGCGGCCCCGCACCACCTCAGCTTCGGCCAGCGTCGCCGGGTGGCCATCGCCACCGTGCTGGCCACGGATCCGGACGTGTTGGTGCTCGATGAGCCCACCGCCAACCTCGACCCGGCCGCCCGCCGGGAGTTGACCGAGGTGTTGGCGTCGCTGGATGTGACCCTGCTGGTGGTCACGCACGACCTGCCGTACGCGCTGGAGACGTGTCAGCGGGCCGTGGTGCTGGACAGGGGGCGGATCGTGGCGGACGGGTCGGCGGCGGACGTGCTTGCCGATGGCGACCTACTCGCCGCGCACCGCCTGTATCTGCCGCCGGGGTTCGATCCCGCTCGGGTGTGAGATCACACGAGGGGGGCTAGCCCGGGCGGCGCGAGTGAGCCGGCCACGGTCGCTCGGCCCCCTCGGCCGCTGGCTCGCCAACCGCTGCGTTGCGCTCCGCCTTTCGGCCGCCCTTGTGGGTTTGGCCGGAGCCGGAATCCCCGTGGCTGGCGTCGGGGCTGGCAGGCGTGTCGCGGGGAGCTACGAGCTTGGCCGGCGCGGTGTCGGCCGGGGGCCCCTTGGCGGGATGCCTGGGTTCGGCCGACGGTGGGTCGTGAGGCGCCGATTTGACATGTGACGGGTCGGTCGGCGGTGCCGGATGGGTCGCCACTGGCTCGAGCGCGGCGGGTTGGGGCCGTGGAGCGACGTCGGCGACGGCCTCGATCGCAGGTGTGGACGACGCGGGCGCCAGGCCTTCGGCCGCAGGCTCCGAAGCGGCGGGTTGTGGGCTCGGGGCAGCCGGGATGGCGGGTGGTGGCCCGGCAAGTGCCATCGGTTGATCGTCGAGGCTCGTGTCCGGACCGCCCGCGGGGGCGGGGGGCGTTGCCGGAGTGGCGGGCTCGTGCTTGTCCTCCTCGACCGGGAAGACGTGTTCCTCGATCACCGGAACCACCACGGCGGCCACCGTCGCGACGATCCCCGTGGTGGCGGCCGCCGCCGCGGCGAGACCGAGCACGCTGGCGGTGGTAGCGGCCGCGGTCTTCAGGGCGATCACGCGGCCTACGGTCCGTCCGCGGCGGCAGTGGCTCGGGGATCTGCCGAGCGTGGTGCGGTGCATGTCGTCGACGACGATCGGCTCGTCGACCAGCTCATGGGGCTCGGCCGGACCGTTTGCGGTCTCGATCAGTCCCGAGACGTCGTCGTACCACCCGGGCGCGCCCTGCGCCGGGGCAACGCCCTCCCACAGCCGGTCGGCGGCGCGGACGTCGAACTGCATCATGTCGATCCAGATCTCGTCGCGCGCAGATATCACAGTGCCCGCACGGACTCTTGGCCTCCCTGTCCGCCTGTCCCTCTCACACCTTAGCGCTT
>DASSDL010000137.1:0-8918 GCA_035697145.1 Acidimicrobiales bacterium
CCGCCGCGCCTCGATCTCGTCGCCCACCTCCTCGAGGCGAGCGATCAGCGTCCCGGGGACGACGGACCCGTTCATGGTGGCCATGCGCACCAGCCCGCTCAGCGGTGCGACCCCCGGCGGCATCACGCCCGGCAGGACCGGGGTGGTGCACCCCAACTCGTCCAGCTCGTCGACCATGCGCACGTAGTCGTCGAGCTCGAAGAAGAACTGGGTGATCCCGAAATCGGCGGCGGCCAGCTTGATGGCCAGGTCGCGGCGGTCGCGAACTCGATCGCCCTCCGAGCGAGGGTGCAGCTCCGGGTGGGCGGCCACACCGACCGAGAAGTCGCCCGGATGGTTCCGGACCAGCTCCACCAGCTCGAGCGCGTAGGTGAAGTCTCCGCCCGGATCGCTGCCGTCGGCGGGTGGGTCCCCGGCCAGTGCCAGGATGTTGTGGACCCCGCCGGCCTCGTACTCGTCGAGCAGCGCCACGACCTGGTCGCGCGAGTGGCCGACGCACGTGAGGTGGGCCATGGCCGGGAACACCTGCTCCCGGTTCACCTGCATCACGATGTCGCGGGTGCGGTCGCGGGTCGAGCCGCCGGCACCGTACGTCACCGACACGAACGACGGCCGCAATGACGCCAGCTCGTGGATGGTCTTCTCGAGTTGGCGCTCGGCCTCGTCGTTCCTGGGCGGGAAGAACTCGAAGCTGAGCGTGCGGCCCGCCGCCAGTAGATCGACGATCCTGTTGGCGGACTGGCGGCCCTGGGGCGCGGAAGCCATGGGTCAACTCCCCCGGTGCGTCGGATGTGCGTTGATGCGCTTCACCGGGCCGGATGCAGCAGCACCACCCATGTCGGTCCGGGTCCGGGAGAGCCTATCCGGTGGCGGTACCGACGTGCTCCCCGCTCTCGGCGCCTGCGGCGCCGGGCCGCTCGGGCTTCGACGTGTGCCGCCCGCTCCCACGGCCGCTCGGGCCGAGCCGCGCCTACGGCGCGGCCTCAAGGGTCCGCTCGGCCGCCTCGACGGTGTTGCGCAGCAGCATGGCGACGGTGGTGGGACCCACGCCGCCCAGCCGGGGCGTGATCCACGACGCCACCTCGGCCACGGACTCGTCGACGTCGGGGAGCAGCCTGCGCCCCTCCCAGCTGATCCCACCGCTCACGACCACTGCGCCCGGTCGGACCATGTCGGGGAGCACGAACGACGGCACCCCCACGGCCGCCACCACGATGTCGGCCTGCCGGGTGTAGTCGACGAGGTCCGGCACCCCGCTGTGCACGACGGTCACGGCCGCGTTGGCCCCCGGCTGCTTGAGCGTGAGCAGCAGCGCCAACGGGCGGCCCAGGGTCGGACCGCGCCCGCACACGACCACGTGCTTGCCGGCGATGTCGATGCCGTAGTGCACCAACATCTCGCGGATGCCGGCCGGCGTGGCCGGCACCGGCCCATCCTCCTGGAGCACCAGCTTGCCGAGGTTGACGGGATGGAGCCCGTCGCCGTCCTTGGCGGGGTCCATGGCCCCCACGGCGGCGTTGAAGTCGAACTGCGGGGGCACCGGGTGCTGGATCAGGTAGGCGTCGACCGCCGCGTCGTCGTTGAACTGCTCGACCGCCGCCAACAGGTCGGCCTGGGTGCCCTCGCCGGGGACCTCGATGTGGTGGCTCGCCACGCCCACCTGCTCGGACGTCTCGTGCTTCTTGCGCACGTAGCCGGCCGACGCCGCGTCGTCGCCCACCAGGATGGTGCCCAACCCCACCGTCCTGCCCCGATCGGCGAGCGCCTCGACGCGCTTTGCGACGTCGGCGAGCACGGCCTCGGCGACGGGGGCTCCGGCGAGCAGTTGTGCGGTCATCGGGTCCCATTGTGCCGTCGTTGGCGGGCTGATCCCGAGGCAATGGCGCACGGTGGACGACGGCGGAGGCAATGGCGAACGCACACCGTCAGCTATTGCCTCGCCCTCTGGAGACCGTCTGTCATTGCCTCGGGTACCGTCCACGCCCATGACCATCGACGGCGACGACGACCTCGAGGGGCTGCGGCGGGCCGGACGGGCGGTGGCCGAGGCCCGTGACGCCATGCTGTCGGCGGTGGCGCCCGGGGTTGCCACCAGCGAGCTCGACGCCGTCGGCCGCGACATCCTTCGGGCCCACGGCGCCCGCTCGGCGCCCCAGCTGGCCGTCGGCTTCCCGGCTGCGACCTGCATCAGCGTCAACGACGAGGCGGCCCACGGCATCCCCTCGCCGTGGCGCCGGCTGCGCGAGGGCGACCTGGTCAACGTCGACGTCTCGGCCGAGCTCGACGGCTACTGGGCCGACACCGGCGCTAGCGCCCCGGTCGGCCGGGTGGCGCCCGCCGCCCGCGGGCTCCTCGACGCCACGCGCCTCGCCCAGCGCGACGCCACGGCGGCGGCGAGGGCGGGTCAACCGCTGCGCCACATCGGCCGGGCCGTGCAGCGGCGGGCACGCCGTCACGGCCTCCGGGTGATCGCCAACCTGTGCGGGCACGGCGTCGGCGGGTTCCTGCACGAGCCGCCGCAGGTTCCCAGCGTCGAGGATCCCCGTGACGGCACGATCCTCTGGGAGGGGCTCGTGCTCGCCATCGAGCCGTTCCTGTCGACGGGCGCCACCCATGCCGTGGAGGGCGGCGACGGCTGGACGCTCCGTACGGCCGACGGCAGCCTGGCGGCACAGTTCGAGCACACGGTGGTCGTCACCCACGGCCGGCCGTTGGTGCTAACGGGTTCGGCGTAGCCGGCCCCCGCCGACCAACCCCGCGCATGGTGCCGACGGACCTACCGGACCCCACGGACCGCCGCCGGGCGGAGCACCTCGACGCGGCAGACCCGCTGGCCCCGCTCGTCGCCGAGTCGATCGTCACCGAACCCGACCGGCTGTATCTCGACGGCAACTCGCTGGGCCGGCTGACACACCGGGCGCGGGACCGCCTGCTGCGGGTGATCGACGACGAGTGGGCCGGCGGCCTGGTGCGGTCGTGGGAGACGTGGATCGACCTGCCCACGCAGGTGGGCGACGCCCTGGCCCGAAACCTGCTCGGCGCCGAGCCGGGCGAGGTCGTCGTCGGTGATTCCACCACCGTCGGGCTGTACAAGGCGGCGTCGGCGGCGATCGCGGCGCGACCGGGCGCCCGGGCGGTCGTGACCGACGACGACAACTTCCCGACCGACCGCTACGTGCTCGAGGGCCTGGCGGCGCGTCTCGGCCTCGAGTACCGGGAGGTCCACAGCGATCGGGTCGACGGGCCCGATCCGGTCGCGATCGCCGGGGCGCTGGACGGCGCCGCCCTGCTCTGCCTCTCGCACGTCGCGTACGGGTCCGGGGCGCTGGCGGACATGGCCGGGATCACGGCGCTAGCGCACGACCACGGCGCCCTCGTGCTGTGGGACCTGTCGCACTCGGTGGGGTCGGTGCCGGTCCAGCTCGCCGCGGCGGGCGCCGACCTGGCGGTCGGCTGCACCTACAAGTACGTCAATGCCGGGCCCGGGGCCCCCGCCTTCACGTACGTGCGCCGAGACCTGCAGACCGTCCTGCGCCAGCCGATCTGGGGTTGGTTCGGCCAGCGCGACCAGTTCGCGATGGGGCCCGGCTACCGGCCGGTCGACGGGATCGGTTCGTGGCTCACCGGGTCGCCGGCCGTGCTGGGGCTGGCGTGCGTCGATGCCGGCGTCGCCCTCCTGGCGGAGGCGGGCATCGAGCGCCTGCGGGCCAAGGGGATGGCGCTCACGTCGCTGGTCGTCGATCTCGCCGACGCGTGGCTCGCGCCGCTGGGATTCACGCTCGCCACGCCCCGCGCGGCCGAGCGGCGCGGCTCGCACGTGGCGCTCGCCCACGGCGACGCCTGGCGGATATCGCAGGCGCTGATCGACGTGGCCGGCGTCGTGCCGGACTTCCGGGCCCCGGACCGGATCCGCCTGGGGCCCGCCCCGGTCGCCACCCGGTTCGTCGACGTGTGGGACGCGCTCGACCGGCTGCGCCGCCTGGTCGAGAGCGGTGCCCAGGAGCGCCACGTGCCGGCGCCCCGCCGGGTCACCTGATTCCTCCGGCCGGACCGACCGTCCCGGCGCCTAGTGGAGGAAGTGGCGTTCGCCGGTGAAGACCATGGCGAGGCCGAGCTCGTCGGCGCGGGCGATGATCTCCTCGTCGCGGGACACGCCGGTGGGCCGGCCGGGCTGGATCACCACCGCCACCCCGGCGGCGGCGGCGGCCTCGATGCCGTCGGGGAAGGGGTAGAACGCGTCGCTGGCGCAGGCGCCGCCAGCGGCCCGGCCCGCTGCCTTGGAGGCCGCCAGCTCGCCGGACTCCACGCGGTTCTGCTGGCCGGCGCCGATCCCCCACGCGGCGCCGTCCTTGGCCAGGACGATGGCGTTGGAGCGAACCCAGCTGCACACCCGCCACGCCAGCTCGGCATCGCCCCATTCGGCCTCCGTGGGCTCCCGCCGGGTGACCACCCGCCAGTCGGCCCGCTCCGCCACGAACCGGTGGGGGTCCTGCACCAGCAGGCCCCCGGTGATGGGCCGCAGGTGCCACGGATCGGGCGTGGGTGCCGGCGCCTCCAGGATGCGGGTGTTCTTCCGCTTGGCCTGTAGCGCCTCGATGGTGCCGGGCGCGTAGCCGGGGGCGATGACGACGTCGGCCTGCGCCGCCGCCACCATCCGCTCCACCGTGGCCTCGTCGACGGCCTGGCTGAGCGCCACGATCCCCCCGAACGCCGAGCGCTCGTCGCATTCGAAGGCGTGCTCGTAGGCGTCGGCCAACGTGGCGGCGATCGCAGCCCCACAGGGGTTGGCGTGCTTGATGATGGCGGCCGCCGGCCGGTCGAACCGGGCGGCAAGGTCGTGGACCAGCAGCCAGGCGGCGTCGGCGTCGTAGAGGTTGAGGTAGCTGAGTGCCATCCCGCCGTGCTGGGTCATGGCTGCCCACCACGGCTCGCCGGCGCCCGCCGCGGTGCCGGTCGACTCGGCGCGGTACAGCGCCGCCCGCTGGTGGGGGTTCTCCCCGTAGCGCAGGGCGAGCGGCTCGCGGCGATACGTGAGGTGGAGCGACTCCGGCAGCTCCCCCGGCCCCGAGTCGGCGGTGTCGTCGAACCAGCGGACGATGGCCGCGTCGTACCCCGCGGTGCACGCGAAGGCGGTTCGCGCGAGCTCGCGTCGCGTGGCGTCGGACAACGACCCCGCCGCCCGCAGCTCGTCTAGCACGGCCCGGTAGTCCGCGGGATCCACGACGACGCCGACCTGCACGTGGTTCTTGGCGGCGGCGCGTACCAGGGTGGGACCGCCGATGTCGATCAGCTCCTCGGCCTGCGCCGCACCGTGCTCGAACGTCGAGGTGTCGGAGCCGAACGGGTAGAGGTTGACGACCACCAGGTCGAACGGCTCGATGCCGTGGGCCTGGAGGTCGGCCTGGTGGGCCGGGTCGGTGCGGTCGGCAAGGATGCCGCCGTGCACCTTGGGGTGCAGCGTCACCACCCGGTGCCCGAGGATTGCCGGGAAGCCAGTGATCTCCGCGGTGTCGGCAACCTCGAGGCCGGCCTCGCGGAGCGCGGCTGCGGTGCCGCCCGACGAGACGAGATCCCAGCCGAGGCCGGCCAGGCCCTCGGCGAGCTCGACGATGCCGGTCTTGTCGTAGACCGAGAGCAAGGCCCTCACGTGTCCTCCCCGGAATCGGGTTCGTCACCGGACGCGTCGCCGAACGTATCGGCGACGAACCGGCGGATGGTTGCGGGATACAGGCGCCACTCGACCTGCTTGATGCGTTCGTGCAGGGTTTCCTCCGTGTCGGCCGGTAGGACGGGGACCGCCTCCTGAGCCAGGATCGGTCCGTCGTCGACGTCGGCCGTGGCTACGTGAACGGTGGTGCCGGTCACCTTGACCCCGGCCGCCAGCGCGTCCCGCACCGCGTGCCAGCCCTTGAACGCCGGCAGCAGCGCCGGGTGGCTGTTGAGCACCCGGCCGGCGTATGCATCGGTGAGCCCCGGAACCACGGTGCCGAACCCGGCCATGACCACCAGGTCGATGGCGTGGGTCCGCAGTACCTTGACGAGCCGCTCGGTGTAGGCCGTGCGGTCGAAGGACGTGCCCCACTCGGTGCGCTCCACCAGCTCGGTGGGAATGCCGCGCTCGGCCGCGATCTCCAGCGCTCGGCACGGACGGTCGGCCGCCACCAGGGCCACCGGCACGCCGTCGCCGACGATGGCGTGCAGTAGGGTGCCGCTGCCCGAGGCGAGTACCGCGATCCGAGCTGGGGGCATCAGTCGGATGCTAGTGGCCGGGCTTGTTCGGACGGCCGACCCGCGCGGGGGTGCGCATGCGCTTCGGGATCATTGACGACTCCAAAAGACGAGAGGCGATATGGACCTCAACAAGCTCTCGACCGCCGACAAGGTGATCGGCGCGTCGGCGATCGTGTTCCTGATCGCGTTGTTCCTGCCCTGGTACGGCCTGGCCGGCGGAAGCAACAACGGTTGGGACTACTTCTTCACCGGCATCCTGCCGCTGCTCATCGCCGCCGCAATGGTGGCGGTCATCGCGATCCAGCGATTTTCGACAACCGAGTTGCCCAAACCGCCTATCCCGTGGTCCCAGATCCACCTCATCGGCGGCGCCGCGATCGTGGTGCTGGTGCTCCTGCGTGTGCTCATCACGTCCGACGTCGAGGTGCTCGGCGAGAGCTTCGACCTCGACCGCAAGTACGGCCTCTGGATCGCGTTCATCGCCGCCATCGGCCTGGGTGTCGGCGGCTTCCTCGAGAACCAGGAGTCCGAGGACGCCATCACGGGCCGGTCGGCGCCACCGTCGACGGCGGTCTGATGCTCGGTCCGATCCCGATGTTCGTCCGTGCACGCCGGCCGGCGCGGACGAACGCGGGGCGGACGCCCGGTCGCGGGTTCGGGGCGCCGTAAGGTCGCCGGATGGCTGCTGAAGAGGTGGGCTTCCTGGCGCGACTGGGCGCCTGGGCAGGACGGCGAGCCGAGCCGCGGCTGTGGATCTCGCTCGCCGGTGCCGGGTGCGCGCTGGCCGTCGCCGGCGTCGTGATCATCTCCGGCGACGCACAGGTGGGCGACGAGGGGTTCAGCGACGGGTCCCGGGTGCCGGGCATCATCCTGTGCCTGGTGGTGGCCGCGGCCGGCTACGTCCTCCTACACCTGTTCGCCGAGAGCCCGGCCGCGACCGCGGGGGTGACCGCCATCGCTCTGGCGGTGCCACCGCTCTTCTACTTCCTGACCTTCGACGGCGACGGCGTCCCGCCGTGGTCGGCCGAGGGGATCCTGGCCTTGTCGGCGCTGGTGTGGCTGGTGTCCTACGTCATCGGCCCGGCGCGGGGACGTCCGCTGCTGTTGGGCGGCGGATTGGTGGCGATCGTGTTGCTGGCGTTCCAGTTCGCGGAGGAGCCGTTCTCCACCGGGTTCGAGACGACCTTCGTGGACGAGAGCCCGTTCGTGCCCGCCGGCGACGAGCCGATCCCCGGGGAGGAGGAGCTCGCCGGCCAGGGCGATGCGCCCGACCCCACGACCCTGGGCATCATCTCGCTGGTGTTCGGGGCCGCCTACCTGGTGGCCGGCCGGCTGCTCGACCGGCGGGGGTTCGCCGGGACCGCGACCCCGTTCGTCGTGGCGTCCCTCGTCGCGATACCCGCCGGGATCGCATTCCTCGGCGACGACCTCGAGGCGGCGGGCGCCGGCGCCGCATCGATCGTCGCCGGGCTGGTGGTGGCCTGGCTCGGCGCCCGTAGCGGGCGCCGGGCGTCGACGGTCATCGGCGCGGGCGGGGTCGCGCTCGGCATCGTCCTGGTCATCGCCGATGCCATGGAGGAGAGCAGCCCCACCAGCATCGGGATCGCATTGCTGATAGCGGGAGGGGCGGTCGCGCTCGGCGCCCAGCTCCTGCACGTGCAGACCGGTGAGTCGCCCCAGATGACCCCCGGACCGTCGGTGTTCGGCCACCCCGGTTCGACACCGGGATGGCCGACCACGCCACCGTACGCACCCGCCGGATCCGGCCCGTCCGGTCCTCCGGTTCCAGCCATACGACCGCCGACACCGGCGGACCCGCCGCCGGCTCCGCCGCCCCCACCACCCCGGGAGTAGCCTGCGCTACGCACTGTGGAGTTGTCAGACCCCGGACATACAACCGGTCGCAAGCCGGGGTGAGGTCGTCACCCCAGGTCGCGGACCACCTCGACCATGAGCTGGCCGGCCTCGGTGGGATTGAGGCCGACCTTGGCGCCAGCGTCGCCCAGCGCGTTCATCTTGGCCTGGGCGGTGCCCTTGCCGCCCGAGACGATCGCGCCGGCGTGGCCCATCTTCTTCCCCGGGGGCGCGGTCACGCCGGCGACGTAGGCCACGACCGGCTTGGTCATCTTCGAGGCGATGAACTCGGCCGCCTCCTCCTCGGCGGAGCCACCGATCTCGCCGATCATCATCACCGCCTGGGTTTCGGGGTCGGCCTCGAAGGCCTCGAGGCAGTCGATGAACGACGTGCCCGGCACCGGGTCACCGCCGATCCCCACGCAGGTCGACACCCCGATGTCGTTGAGCTTCAGCTCGTAGAGCGCCTGGTAGGTGAGCGTGCCCGAGCGGCTGACGATGCCCACCGCGGCATCCCCGTCTACGCCACCGTGGCCGACGCCGTCGGGGCCACCGGTGCCACCGCCAGCTGCATCTTCATCCCCGCCCCCGGCGTGCGGGACGCAGTGATCGAGGCCGCCGAGGGTGGCGTCACGTTCATCGTCTGCATCACCGAGGGCGTGCCCGCCCACGACGAGGCGTGGTTCTACAACAAGCTCAGGCGCGACTTCCCCAACGTGCGGCTGCTCGGCCCCAACTGCCCCGGCATCATCAGCCCCGGCAAGGCCAACATCGGCATCACCGCCGGCCACATCGCCAAGGCCCCGGTCGAGGGGCGGTCCAACGTCGGCATC
>DASSDL010000138.1:0-6931 GCA_035697145.1 Acidimicrobiales bacterium
GGGTGAGGATCTCGGGCCGGGTGATCAGTGACCCGCCCACGCCCAGCGAGCCGCGCGACAGCTCCTCGGTGGCGACGACCATGCCCATGTAGTCGCTCTCGCCGCCGGCCGCGAACCCGCCGTACTCCTCGGGCACCGACAGGCCGAAGGCGCCTAGCTCGGCCAGCCCCGAGATGATGTCCTCGGGGATGTCGGCGTTGTGCCGGTGGACCTGCTCGGCGACCGGGCGGATCTTGTCGTCGGCGAAGCGACGGAACGTGTCCCGTACCAGCTCGAAGTCGTCGTCGAGGTGGCTGGGCCCCGGACCGTCGACCGACACCAGGAACACCGGATCGCGGTGTGCGGCCACGAATCCCCGGGCATCGTCGAGGGCGGTGGCGTCCAGGCCCCAGGCGGCCTCCCGGCCGTAGAGCCTGGTGGCCACGTCGGCTACCGCCTCGGCCGCGAAGGCGCACGCGATAGCCGCCTCTTCGTCGCCCTTGGCGCCGTAGTCGAGCAGCGTCCGGGCGGTCTCGACGGCGGCTGCGGCGTGGGCGAGGTCGTAGGCCACGACCTGGTCGCTGTCGACCGAGCCGACGGCGGCCAGATGGCCGAGCGCCCGGCGCACGACGTCGCGGGCGGTCTCGACGGCGGACGCGGCGGCGTCGATGTCGGGCGCAGTCATGGCTGGGGACGGTATTCGCCCACCCGCGGCGGTGTCAGGTTGCGCCGGTCAGCCGACGGGGACCGCGGTGCTGGACTCGAGCATCTTGCGAAACGCGTCGGTGACGTCGACCGCGTCGGCCGGGAGCTCGATGTCGATCGACTTGTCGCCATAGTCGAACAGGTCGAGCGTGAAGGCGACGTCGACAGGAAACGCGGAGGGAATTGCCTCCTGGCCGAGGGCTTCGGCCATGGCGTCGCGTCCGAACTCGAAGTGCACGCTCCGGACGAGGCCGCGGCGGTCGACCCAGACCTCGATCGGCACGGTGATGTCGTTCACGGCCTCGATGCTGCCCGGGCTGATGCTCTGTGCGGCGAGGAGATCGCCGTACGGGACCTCGGCCGCGAGCCCGGTGACCGCCACGCCGCGGATCTCGTCGTGGCCCAACTCCTCGACGTCCGTCGCCTTCATGACCACGTCCACGAAGAGCCTCGGGTCATAGCATCCGATGGCGCCCACTGTGTCCTGCTCCCCGGGCAGCAGATCGGCGACCTCGTCGAGGTCGACGCGACCCCAACCACCGCCAAGGTCGTCGACGAGGTCGCCGAACGGAACGATCATGACGCCGGTCGCAAGCGCGTCTGGCAACCGCACGTAGAGCGTCGAACCGTCGCCGACCGTCTCGATGGAAAATTTGACGTCGGCGCCGTTCGGTAGCACCTCGGCGAGCGGCGCGCCGAGGTCCTGCCGGAGGTAGAAGCGCTCGCCATCCTGCTCCCCGGTCTCGACGACGACGTCATCGCCTCCCGCCAGCGACTCGCGCATCTCCATGCGGTACGGCAGGGCCTGTGAGCGCTCGGCGGCTGCGGCCACGAACTCGGGCGTCGCCTCGTACTCGACATCGCCGATGGCGACGTCGGCCGGGTCTGCCTCCTGCGCGCAGGCAGTTGTGCCCACGGCGACCGCGGCCACCGCCCCCAACGCCACCGCTCGACCTCTACGGCACCCGCGGACCAGCTGCGTCCGTCGGGACGTCCGGTCGTCCACCGCCATCGGGCCCCCTCCGTCGCCGGTGCTGGCCCGACCCTACTCCGCTCCCTAGCGTGGGCGGCCATGGCAACGATCGATCGCCCGTTCGGCCGCCACCTCGAGGACTTCGAGGTCGGCGACGTCTACCGGCACTGGCCCGGCAAGACGATCACCGAATACGACGACCACCTCTTCTGCATGATCACGATGAACCACCACCCGCTGCACACCAACGAGTGGTTCGCCCAGAACGAGACCGCGCAGGGCCGCAATGTGGTCGTGGGCAACCTCGTCTACTCGCTGGTGCTGGGCATGTCGGTGCCCGACGTCAGCGGTGCGGCGGTGGCCAACCTCGAGGTCGAGATGCTGAAGCACCCCAAGCCCACCTTCCACGGCGACACCATCTACGCCGTGACCCGGGTGCTCGACAAGAAGGAGACGTCCGACGGCAAGCGCGGCATCGTCACCGTCGAGACCAAGGGCATCAACCAGCGCCAGGAAGAGGTGTGCACCTTCACCCGCCGGCTGATGGTGTGGAAGCGGGATCATGCTCCGGCCCGCCACTATCCCTACGGCGACGAGGTGTTCGCCGATTAGGGCCCGGCGCCCACTTGTCTCCTACTTGTATGCTTCGGCGGGAGCGACGAGGAGGCAGCACATGAGCGAACGGCTGAAGGATGCGGCGCTGGGGTTCGACAGCAACGCCGTCGCCTACGAGCGGGCCCGGCCGTCGTACCCGGCAGAGGCGGTCGCCCATGTGGTGGAGCACGGCGCCATCGGCCCCGGTCGCCGGGTGATCGACCTGGCGGCCGGCACCGGCAAGCTGACGCGGCTGCTCGTGCCGATGGGTGCCGACGTCGTGGCCGTCGAGCCGGTGGCGGGGATGCGGGCGCAGTTGGCGGCGGGGCTGCCCGGGATCGAGGTGCTCGACGGCACCGCCGAGGACCTGCCGCTGCCCGATGACTCGGCCGACGCCGTCACGGTGGCGCAGGCGTTCCATTGGTTCGACGCGCCGGTCGCCCTGGCCGAGATCCGCCGGGTGCTGCACCCGGGTGGCCACCTGTTCCTCCTCTGGAACACCCGCGACCGGGGCCACGACTGGGTCCGGGCCTTCGGCGACCTGCTGGTCGACGGACCGGACGCCGAGCGGCCGTACGACTCCTACTACGACGTGGACTACGCGGCGCTGGTGGCGAGCGCCGGCGGGTTCACGCCCGTCGAGCTGTGGGCCCACGCCTGGGAGCAGCCCTGCGACCCGGACCTGCTGGTGGCCCGGGCCGAGTCGGTCAGCGTGGTCGGTGCCCTCGCCGACGCCGAACGGGCCCGGGTGCTCGACCGTGTCCGCGAGCTGGCCCGCACGCACCCTGACCTCGCCGGCCGGGCGTCGTTCGGGTTCCCCTACGTCACCCGCGTCTACCGCTGCCGGACCACGGAAGCGAATCCCGCGTGACGGATCCTCGGGTCGCCCCCCAGGCCGCCCACTTCGGCGACGTCGCCGACCGTTACGAGACGGCCCGACCGCTCTACCCGCAAGCAGCGCTGTCCGAGCTGGTGGCTCGGTGCGGGTTGCGGTCCGGCACGCCGCTGGCCGACCTGGGCGCCGGCACCGGCAAGCTCACCCGCCAGGTCGCCGCCCTCGGCGCCGACGTGGTCGCAGTCGAGCCGGCAGCCGGGATGCGCCGCCGGCTCGAGGCGGAGGTGCCCGGCGTGCGCGTCCTCGACGGCACGGCGGAGGACATCCCCCTGCCCGACGCCTCGGTGGAGATCGTCACGGTGGGACAGGCCTTCCACTGGTTCGACACCCACCGGGCTCTGGACGAGATCGCCCGCGTGCTGCGTATCGCCGGTTGGCTGGCACTCCTCTGGAACGAGCGGCCCGAGTCGGGGTGGGCGGCAGGGCTGTGGGACCTGCGAGGGGAGCTGACCGGGGGCGCTCGTACGTACCCCGGCGACGGCTGGGCCGAGGTTCTGGCCGCCGACGAGCGGTTCGGCCCCCGGACGTCGAGCCAGCACGGCGTCGTCGTCACGACCACGATCGACGCGGAGCTGGTCGACAGCGAATCGCGCAGTTGCGTGCACGTCAGCGACGAGGCCCGGCGGCAAGAGGTCATCGAGCGCTTGCGCCGATTCCTGGACACCCACCCGGAGGCCGCCCGCCGCCAGCAGCTGACCTACATACGTCCGTGCACACTGCACCTGTGCCAACGATCGGGGTGAGGCGCGACCGGGAGCGCCTGATGCTCGCCTGGGGTGAGGGGCACCTGCGCGATCTGCCCTGGCGCCACACGCGCGACCCGTGGGCCGTGCTCGTCGCCGAGGTCATGGCCCAGCAGACCGGCGTCGACCGCGTGGTCCCGTACTACGAGCGGTTCATGACCCGCTTCCCGACGCCGTGGGCGTGCGCCGCCGCACCCCGCGGCGAGGTGCTGCGGCTGTGGACCGGGCTCGGCTACAACCGGCGAGCGGTCAACCTGCACCGCTGCGCCCGGGCGGTGGTCGATCGCCACGGCGGTGTCCTGCCGCCGGACCTGGCGGCCCTCCGGGCGCTGCCGGGCGTCGGTCCCTACACGGCGCGGGCGGTGCTGGCGTTCGCGTTCGAGCACGACGTGGGGGTGGTCGACACCAACGTCGGCCGGGTGCTGGCCCGCTGGGAGGGGCGATCGCTGCGTGCGACCCAGGCACAGGCCCGGGCCGACGAGCTGGTGCCTCCCGGCCGGGCGTGGGCCTGGAACCAGGCGGTGATGGAGCTGGGTGGCACCGTGTGCCGTCGCCGGCGACCCCGATGCGCGTCGTGCCCGGTGCGGCGATCCTGCGCCTGGGCGGCGGCGGGCCTGGCACCGCCGGACCCGGCGAACGGATCAGCAGGCGTCGGCACCGGACAACCTCGTTTCGAGGGTTCCGACCGCCAGGGCCGGGGACGGTTGGTCGAGGCGCTGTGTCGCGGCTCGGTGGCGGTGGCCGACCTGCCGGTGGTGATGGGTTGGCCCGACGACCCGGCCCGCGCCGACCGGGTCGCCGTCGGCCTGCTCGACGACGGCCTCGCGGTGCGGGAGGGTCCGGTCCTGCGCCTGCCCTGACCGCCGACGGCGCGGGTGGGCCGTCAGCCCTCGGCCAGGAACCCGGCGATCAGCCCGTTGACCACGTCGGGCCGCTCGAGGTGCAGGAAGTGGCCGGCGTCGTCGACGATCTCGGCCCGCGATCCGGGAGTCGTCAGCGCAGCGCCCGCCAGCTCGGCCAGGTCGGCACCCATGCATCCGTCGGTCCGGCCGTGCAGGTACAGGGTGGGCAACGGGGGTGGTCCGGCCGAGGCGTCCTGCAGTGCCCGGACCTCGGGGTCGGGGTCCAGCCCGACACCACCGAGCGTGGCCCGGTTGTAGCCGATGGCCGCGTTCAGGTTGGCGGCGTCGCGCAGGGCGTCCTTGACGTGCGGCAGATCGGCGCTGGCGTCGTAGCCCGGCGACCAGTCGGCCCACAGGCGCTCGATGAACCCCAGGTCGTCCATCGGCAATGCCAGTTCGGCCAGCGGGTGCTGGAAGAAGAACATGTACCACGACCGACGCAGCTGGTCATAAGAGAAGAAGCCGCTGCTGATCGTCGCCGGCGGCGGCACCGCCAGGGTCACCACGCGCCGCCACGGCGTCGTGCGGTGCACCGCCGCGTATGCCGCGAAGGCACCCCAGTCGTGGCCGATCAGGACGGCGTCGTCGCCTCCGCCCAGGGCCTCGTGCAGCGCGCAGGCGTCGAGGCCCAGCACGGCCGACTGGTAGCGGCCGTCGGAGGGTACCGTCGTGGGTGCGTAGCCCCGCAGCCACGGGGCTACCGCCCGGTAGCCGCCGCCGGCGAGGAAGGGGAGCAGATGCCGCCACGTCCACGCCGAATCGGGGAAGCCATGGAGGCACAGCGCCAGCGGCGCGGAGGGGTCGCCGGCCGCGAGGTAGGCGAACGTGAGCCCGTTGGCCTCGACGTTGTGCTGCGTGATGCCGCCCGCCTCGGGACGCTCGCTCGTTGCACCCCGCTCTTGGCCTTCGGCCGGGCCGCTCGGGCCACACTCGCTCTCTCGCCCTGCGGGACGCTCGCTCATGGCGGCGGACGCTAACCGACCCCGTCCCCGGGTCGCCCGGAGGTCGCTGTTGGTGATTGTGGTCACACTAAGCGGTGTTGCTCGAGACCGTTGGATAATGTCCCGGGACCGCCGCGAATCGGGGAACCCTTGCTGAACGTGTCCTTCTTCGGAGGAAGCGCCGACCTTACGGTGTACTACTGCAGGTTTGACCTGGACACGAACGGGTAACGGGGGAGCGGGACTCCCACAGTTATCGGTTGGAGGGTGAGGGGCGATCTCCGTACGATCGCGCATGTCAGTGCATAGCCCCGACCTCCGGTTCGATGATGCAGGCCAGCTGGTGTCCGAGAAGCAGTACCGAGACAAGATCGCTTCGATCAAGAGGCAGCAGGGCAAGGAGGAGACCGCCCAAACCAAGGCTCGGACCGCCGCTGCGAAACACCGGGCGGAGGCTGCAAAGCAGGCGGGCAAGGTCACGCCTCGCACAAGCTCGTCCATGGCTCGCACCTATCAGCGATCTGCGGAGGCTGCGGAGAAGAAGGCCATCGCTGAGGACGCCAAGGCCGCGGCAGCGTCAACGCGACTCGGAAAGCTGGCCAACGACCTGGCGTCTGCAGAGGCGAACCTGACCCGACAAGTCAAGGCGACGGCTCGACGAGCCGAAGACGCGCGCAAGGCCACAGCCCGGAGGCAAGAGCAGGACGACCGCAAGCGGCACCAGGCGGAGAAGCGTCACGCGCAAGAAATCGCCCGATTGTCGCGTCCTGCGGTCACCGAGGTTCGTCAGGTGCCTCGGCCCAAGCGCGAGCCTTTGCGCGTCCTCTACCTAACCGCGAACCCGGAGCCGGAGCTGAACCTGCGCGTTGATGTGGAGGTGCGTCAGGTGCAGCAAGCGGTGAAAGCTGCGCTACTTCGCGACCAGATCGAGATTGTTCCGCGCGTGGCGGCCACTCCCGAGGACTTGTTGGAGGGGCTCAATGACGTTCGTCCACACGTCGTCCACTTCTCGGGCCACAGCGGTCATGCGACTCTTGTTTTCGACAACGCGAGCGTCGAGACCCCCGAGGGTCGCGTTGTCACCTTCGACCTGCTTGCGCGGGCGCTCGCCGCTACGTCCACGCCTCCTGTGCTCGTCGTCCTCAACGGTTGTGACACTCTGGACGGCGCTGAGGTACTCCTCGACGCGACGCCCGTCG
>DASSDL010000139.1:0-16713 GCA_035697145.1 Acidimicrobiales bacterium
CGTGTCCTTGAACAGGCTGATGAACTGCCCGACCATGGCCGGGATGACGGCCCGCAGGGCCTGCGGCAGCACCACGAGGCGCAGGACCTTGGGGGGCGACAGGCCGACGGCCTGCGCGGCTTCGACCTGTCCCACGGGTACTGCCTGTAGCCCACCGCGCACGATCTCGGCGATGTAGGCCGCCTCGAACAGCATGATGGCGATCACGGCCCGAACCAGGAAGCTGGGCGGATCGACCGAGGTGGGGAACAGGAACCCCACCATGTACTGGCCCACGAAGAGCAGGGTGACCAGCGGCACCGCCCGGAACGTCTCGATGTAGCCGGTGGACAGGACGCGCACGCCCGGCATGGACGAGCGGCGGCCCAGCGCCAGGACCAGGCCGAGCGGGAACGCCAAGGCGATGCCCGCCACGGTGGCTGCCACCGCCAGGTGGAGGCCGCCCCAGTCGTCCCAGCCGACGCCGTCGGGCCCCGCGGTGATCACCTGCACCGACGCCACGACACCGAACCCGGCCGCCACCCACGCCCACCGGCGCAGGCGCAGGGGCAGGCGTTCGCCGGCGACGATCGCAGCGGCGAGCACCGCCACCAGCCCGATGGTGAGCACCGCCGGAACGGGCGTCCGGGTGAACGACAACACGACCACGACGCCTAGGGCCGCCGGCCAGAAGCGGTGCAGTGCGCCGACGGCACGACGAGGCCACCGGGCCCTGGCCTCCGCATCCTGCCCCCCGCCCCCCGATGCCCCGGTCGCAACGCCGCCGGCGCCCGGCTCGGCGGTTCGCCGGCCGCTCGTTGCCACCAGGGCACCCCCAGCCAGTCCCAGCGTGGCGGCGAGCACGTAACCCGACACCCACAGCCGCCAGAGCTGGTCGGAGGGAAAGCGTCCCACCATGAACAGTCGCAGGTTGGCCCGGACGATCGCCCAGTCGGCGGTCACGAACACCCAGCGCGCCAAGCGGAAGACCACCCATGCGACGATGGTCCCGAACACGACGGTGAGAACGATGTTCAACGGGCTCGACAGCAGGTTCAGGCGTACCCATTGGCGTGGCGTGAGGTCGCGGGCCGGTGGCTCCGGCTCGGGGACGGGTGCTAGCGGCTCGGCCAGGGCGCCGAGGGCCTCGGTCGGTGCCGCCATCAGCGCTCCACGAGCCGCAGGCGTCGGTTGGCGAGGTTGGCGACCAACGAGATGGCGAGCGAGAGCACGAGGTACATGGCCATCACCACGAGGATCGATTGGATGGCCGGGCTGCCGTTGCCGATCACCGTGCGGGTCACGTACATGGCTTCGCCGTAGGCCACCGCCACGCCGAGAGACGTGTTCTTGGTGAGGTTGAGGAACTGGTTGATGGTGGGCGGCACTGCGATGCGGAACGCCTGTGGCAGCACGACGTAGCGCAGCCGCTGCGTGGTCGACAGCCCGACGGCGGTCGCCGCCTCGGTCTGTCCCTTGGGGACGGCCAGGATCGATCCCCGCACGATCTCTGCCACATGGGTCGCGGTGTACAGCACGAGCCCCACCAGCACCGCCACGAAGGGCAGGCCCATGGCGACGCCGCCTTCGATGCCCCGGTCCACCACCTGGGGACGAGACAGCACGACCGGGGCGTCGAGGGCGAACCACGCGCCGACCGCGACGACGGCGACCAACCCACCGCCCCACAGCCAGGGCCGGGCCGGTCGGCCCGTGCGCTCCTCGACCGTGGCCCGCCACCGCGCCAGTGGCACGGCGCCCAACAGCGCGGCGGCGAGCAATCCCACGTAGATCCAACCGCCACCGTCGCCGCGTGGCACTGTCACACCGATCTCGCGCACGGTCAACAGAACGCCCGCCACGCGCTCGGGATCGTCGATGGGCGGGAGGGTGGCCAGGGCCGCCGAGTTGACGAAGATGATCACGAGCAGCGGCGGCACGTTGCGCACCGCCTCGACGTAGGCGCCGGCGGCCCGCCGCACCAGCCAGTTGCTCGACAGGCGGGCGATGCCCACCAGCGTGCCGAGGATCAGCGTGAGCACGATGCCCAGCAGCGCCACGGTGATCGTGTTGCGCAGGCCGACGAGCATCGCCTCGAACACGGTGCCGCTGGGCGAGAAGTCGCTGTAGGCGATGCGGAAGCCGGCCTGCTGGTCGAGGAAGTCGAACGACGTCTCGATGCCGAGCGCCCGCTGGTTGGCGGTGAGGTTGTCGTAGAGGTAGACGAGGAAGGCGCCGACCGCGGCCACGGCGCCCACCTGGAACGCGAGGCGCAAGATGCGCACGTCGCGCCACGGCGGCGGGCGTGTGGTCGCGGTCGGGCCGGCCATCCTCGTCGGGCGGTCAGCGGTAGGGCGGCGCGTAGAGCAGACCGCCGTCGGTCCACTGGGCGTTGATGCCCCTCTCCAGGCCGAGCGGGGTGTCGGGACCGACCGTGCGGTCGTAGATCTCGCCGTAATTGCCCACCTGCGAGATCACGTCTACCGCGAAGTCGGGGTCGAGGCCCAGCCCGGGGTCAAACGGTTCGGGCTCGGCGCCTTCCTCCGCGGGAATCGGCTGGCCGAGGAACCGCAGGATGTCGGGGTTCTCGCTGCCGGTCATCTGCTCGACGTTGGCGCTGGTGATGCCGAACTCCTCGGCCTGGATGGTGGCAAGCAAGGCCCAGTTCACGGCGCTGGCCCACTCGTCATCGCCGTCGCGCACCGCCGGACCGAGCGGCTCCTTCGAGAAGGCGTCGTCGAAGATGACCAGGGCGTCGGGGCCCTCGGGGAAGGCCGAGCGTTGTCCGGCCAGCTGCGAGAGGTCGCTGGTCCAGCCGTCGCATTGTCCGGCACCGAACGCCTCGCCGAGGGCGTCGGCATCGGGGAACGTGAGCGGCGTGTAGGTCAGCCCGGCCGAGTCGAACCGGGTGGCGAGGTTCAGCTCGGTGGTGGTGCCGGCCAGCACGCAGATGGTGGTGCCGTTCATGTCCTCGATCGACTGGAACCCCGAGTCGGCCCGCACCATCATCCCCTGGCCGTCAAAGAAGGTCGTCGCGAGGAACCGGGCGCCGTCGCCGCCGTCACGGCTGGCCGTGTACGTGGTGTTGCGGATCAGCACGTCGATCTCGCCCGACTGCAGCGCGGGAAACCGCGTCTCGGGGTCGGAGAGCGGCGTGTACTCGACCGCCTCGGCGTCGCCGAGCACGGCGGCCGCGACCGCCTTGCAGAACTCGATGTCGAAGCCGGCGTACTCACCCTGCTCGTCGACGAGGCCGAAGCCGGGCACTGTCTCGTTGACGCCGCAGTTGAGCGTGCCGCGGTCCTGCACCTCGGCGAGCAGACCGCCACCTTCGTCGCCGCCCCCTTCGGTGGCGGCTTCCTCACCGGTATCGCCTCCACTGTCGCCGCTCGAATCGTCGTCGTCGCTGCAGGCGGCGCCCACCAGGGCCAGGACGGACAGAAAAGCGGCGAGCGTGAAGACACGTCCGCGTTGGAACATGGGACTCCCCCTTGTAGGCAGCTGTCGCAGGTCGGCGGCACGCCCACCCCTGACCCTTGCAGCCGGCTGCCCAGCTGGTTGTCAGCGACCGTGACCCTAGCCTCAGCCTCTACCGCACTGATGCGCCGTCGAGCACCTGGGTGACCAGTGCCGCCACCGGGCTGCGCTCGGCCCGGGTGAGGGAGACGTGGGCGAACAGCGGGTGACCCTTGAGCGTCTCGATCACCGAGACCACCCCGTCGTGGCGCCCCACCCGCAGGTTGTCGCGCTGCGCGACGTCGTGTGTCAGCACCACCCGGCTGCCCTGGCCCAGCCGGCTGAGCGCCGTGAGCAGCACGGTGCGCTCGAGGTTCTGCGCCTCGTCGATGATCACGAAGCTGTCGGTCAGGTTGCGGCCCCGGATGTGGGTGAGCGGCAGCACCTCGAGCAGGCCGCGCCCGAACACCTCGTCGATCACCTCGGACCCGGCGATGGCCTCGAGCGCGTCGGTGACGGCCGCGCCCCACGGCATCATCTTCTCGGTCTCGGAGCCCGGCAGGTAGCCGAGGTCCTGCCCACCGACGGGGAAGATGGGCCGGAACACGATGACCCGGTTGTGCGTGCGCTGCTCGAGCACGGCGTCGAGTCCCGCGGCCAGTGCCAGGACGCTCTTGCCGGTGCCGGCCGGCCCGCCGAGGCTCACGATCCCGACGGCGTGGTCGGCCAGCAGGTCGATGGCGATGCGCTGCTCGGCCGACCGGCCCCGGACGTCGAACAGCACGCGGTCGCTCCGGGCGAGGTGGATCCGCTTGTCGTCATGCACACGCCCGAGGGCCGACTGCTGCGGTCCCGCGTGGAGCACGACGCCGGTGTTGCACGGGAGTTCGCGGGCCTCGGCCAGGTCGGCGACGTGCTCTGAGAACAGGGCGTCGATGACTCCGCGCTCGACGTCGAGCTCGACGACGCCGTTCCAACCGGTATCGACCGCCAGCTCGTTCCGGTACTCGTCGGCCTCGAGGCCCACGATCGAGGCCTTGAGCCGCAACGGCAGGTCCTTGGTCACCACCGCGACCTCCCGCCCCTCCGCGGCCAGGTTGCGGGCCACGGCCAGGACCCGGTGGTCGTTGGTGTCGCGGGTCAGTGCCGCCGGGAAGCCAGCCATCTCGGTGTGGTTGACCTCGACCCGGAGCGTGCCGCCCTGGTCGTTGGCCGGCATCGGCCGGAGCAGGGACCCGTGCCTGACCCGCAGGTCCTCCAGCATCCGCAGCGTCTGGCGCGCCGCCCATCCCAGGTCCGGGTGGTGGCGCTTGGCCTCCAGCTCGGTGAGCACCACCAGCGGCACCACCACCTCGTGCTCGTCGAAGCGCTGCCAGGCCGAGGGATCGGCCAGCAGCACCGACGTGTCGACGACATAGGTGCGGCCTGAGAGAGGGCGGTCGGTCACGGAACCCCCAGTCATGACGGACGAGTCACCGGCGGCCAGTCAAGCCGAGCGCCGGCGCGCAGGCGCGGATGGTGGATCCGGTCAGGCAGTGGCTGGACCTGATGTGGGCGACGCGCCGAGGCCGTCCGTCACCAACACCACGTGCAAGGCGGTGGGACCGTGGGCTCCGAGCGTGAGGAGCTGCTCGATGTCACCGGTGCGGCTCGGCCCGGTGACGACCACCAGCGACGGCGGCAGCGGATCAGCCGCCGACCCCAGGCGCCGCAGCACGTCGGCGGGAGTCGCGAACAACCTGCTGACGGGCACGACACACAGGTGAACGGAAGGAAGCAGGGATGCCACCCGCCCGGCGGCCCGGCGGCTGTCGAGCACGATCGAGCCCGTGGCGGCGATGGCCGCCGTGGCGGATGTGACGCCCAGCCCGGCGGCCGCGGCGGTGGCGGGCGTCGCGGGGGCGACACCCAGGCCGCGGGCTGCGAGTCGGTCGCCGACGGCCCGGGCCTCGGGCTCGGCGGAGACGACGACCGATGTCCCGTCGCGTTCGCCCAGCTCCGCGACGATCCTGTCGAGGAGCCTGTCGGGCACGTCGTCGTCGACCACGTGGCAGACGCCCTCGGCGTGGGCGACGGCGTCGGCGAAGGTGGAGACGAGGTCGTCGGGGTCGAGGTTCAGGTAGCGGGGCTCGGGCACGGGGTCGCTGGGCAACGGCGTCGGCGGTGGCACGTGGACCGGGTTGGGGTGGATGCCTCCCGACAGCAGGTCGCGCCCTGGGGCCAGGAACCGTTCCCTGTCGCCGTGCTCGGTTCCGCCGTGGCCTTGACTCACAGGCCCTCCCGCCAGCGGTCGCGGAAGCGACGCTCGGCCGGTCGAGGCACCGTCCGTCCCGTACCCCACGAGCGGCCCACCGGGAGGCGCCCGGCCAGTGGCGCCACCATCCGGCCCCAGGTGGCCAGGCGGGTCGTGGCCCCGTAGCGCCGGGCGTCCGACCACGCCGCCGCCCACGCGTTCCACGCCGCCCGCTCGGCCGCGCCGGCCCCTTGGGCCTTGCGACGCCGCAGCGACAGCAGCAGGTCCTGCAGCGGGATCTGTACCGGGCAGGCGTCCATGCAGGCGCCGCACAGCGTCGACGCCCCCGCCAGCTCCGCCGCCTCGGGCTGATCGTGGGCGAGCAGCGGCGTGAGCACCGACCCCATCGGTCCGGGGTAGACCCAGCCGTAGGCGTGACCTCCGACCTGCCGGTAGACGGGGCACACGTTGAGGCACGCGCCGCAGCGAATGCAGGCGAGCATCTCGTGGTACTCGCCGGCCAGCAGACTGCTGCGGCCGTTGTCGAGGATCACCACGTGTAGCTCATTCGCCCCGTCGACTTCGCCGTCGCCGCGGGTACCCGTGACGATGTTGGTGTAGGACGACAGCCGTTGCCCGGTGGCGGAGCGGGCGAGCAGGGCCAGCAGTAGCTCGGCTTGGGCCCAGTCGGCCGCGAGGCGCTCCATGCCCAGCACAACGACGTGGACGGGGGGAAGGGCGGTGACCAGGCGACCGTTGCCCTCGTTGGTGACCAGCACGATCGACCCCGTCTCGGCCACGGCGATGTTGGCGCCGGTGATGCCCACCTCGGCGGCCAGGAACACCTCCCTCAGCCGCCCGCGGGCGAAGCCGACCAGCTCGGCGGGCTCGGTGCCCAGCGCCGGTTCGGCGCCGACGGCAGCGACGAACAGATCATGGATCTGGTGGCGATCGCGGTGCAGCGCCGGGGCGATGATGTGGCTGGGCGTCTCGTCGGCCAGCTGGATGATCCACTCGCCGAGGTCGGTCTCGACCACCTGGGCGCCTGCCGATTCGAGCGCCGCGTTGAGGTCGATCTCCTCGGTGGCCATCGACTTGGACTTGGCTACCCGGGTGGCACGATGGCGCCCCACGACGTCGACGACATAGCTGCGGGCGTCCTCCGCGGTGGGCGCCCAGCACACGTGCCCGCCGCGGGCCAGCACCTGGTCGGCGAACCGCTCCAGCAGGCCGGGTAGGTCGGCCAGGACCTGCTGCTTGACCGCCCGGGCGGCGCGCCGCAGCCCGTCGGCATCCTCGAGCTCGTCCAGCCCCTCGCGGCGGTGGGTGGCGAAGCGGTCCACGGCGCGGGCCACGTTGCTCCGCAGGCGTTCGTTGGCCACCGCGTCGGCGGTCCGGCTCCGCAGCGTCGTACCCGGACCCATGAGGTGGTGGCCGCTCATGGTCCTGCCTCAGCGTTGTCGGGGAGCGCCGCGGCCAGGACCTCGGCGAGGTGGCGGACGTGGATGGGTGTGCCCGTCGCGTCGGACCGCGTCTGGAGGTGCATGAGGCACGAGCTGTCGCACCCGACCACGAGGTCGGGCTCGACCACTGCGAGGGCTCGTAGCTTCTCGTCGGCCATGGCCACCGAGGCCTCGGGGAGCTTGACGCTGAAGGTGCCCCCGAAGCCGCAGCAGCGGTCGGCGCCGTCCCACACGGCCGGGGCGCAACCATCCACAGCCTCGAGGAGTGCGGCCGGCTGGTCGACGATCCGCAGCTCGCGGAGCATGTGGCAGCTCTGGTGCAACGCGACGCGCACGGGCCGGTCGAGGCGTAGGGGCGGCAGCGCGTCGGCCCGGGTGGCCAGCAGCTCGGACAGCTCGTAGGTGCGGGCGCCAACTCGCCGCGCCCTGGCGACGGCCTCGGCGTCGCCGACCACCTGGAACAGCTCGGGCCAGAACTGGCGGACCATGGTGGCGCAGGAGCCAGCCGGCACCACCACCGCCTCCGCGCCCCGGTCGAGCTCGGACTCCAGCGCGCCGAGGGTGGCGCGGGCCACCTTGGCGGCCTCGCGGGCGAATCCGGCGTTCCACGCCGGTTGGCCGCAGCATGTCTGCGCCAGATCGCAGGACACGTCGCAGCCCGCGGCGCGCAGGACGCGCACGCTGGCCTCGCCCACCTCCGGCGCCACCACGTCGACGACACACGTGATCATCAGCGACACCCGCACCGGCTCAACCCTAGGGGCCGACCGGCATGGAGCGTGACCCGTACGCTCTTGGCTCCATGCCCACCCGACCGTGTCCGTTCTGCGAGATCATCGCCGGCAGCAGGCCCGCCCACATCGTGCTGGACGACGAGGTCGTCGTCGCCTTTCTCGACATGCGCCCGCTGTTCCCGGGCCACACCCTGCTGGTTCCCCGCGAGCACTTCGAGACGCTGGCCGACCTGCCCGTCGAGAGGCTGGGCCCGTACTTCGAGCGCGCGCAGCGCCTCGCCGGCGCGATGGAGGACGCGTTGGGTGCCGCCGGATCGTTCGTGGCCATCAACAACCGGGTCAGCCAGAGCGTGCCGCATCTCCACACCCACGTGGTGCCGCGCAACCCCAAGGACGGGCTGCGTGGCTTCTTCTGGCCCCGCACCCGTTACGCCGACGAGGCCGAGGCGTCCGCAGTCGCCGCCCGCCTGCGCGACGCCGTCGCCGCCGCCTAGTGGACCCTCGCGCCTACTCCAGCTCGAGCGACGGCGCTCCCTCGCGCACCGTCAGCGTGGCCGGCACCCCCAGCAGGTCGAGCGGGTCGGTGTCCCCCAGATCGGCCGTCCGCAACGACACGACCTCGCCCTTGGCGGGACCGGCGATGATCGTGATCTCGACCCGGATCGCCCCGTCGTCACCCGTCGACGCGTCCACCACCAGGGCGTCATAGGTGCCGTCGGCCAGAAGGCTCACCCGAAGAGGTTGCCACCTCGGTCTGCGGCATGGAGGGCCGATCGCCGGCAGTGTCCTGCGCGCTCGCCGTCGCTCGGGGCATGCTGGGGACGGTGACTGGCGCAGACACGACCGTCGGCAAGCTGCTCATCGCCGAACCGATGCTCGGCGACCCCAACTTCGAGCGCACGGTCGTGCTCATGATCGAGCACCGGGCCGAAGGGGCCCTGGGGGTCGTGCTGAACCGGCCCAGCGACCTGGAGGTCGGCGCCGTGCTCGCAGAGTGGGCCGACCTGGCGGCAGTTCCCTCGGTGCTCTACGTCGGGGGGCCCGTGGAGCCCAACGGCGTTCTGGCGCTGGGGCGCAGCCGTGGCGACTGGGCGGTCCCAGGCTGGTCACCCGTGGTTGGCGACGTGGGCACGATCGACCTGCACCGCCAGCCCGAGGAGGTGTCACCCGGGGTGGCGGGGATCCGGTTCTTCGTCGGGTACTCGGGCTGGGGGGGCGGCCAGCTCGAGTCGGAGCTCGCGGAAGGCGCCTGGCTGGTCGTCGACGCCGTCGCGGACGACGTGTTCGCCCCCGATCCCGAGACCATGTGGCGCGCGGTGCTCCGCCGTCAGGGCGGCAAGGTCTCGATGCTGGCCGACTTCCCCGTCCACCCCTCGCTGAACTGACGCCGACGGCATGCTCCTGGACCCAGAGGCCCAGCGGATAGGGCGTTCCGCAGGCACCCCGCGTGGGCACTTGTTGCCGGGTCGCGGCTCAACAGCTGGGCCTCCCAGCAGCGCTAACCACCGAGAGCCAGGATGACGTGCCTATCCGCGCACGTTCTACGCGGCCGTGCCCACGTTCAGTGCGCGCACGGCCGTGACCATCAGGTCGTCACGCCGGCCGACGTAGGCGGCGTCGTCGGGGTCGAGCAAGCGGGAGATGGTGTCCCGATCGTCGGGAGCCAGGCGGTCGCCGAGCTCGCTCAGCGCCGAGCTCAGGTGGCGCTCGGCCACCTGGCGGCCGAAGTCGTCGAGCGGTGGTGGTAGCTCGGCGAGGAACGAACGGGCGCGAACGTCGACCAGTCCCGCGCGCCTCAGCGCCTCCGGCCAGCCGTAGGGCAGCGGGGGCCCGCCCAGCTCGTCGCGCATGTCGGCGAACCACCGGCTCCGGGCCTCGTCCAGCCGGGCCTCGAGGCCGACCCGGCCCAGCCCGATGTCGAAGGGCAGGCACCGCAACGGCAGGCCACCCTCGACCAGCGCCAGGCGCCCGCCCGGGCGTAGCAGCGCCGCCAGCGAGCCGATTGCAGCCTGCTGGTCGGGCAGGTGGTGGACTACACCCGACGCCCACACCAGGTCCGCCGATCCGGCCTCGACCGGCAGCGCGTCCACGCCCGCCGCCAGCCAGCGGATGTGGCCGGCAAGCCCCGCGTCCACGGCCCGGCGGCCAGCGATGGCGAGGAGTCGGGGATCGCGATCGAACCCCGTCACCACGCCCGGCCCGAGGACCCCGGCGAAGGCACAAGCGGCCCCACCCGCCCCGCAACCGACGTCGAGCACGCGCTGCGGCGGCCCCGATCCCTCAGGGCGGCCCGCCGTGTCGATCAGCCACGCGACCGCTTCCGCCACCCAGGGGGCGTCGAAGCGCGCACTGGTCTCCAGGTTGGTCAGCCACCACTCGGCGAGCTGCTGGTCGATGGTCATGGGGCGGCCCCTACACGTCGGTGATCGCCTTGAACGCCTCGCCGCGCGGGATGCCGGCGAGCCTGCCGTGGGCGACGAGCCGTTCGTTCACCCGGCCCCGGAAGGCGGTGAGCTGGGCCTCGCCCTCGGGAGAGCCCGGTTCCACGAACATCGTCGAGCGCAGCTGGCTGCGGTGCGCCTCGAGCGCCGCCAACTTGCGGGCCACGGCTTCGTCGTCGGCTCCCTCCACATGGTCGGGTTCGTCCGCCTCGAAGAGCAGAAGCGCATCCGGGCGGTGATGCTCGACGGACTGTTCCGGGAAGAAGTGGGGATCGCGGGCGGCGACGACACCGTCGACGGTGAGGAACCCCGCGTGGCGATGGTCGGGATGGAGCCGGTAGCGCTTCCAGGGGTCGTGGCCCAGCACCACCTCGGGACGCAGCCGGCGGATCCAGTAGGCGACCTCGCCGCGCTGGCGCAGCCCCGACTCCAGCTCGCCGTCCGGCCAGCCCAGGAACACGACCTCACCGGTGGCACCCAGGGCTTTGGCGGCGTTCCGCTGCTCGTCCTGCCTCAGGGCCACGAGCTCGGTGAGGTCCTGGCCGGGGTCCCACGTCCCCTTGGATCCGTCGGTGCACACGAGGTGGTGAACGACGCAGTCGGCGGCGGCCCACTTGGCCAACGTGGCGCCGCAGCCGAACTCGACGTCGTCGGGGTGGGCGCCGATCGCCAGCGCGCTGGCTGGGACCGGGAGGTTCAGGCCCATTCTTTCCGCCCACCGGCGATGCGCCCGACCTCGCTCGGGCGCGCGCCACCCGCCGAGCTCGAGCGGGCGTCCAGGCCGATCCCCGTGGGCCATGCGAGGTCGGCGGGGAGATCGACGTCCCACGCCAGGCGGTCGTCGCGCACGATGCGGGCCGGCAGGTCGCGCGCCCGGGCTGCCGCCCGGTGGCGGGCAAACGAGCCGGCGCCGTAGGAGAACTGGAACCCCGCCTCGGTCGGCACGGCCAGCACGTTGGTGCCATCGAGCCGGCGGTCCGGCACCATGGTCACCCCCGGGAACTCCGCCACCCAGTCGAGCCGGATCGCCAGCGGCAGGTCGGCGTGGGCCACCACGGCCATCGACACGCCGTCGGCGCGCAGCGCGGCCACCCCGTCGGCAACGGCTCCGTTGAGCCCCCGTCCGGGGCACCACACCACCCGGGCGCCGGCGGCCTCCGCCCACGCGCGCACCTCGTCGTCGTCGCACACGACGATCGCCGGCAGCGGAGCGGCGGCGGCCAGCACCACCTCGGCCATGCGCCGAGCCAGATCGGCTCGCTCGATCGGGTCGAGTGCCCCCGCGAGGCGCACCTTGGCGGCGGAGAAAGCCTTGACCGGAACGACCACGGCCGCCGACGTTGGCGACGTCACGCGCGGCAGCGTATCGGGGGTGGGCCGGGCGCCACCTCAGCGAGGGTCCACTAGCTTGACCAGCATGCCGATCCGCGTTGCCGTCGTCGGCGCCGGATCGTGGGGAACCACGGTTGCGGCGCTCGCCTCGCGCAACGCGCCCACCATCCTGTGGTCTCGGCGCCCCGAGCTGGCCGAGGGGATCAACAAGGACCACCGCAACGGCGACTACCTGCCCGACTGCCCGTTACCGGACGAGCTGCTGGCCACAGCATCGCTGGAGGAGGCGGTCTGTGCGGCCGACGTGCTGGTCATGGGCGTGCCTTCGCACGGCATGCGCTCGACCCTGCAGGCGCTGGCTCCGTGCCTGCGACCCTGGGTGCCAGTGGTGAGCCTGGCGAAGGGCCTCGAGGAGGGCACCCAGCTGCGGATGACCGAGGTGATCACCGCGGAGCTGCCGGGGCACCCCACCGGCGTGCTCACCGGGCCCAACCTGGCGCGGGAGATCATGGCCGGCGACGCCGCCGCCACCGTGGTGGCATTCTCCGACGACCACATCGCCGCCGAGCTGCAACGCATCTTCGCCACGGAGCTGTTCCGGGTGTACACCAACGACGACGTCGTGGGCTGCGAGATCGCCGGGGCGCTCAAGAACGTGATGGCCATTGCCTCGGGCATGGCCGACGGGCTCGGCACCGGGGACAACACCCGCGCCGCCGTCATCACCCGCGGGCTTGCGGAGATCGCCCGGCTCGGCCTCGCCATGGGCGGCGACCTGCTCACCTTCGCCGGGTTGGCGGGCATGGGCGACCTGGTAGCAACCTGCATCTCCCAGCAGAGCCGCAACCGTTACGTCGGTGAGCAACTGGGACGGGGGCGGTCGATTGACGAGATCGTGGCCGAGATGCGGATGGTGGCCGAGGGCATCAAGACGTCGGCGGTGGCCGTCGCACTCGGGGAGCGGCACGGCGTGGAGATGCCCATCGCTCAGGAGGTGTACCAGGTGATCCACCACGGGCGCCCGGCGGCCGAGGCGTATCGGGGCCTGCTGCGCCGCGCCACCGGCTCCGAGCGCCACGGCATGGACTAGTCGCGGGACTTACCTGATGAGCGCCCGTGCCTTCATGCTGCGCCGGCTGATGGGACGGCTGCGCATCACCGACGACGTGGTCCGCCACCTCACCACCTTCCAGCGCCTGGGCGAGACCGTGGAGGTCGAGCTGCCCGGCGAGCTGATGCCGATCGGCGCCCGCACCGTCTTCCGGGCCCTGCGCACCCGGGGTGCTGCCCAGATCGGCCCCGACTGGGTCTGGCCCTACTGGCTCGAGCGCCAGCTCGATCCCCGCTCACCTGCGTTCGTGCCCCGTGGCCACCTGCCGTTCCTGACCAACATGACCCACCGCAACTGGACCGCTGTGGGCAACCTCGACTCGCCGTGGGAGGCCGTCGTCGACCCTCGGGGCCTCGTCACGCCGTGGTTCGACGGCTGGTCCTTGGACTGGTGGGTCGGGGCCGACGACCGCTGGCACCTGCCGTCCCGCGAGGTCAACGTGCGCCAGCGGCTGGTCGCCGACACGCCCGTGGTGGAGACGGCCATGGGCGTGCCCGGTGGAGACGTCATCGAGCGGGTCTACGCGGTCCGGCGTAGCTCGACCGAGGGAGGCGGCGAACTGGTGGTTGCAGAGGTCGAGAACGCCACCAAGGTGCCTGTCGCACTCGCCCTGGCCGTCCGGCCCTACAACCCCGAGGGCCTGTCGGTCATCGAGCGCCTCGGGCTCCACGACGGCACGACCGTGACGGTGGACGGGCGCGTCGCCTTGCTCCTGCCGAAACCGCCGGCTCGCATGGCAGCCTCCACCTTCCACGATGGCGACTCGGCGGGGATCGTGATGTCGGGTGCCGCGGGCGACCGCTGGCGGGGGACGGTGCGTGATCCGGCCGGCTTGGCGCAGGCGGCGTTCGTGTACCCCCTGGCCCACGGTGCCACCTTGCGGGCCGCCATTCCCCTCGTGCGCGAACGCCGCACCCGGCGCCGGGGCGAGGCGCGCCGAAGGGTCGCCGACGCGCCCGCCCTTCCCAAGGCACTACCGCCTGCCGAGGCCGTGGCCCGGGGCTGGCAGTCGCAGAGCGCGCGGGGCCTCCGGTTGGTGCTGCCGGACGACCGCCTGGCCTCGGCCGTCGACGCCAACCGCCGCTTCCTGCTGCTGCTCCACGACGGCGACGAGATCACGCCGGGACCCTCGACCTACCACCGGTTCTGGTTCCGCGACGCGGCCTACCTCCTGGCCGCCCTCGACCGCTACGGGTACCACGCCGAGGTCGCCCAGGTGCTGGGCTCGTACCCCGGCCGCCAGCATGCGGACGGCTTCTTCTTCAGCCAACGGAAGGAGTGGGACGCCAACGGTGCCGCCCTCCACGCGCTGGTCCAGCACTGGCGCCTCACCCGGGACGTGGCGCTGGTCGAATCCATGGTGGGTCCGATCGCCAAGGGCGTGCATTGGATCGACCGGAAGCGGCATGCCCGCAAGGCCAAGCGGAACGATCCCGCGTTGCGCGGCCTGTTTCCCGCCGGAGTGTCGGCCGAGCACCTGGGTCCGTTCGACTACTTCTACTGGGACGACTTCTGGGGCGTCGCCGGGCTACGGGCGGGCGCCGAGCTGCTGCGGGCCGCGGACCAGCACGACGCCGCCGCCGAGGCGGACCGTTTCGCGGCCGCGATGTGGGACGACCTCGAGCGCTCGCTGGCACTGACCGCCGAGCGCATCGGCACCATTGCGATCCCGGCCGGACCTCGCCGTCGCGTCGACTCCGGCGCCATCGGGTCGCTGGTGGCGTGCACGCCGCTCGACCTCCTACCTCCCGACGATCCTCGGATGGCGGCCACCGCCGAGCTCATCCGCCAGCGGTTCACACTCGACACCGTGGCGGCGCCCCAAGGCACGGCCACCGGTGGGGGCAGGGCGTTCTTCCAGGGGATCAGCCACACGGGGCTCGGCACCTACCTGACGCTGCAGCTGGCGGCGGTCGAGCTGCGGGCCGGGGACCGGCGTTGCCTCGATCGGCTGGCGTGGATGCTGGACGCCGCCACCCCCACGTGGACCTGGCCCGAGGCGATCCACCCCCGCCTCGAGGGAGGCTGCATGGGCGACGGCCACCACGGCTGGGCCGCCGCCGAGGTGCTGACCTTCGTGCGGGACCTGCTGGTGCGCGAGGTCGCGGGCGGGGTGGCGCTGGCGTCGCTGATGCCCGACGGCTGGTACGGCCAGGGCTGGGAGGTGCACGACGCGCCGACCGCCGCCGGCCACGTCTCCTACGCGGTCCGCTGGCACGGCGACCGGGCTGCCCTACTCTGGGAGGTCACGCCCCATGCCGACGTCGGGATGGTCCGGCTGACCGCCCCGGGGATCGATGCGTCGTGGTCGACGAGCGAGCGCCGTGGCGAGGCGCTGCTCGGGCCGGTGCCGGCACCACCCGAATCGTCCGCCGCCGCAGGCGCCGCCATCGGCCGCTAGGCCAGGCGGCACAGGATGGGCATCGATCCCACGCGGTTCTCGTTCATGTTCGCCTGGACGAATGACCAGAAGCTGGGCTTGGTGAACATGCGGAGCCACAGCTGGGGTAAGCCATAGTCCCAGCGGGCATGGTTCACGAACGCGTACTCGCTCTCACCCGTGGGCATGAGCAGCGTCGAGTTGTCGAGCCCCGTCTCGGTCATGAACCATCCGGCGAGGTGATCCCATAGCTTCAGCGCGACCTCGACGTCGTCGGCCACGAAGTAGTTGAACAGGAACAGCCCCGGTCGTGACTTGTCGACGTCGGCGATGCACTTGACGCACCGGGCGGGCATCGTGTCGACGCGGGTGGCGTCGGTGTCGAACTCCTTGCGCAGATGCGCGTATGGCTCGGCGGCCTGGAGCGCGGTTAAGCCGTCGGGCGACGTGGTCTCGACCAGCACCACCACGTCGTACCTCGCCGGGTGCTGGGCTTTTCGGGCATAGCCGGCGGGAGGCGGCGCCAGCACGGTTCGGTACACGGTGGCCCGCTCGACGGCATCGATCTGGGCCAGTTCGGCCGCCGCGGACTTGAGCCGACCCAGCAGCGCCGTCTTGGTGTCTGACGATCCGGGGAACGGCCTGGGCCCGGTTGGGGGTTCGACCTCCGCCGACAGGAGCAGGTAGCCGAACCCGGGCGGATCGACGAGAGTCGGCGGACGGTATCTCGGCTTGGCGTTGACGATGGTGGGATCCATGGATCCCTCCCTTCTGGGCGGACATCGGCGCGGTTACCCACCGTCCACCCCGCCGAAACGATCCCGTTGCCACAGGCCGGCGACAGCCATATCGTTTAGGCGATGCCAGCAACGAGATCTCATGCCGGAGATTCCGACGACGGACTTCCGGTGTTCCCCGGCTTCCGCGAGGTGGCCGAGAGCCGCCGCCGCCTGCTCGGGGAGCTCGTGAGCCAGCGGCGGTCGCTCGGCCTGTCACAGACCGAGGTCGCCGCCCGCATGGGGACCTCCCAGTCGGCCGTCGCCCGCCTCGAGACGGTGGCCGGCGATGTGCGGCTCTCGACCCTGGAGCGTTACGCAGAGGCGCTGGGTCATACGCTCCGCTGGTCACTGGAACCTGCGCCCGGGCGGGCGGGCGACGACCCGGCAGGTCACGACGAGGTGCGCCGCCGATGACCCCCACCGCCGGCAGACCCCCGTGGCTGCCGCCGGAACGGCCGGTGGAGGTGCCGCCGCCGCCGGGCTTCCCCCACCGCGAGCCCGGCCCACGGCCGGTCTACCCGCCCGTACCCCAGGTCCCGATCCCCGGCGAGCCACCGGCGCCGGGGGGCTTCGAGTCGACCATCTACGCCGAGTTGCTCGAACGGCGCATCGTGTTCGTCCGCGACCGCCTCGACCACGACACCGCCACCCTGGTGACCGCGCAGCTCATGACGCTCGACGCCGACGACACCACGCCGGTCACGCTGGTGGTCAACAGCGGGGGAGGCCCGGTCGACGCCGTAGCCGGCCTCCTCGACACCATCGACCTGCTCCGGTGCCCGGTCGACACCAGCTGCGTCGGACG
>DASSDL010000140.1:0-2896 GCA_035697145.1 Acidimicrobiales bacterium
CGGGACGCCCGGCGACGTGAGCCGCTGGGTGAGCTGCTCGGCGGTGCGGTCGACCTCACGGAAGGGATCGAAGCGCATCAACATCACTGTGCTCCTTCCTCAGATATTCCATAGAAACTACTCGTGATCAGCAACACCCGACACCGGCACTCGCGTCGACGTGTCGGATCACCGACATACGCGCCGGGCCTTCCGGCCGACTTCATCGCGAGCGGTTTCATGGCTCGGCTGATCCTGCGGACGGCATTGAGTACAAGCGGCGATTTCGTCCGCATCCCGGCCATAGAGACGATCCCGATCGCCGCGAGGGCAAGCAACAAGCCGCCGACGAGCTTGGCGATTGGTCTCCCCATGGCCACCTCCCTGAGGACCGGTCGCTCCCAGGCTCATCCACGTTCCCGGGCGTCGTCCAGAGGCGGACGGCCGTTCTTCGAACGCGGAGACGACGGCTGGCATTCGACCCTTCCCCGGTCGCACAAGCCTCGGCTGCGTGAGCGTGGCGGACGACCTCGTGATGCGCGGCCGCTACCGCCCCGTACCCGTCGACGTCAGCGACGAGGGAGCCTGGGGCCTACTGTTGGTGGGACGGCCACCTCGCGCTCCTAAGGACGGGCGGCTTCCGCAGCGTTGCCGAGCATCTCTGCCTCGCCCAGCCGCTCGGGGGCGACGCCGCGTTCACCGCCTTCCATATGAGCGACGTCGACGAGGTCCTGGCGGTCTTGTCATCCCGGGGCTACCGGGCATGCCAGCTCGAAGCGGGTGTGGCCGCCGGGCGCCTCGCCCTGGCCGCCTTCGCACTCGGCTACGGCGCGACTGGCCTCACCTTCTTCGACGACGAGGTCGCTCGGTTCTTCGCTACCACCGCGGCCTGCATTCTGGTGACCGCCGTGGGGGTGCCCGCCTACCGGAACACCCCGGGCGGTCTCCCCGGCCAGGCGCACGAGCTCGCAGGCTACGACCGGCTGATGCAGCAGCTGACGCTCCAGCTCAACCGCCCCCGGGCGGCGCTGACAGGGACCGCACTGGGCGGGCACCGGCGCGCCGCCGCTGCTCGGGTCAGCGCTGGCGGCAGGTAGCCAGGAAGCCGATGCTCCAGCGGGTGCTGGGCTCGTTCCCCGCGTCGACGAGGTGGTGATCGACTGCTTCGACCGGTTCTTGGCTCACTGCATGGCCCGGGCCGGCCGCGAACTCGACGAGGATCGCCGTCAGATGGCGGAGGCCACCAACGACAAGGTCGTCTTGTTGGCCGAGCTGGCCCGAATCCTGGTTGATCCCCACGGCGCCGACGACCAGGTGCGGGACCGGGTCTGGGCTCAGGTGCCCCGAGAGCGGCTCGCGGCCGCCGTCGAGGACTACGAGCGGCTGGTGCGGCCGCCCGACGGCGGCCACCTCGAGTACCTGGCTCGCCGCTACAGCCACATCCGATCTTGTGCACCGACGCTGCTGCGGGCCTTCGAGTTCGGTTCCCACCTGCCCGCCGACCCTCTGCTCGAGGCGGTGGCCGTGCTTTGCAGGATGAACGGCCAGCGACTCGTCCGCCTCGGTGGCGCAGCCAGCGAGCCCGGCGACGAGCACCGACTTTGCGAAGGTCCTCGCCGAATCGTGCGACGGCGACCACGAAGGCCTGCTGATCAGCCGTCAGCGCGTCGCGCGTCAGACCGTGGCGGGCGGTGGTCACCGGCCGTACCGTCGGGCGAGCAGGGGAGCAGCGACCCGGTCGCGCTACAGATCCACAGGCAACATGGATTCGGGCTCGTCCTCGGTCTACAACCACGGCTCCCGGGTTTACCGTGGTGCCCGTGAAGATCCTCCAGACCGCACCGGCCCTGCATGGGGCCCAGATGCAGACCACGGAAGGCAGCTACCCGGTCGTCGTCTGGGCCCTCGTCGAGAACGACGACGGCAGCGACGACGTCATCGGCCTCGCCGTCGGCGGCAAGGCGACAGGGCGCTGATCCCGCGCCGATCCGGGCACCTTCGATACTTACCGTCAGTCGGGTTGATTGGACCACTGATCCAGGCCCTACTGGTGCTGTCGTACGCAGGCGGGTTGCAACCGGCGAACGGAATCGTGCACCGGCCACGACCCGGCGAGCATCAGCCCGCCAAAACCTCATAGGGTCCGCACCGAGCGGACGCGGCCATAGCGGAGTCCACGGTGGACGGGTAGCGATGAAGATGCGTACGCAAGGCGAGCGACAGGAACAGCTGTCGGAATCGGTGCCACCCGAGCCCGTGCCCCCACCCGAGCCCGTGCCGCCACCCGAGCCGAGACCCCCGCCCGAGCCGAGACCCATCCCGAGCTGGCAACCCCATTTGTGCCGTCGACAAGATGCGGTGCTGTCGAACACCCGATTCCCGATCGCTCGACTCGGCGCGGCGGCCGGGAGACCGGGGGCGCCGCTCCTCTGCGCGGTCGGATCGTGTGACCGGTTGATATGGGCGCATCTCGGCCTGGGTAAGAGGACCGGAGCCAGCCACTCGGGCCGGCACGGGAACCAAAGACGGCGAACTTTGTCTACAGGTGCCGTGAAGTTCTTCAAACGCTGAGAGGGGCTTCGGCTTGCGTGGCGGGTTGTCAGCCAGCAGCGGTCCTCGCCGGCGTGTGGCTTCTGTGATGTGCGTTGGTGCCGACGAGTAGCCCCAGCATCTCGCCGATGGTGCGTTCGCGGCTGATCGGGTCCCGGAGCGGCAGATGCGTTTGGATGCGATACCGGTTGCGGCGACCAGCCTTGTCTTTGACCACGTAGCCGGAGTCGACGAGGTCGGTGACGATGTCGTGGGCGCTGCGTTCGGTGACGCCGACCATGGCGGCGATGTCCCGGAGGCGCGCGCCGGGGTCGTGGGCGATGCACAGCAGCGCCCGGGCGTGGTTGGTGAGGAACCTCCAACTTCT
>DASSDL010000141.1:0-111023 GCA_035697145.1 Acidimicrobiales bacterium
CTCGGAATCGCCCATCACCTCGGCTGGGCTGTGGCCGTCGCGGCCTCGGCCGACCACAAGGTGGTGGATCGACGGAGGATTGAACTGATCGAGCCCGGCCTGCCGGCTGCGCCAATCCACCACGAGGGCGGCCCACACCTCCTCCATCGGACGGGTGAACGTTTCGAGGATGACGCTCTTGCGGAGTTGGTGGCGGACGTGCGGGCGTCGGTGGTCCGGGCGGCCACCGCAGCGCTTGACGAGCTCGCGACGGCGTTGCCCGAACCGATCGTCTCGGTGTCGCTCCGAGCCTGGCCCGCCGACTTCCCCGAGGACATCGCCGTCCAACGTCGCGTGCCATATGAGAGCCGCGCCGACTCCGTTATGTACTGCCAAGTGCTCGCTGAACTCGCACGCGACCGCGGCTGGGACGTCCCACCTCTTCCACGCCAAGGACGTCGAAGCCGAAGCGGTTCGCATCTTGGGTGAGCGAGCGGACGAGGTGCTTCACGGCCCGCGGGCAACGTTGGGGCCACCGTGGTCGAAGGACCATCGGATGGCTCTCGCTGCAACGATCGTGGCAACCTGACGCGGCCTCCGGCTGCCCGCTGGGCTCGCGACTGGCAGGGCCAGACAGCTAGAGCGCAGATACGACCGCGCACGACGAGCCGGGGCCGGGAACCGTGATGATGTGGGTTCTCAGCGGATCCCCTCAAGGAAGTCGAGCACCCGGCGCGTGAGGAGGGCGGCGGCAGCCTGGTCGTACGACGGCAGTGAGGAGTCGGCGAACAGGTGTTCCTTGCCGGGGTAGAGGAACAACTCGGCTTGCTCGGTGGAATCGACCAGGGCGCGTGCCGCATCGAGGTCGCCGCCCTCACCGGCAAAGAACGGGTCGCGGTCCATGCCGTGCACCTGGACGGGAACGCCCGCCGGCCAGGCCTCGCCGAACTCCGACACCGGGAAGCACGAGTGGAAGAGCAGCGCTCCCTTGGCTCCGGCGCGGGTCTGAGCCAGTTGCTGCGCCGGCATCCCGCCGAGCGAGAAGCCGGCGTAGACCAGCGCGCCCCCGAGCCCGTCGACCGCGGTGACGCCACGTTCCAGGAGCGTGCCGAACCCCGTCTGCTTCGCGTAGGCAAGACCCTCGTCCAGGGTGTCGAAGGTATGCCCTTCATAGAGGTCGGGCGTGTGGACGGTGTGACCCGCCCGACGCGCTTCGGCCGCGAAGGCTTCCACCCCTTTGGTCAGCCCCTGAGCGTGGTGGTACAGCACAACCTCGGCCATGGTCTGCTCGCTTTCGAAGGCATTGATCCAAATATATCGAACGAACTGTGATGCTAGTCTGTTCCGATAATGTCGATCAATACCTCGGTCCCGGACTACGACCTCGATGACACCATCGAACTCACCACTGCCGAGCAGGTGCGGGCGATCAGCGACCCCTTGCGCACGACCATCCTCGGCCTGCTGCACGAGCGGGCAGCGACCGTGACGGAGCTGGCTGGCGCGGTCAAGCGCCCCAAGAGCACCGTCGCGCACCACGTCAACGTCCTGGCCGCGGCCGGCTTGCTGCGCGTCGTACGGACCAGGCGCGTCAGGGCGATCGACGAGCGCTACTACGGCCGCACCGCGCGAATGTTCTACGTCGGTCTCGGCAGACGCGCAGACGGCGGCGCGCTTCCGCCGGACTTCAACGACTTCGAGGTCGCGGCGAAGGAGTCCGTTGTCGCGTACGAAGCCGGCCAGTTGCGCGCCTTCATCCGGCATGCCCGGATACCTGAGGAACGGGCGGCGGAGTTCTGGGACCGCATCGACCAGGCGATCCACGAGTTCGACCAACTCCCTCGCTCCGGCGACACGGTCTACGGGTTCGCTGTCGGCCTCTATCCCATGGTCGACTACCCGACCCTGCCGACCCACGCCGGTGAAGAGGACTGACGTACGGAACAACCGTGCGGGGGCGCAAGCACCGGCGGCTACACGGTCACCCGATCGGCCACCCGATCAACCCGGTGCGATCGCAGGCTCGCCGGCCTCGGCGGCCGCGCCCACCCGGCGGCGGAGCTCGTCGAGCACCCCGTGCCGTTCCTTCAACCCGGTGCGGGTCGCGCCGCTGAGCGCCCACGGGTGCAGCCGTTCCAGGGCATCGCCGAGCACGACCGATCCGAGCGCCCCTCGCGCCACTGCCACGGCTCGCACCGCCCCGACCTGGAGGGTGGACGACGCCAGTAGCTCGGCGACGTCGTTGGTGAGCAGGAGCGAGGAGGCCGCCAGCTCGCTGAACCCGAAGTCGATCAGCCACACGGCACCGTCGGACGCCAGGAAGACGTTGGCCAGGCGCAGGTCGCGATGGGCGATGCGATGCTCCCGCAGGCGGCACACCTGCTCCCAGATCGCCGCGAGCACGGCGTCGGTGACCTCGTCGGGTTGCAGCCGATCGAGGCTGCGACCCTCGATGGCCTCGTAGGCGAGGACGAAGGCGTTCGGCTCGGCCGTGGCAAACGCCACGAGCCGCGGCGTTCGGATGCCCACGTCGCGCGCCGCCAGCGCCACCAGCGCCTCGTGCTCGACGCCGCGACGTAGCGACGAGAAGGGGCGTTCGTCACCGAGCTCGCGGCGCTGGACCCAGCGATAGGCGCGGAACAACAGGTCGGCGCTGCGCTGATCCTCACCGAGCGCCTTCACGAACAGCGGCCGCCCGTTGGCCCCGGTGCCGAAGTAGGGCGTGGAACCGCGGGCGTCGAGGCTCGCCTGCTCCAGCCGTTCGAGCGGAACGCCGACGGCGGCCAGCCCGTCGGCCAGCGTCTCGCCGGTCGGCCGCCGCTGCGGGCCCCCGAGGGCGACGAGCACCCCCGCGCCGGCGACCCAGCCGACCAGTGCGTTGCGGAACGAGTCGAACGAGACGGGCGACGACAGGAACCGTGTCACCGTGACGCCGGCGACGAGCAGCCACCCGATGCGCCGCCATCTCCGGCTCAGCCACGGGGCGGCTGCGGTAAGGACGGCGCTCACGACCGCCACCCCTGAGGCGGAGGGGAAACCGGCCGAGGTCAACGGGCCGACCAGGTCATTGTTTACGTGCACGACCTCTCCGCCGGAGTCCGGGGCGAAGGTGTCGAGCAGGGCCGCCAGTCCCAGTGCCAGGAGCCCGGCCGCCACGACGGTGAGCAGCATGCGCACGCGCGCACGCCAGAGGGTGACCACCAGGCCCCCACCGAGGACGACGACGGCCAGAACGCGGGTGCCGACCACCACGGTCTGAACGATCCAGTGCGGCAACGCGTCCAGCCCTCGCAGCAGCTGGGTTGCGAACGTCACCAGGCTGTCGCCGAACGCCGCCTGCACCACGACCAGGGCCGCGAGCAGCACGGCCCCGACGGCCAGGCGCAGTACGTCGGAGGGCGACCGCTCCACCGATGGCGAGGGCGCCTCGACCACGACCGTGCCCCGGTCCCCCGCGGATGACCCGTCCACGGGCCACACGATGTCAGAACCAGCGGCCTCCCGTGAACCAGGCCGACTCACTGCGCTCTGAGGGCGTCTTCCGCCTCGGCATCGGCGTCGATGAGCCCCTCGCCGTCGACATCGATCTCGACGCGGTCCAGCCGGCCCGTGAAGCGGAACGAGCCCCGGTAGTCGCGGTCGGCCGGGGAGAAGTCCTTCGCCCACCCGACCGTGAGCCCGGCGCCCGTCAGCGAGAACCGGCTCCAGGTCGCGCGTTCGATCGGGCCGGCCGCGACCTCCTCGCCGTCGACGAGCAACACTCCTCGGTGGGCGGCACCGTCGGTGCCCGGGTCGAACCGGAACGACAGGGCGTGGGCGCCGGGCCCGAGACGCTCGCCGACGGAACCCTCGATGCGGTAGGCCCGCCAGCCGGCCAGGTTGTGGACGTAGCACAGCCGGCCGTCGGCCAGGAGGTGGAACGACCAGCCCCCGAGCACCGAGCCCTGCACCGCCAGGACGCCCGCGACCGGAACCCGCCCGTCGACCTCCACGTAGGCCGTGATCGAGTGGGGCCGGTTCTTCACGTTCACCGCCACGCTCTCCGGTACCGGGGCCCGGTCGGGCCGGTACACGTAGCGCGCCCGGGGCGGCACCGCCGGCGGCCGGCCGAACACGAGCTCCGAGAAGGGCCGGTTGTCGAGCGGCAGGACCTGGTGTCCGGCCGCCTCGATCCACCATCGCTCGACGAGCGCCTGCAGGCGGTCTGGATGCTCGGCGGCCAGGTCGTGGCACTCCGACGGGTCGGCTCCCAGGTCGTAGAGCTCCCATGCGGCGCGATCGAGGCCGGGGTCGTCGGACTGGATCGGGTGATATGTGACCGCCTTCCAGCCCTCGTGGTAGAGCCCGCGGCACCCGAACATCTCGTAGTACTGGGTCGTGTGCCGCTCCGGCGCCGCGGCGTCGGCGAACGAGTAGGCGAAGCTGGTCCCCTCGATCGGCTGTTGCTCGACGCCGCCCATCGTCGCCGGGGGGTCGAGGCCGGCCACCTCCAGGATGGTGGGAACGATGTCGATGGCGTGCACGTACTGGCTGCGCACCTCGCCCCCGGCGCCGATGCCGCCGGGCCAGCTGACGATGAGCGGATCGGCCACCCCCCCTTCGTGCGTCTCGCGCTTCCAGCGCCGGAACGGGGTGTTGCCGGCCACCGTCCAACCCCACGGATAGTTGTTGTGGATGCGGGGGCCGCCGATCTCGTCCAGGCGCTCCGCCGCCTCCTCCATCGTGCGGGGCACCAGGTTCCAGGCGCGGGCGTCGTTGAGCGAGCCCACCGGACCGCCCTCCGACGAGGCCCCGTTGTCGGACAGGACGAGCACCAGCGTGCGCTCCAGCTCGCCGTTCCGCTCGAGCCATCCGACCAGGCGGCCGACCTGGGCGTCGGTGTGGGACAACAGCCCGGCGAAGGCCTCCATGTACCGGGCGTAGACCCGATGCTCCGCCGACGAGAGGTCATCCCAGGCCGGCACCCAATCGGGCCGGGGGGACAGCGCGGCGTGGGCCGGCAGGAGCCCACTGGCGATCTGGCGCCGCAGCGCCGCTTCCCGCCACAGATCCCAACCCGTGTCGAACCGGCCGCGGTAGCGATCGATCCACTCCCGCGGCGCCTGGTGGGGCGAGTGGCAGGCGCCGGGAGCGAGGTAGAGCAACCAGGGCTTGTCCACGTCGACGTGGCGCAGGTCGTCCAGGTACTCGATGGCCCGGTCGACGAGGTCCTCGGTCAGGTGGTAGCCGTCCTCGTAGGTGCGGGGCGGATCGACGAAGTGGTTGTCGTGGACCAGCGCCGGCACGAACTGGTGCGTCTCGCCCCCGAAGAACCCGTAGAACCGTTCGAAGCCCCGTCCCAGCGGCCAGCGATCGCGGCGGGCGCCGAGATGCATCTCCTCCTCGGGCGTGAGGTGCCACTTGCCGACGGCGTAGGCGGCATAGCCGTGGGGTGTGAGCATCTCCGGGAGGAATCCGCAGGAGCGGGGAATGCGGGCGTCGTAGCCCGGGAACCCGCTCGCGAGCTCGATGATCCGGCCCATCCCACACGTGTGGTGGTTACGCCCCGTGAGGACGCAGGCGCGAGTGGGACTGCACAGCGCCGTGGTATGGAAGTTGGCGTACCGCAGCCCCTCGGCGGCCAGGCGGTCGAAGGTGGGCGTGTCGATGTCGGAGCCGAAGCAGCCGAGCTGGGCGAAGCCCACGTCGTCGAGGAGCACGACCAGCACGTTGGGAGCCCCGGGCGGGGGCGCCGGCTCGGGTGGCCACCACGGCTCGGACTCCCAGTGGTAGCGACCGATCCTGCCCCTGAACTCGCCTGGATCCACGGTCCTTGTCCCCTCTCGCTCTACGCCGCGTTCGCCGCCGATGCCGGTCGACGGCCGAGAGCCTAGGAAGCGGGTGGAGGCGGTGCGGTGGGCGACGTCCCGGGGTCGTGCGCCGCATGACACACCGGTTCCGTGTCAGCTGACGACCAACGTCGCAGGGAGATTCCCGATGATCGACCGGCACGAAGGATTGCGGCGAGTCGAGCAGCAAGGAGGCGGACCGATGATGCCGTTCGAAGCCATCGAAGTCATGGGCCGAGAGCGCCGCGAGGCGCTGGCGGCCGAAGCGGAGAACGACCGGCTGACGCGGCCGGCCCGGATGCGGGCCCGGCGAGGCCTGGTCAACAAGATCTCGTCGTTTGGGCTGTCGATCCGTCTACCCAGCCTGCGGTCCCGCCGGCGCCCAGCCGACTGGGATCTGCCAGTCCCTCGGCCGGCGCGACGCACGACCTGACGAGACGCAGGGGCCTCAGCGGGCGTTGACCATCGCGTCGGCGGTCATGGCGAAGTAGTCGAGCAGCCGGGCCTCCACCACCGGATGGACACCGCGCTCGACCACCAGGCTGTCGAGGGCGGCGCCCATGTGGCGCAGCCAGGCGTCGCGCTCCGGCTCTCCGATCACGAAGGGTGCGTGGCGCATGCGGAGCCGCGGGTGCCCCCGCTCGTCGGAGTAGGTGGCGGGACCGCCCCAGTACTGGCCGAGGAACAGGGCCAGGTGTCGCCGTGGGCCGCCGAGGTCGTCGGGATAGAGCGGCCGCAGCAGCGGGTCCATCGCCACCCGTCGGTAGAACCGCTCCACGAGGTCGTCAAAGAACGGTTGGCCGCCCAGCGCCTCGTAGACGTTCAGGACCGAAGCCTCGCCCCCAGCCTCGACCTCGCTCACGAGGCCGCCTCGTTTCGCTGGCGGCGGAGGCCGTGGCCGAAGAACCCACCCTGGGGACGGGCATGGGCGTGGAAGTGGTCGGGGATATTGCGCATGTTGTCGTCGACATAGTGACCGTCGAACACCTGGTTGGCCACGGCCGCCAGCCGCCCCAGCATGTGCTTTAGGTCGGCAGCGGACGGATCGACCCCGTGCCAGCGCCAGACCACCATGGGCGTGGCACAGATCTCACAGTCGGCGATCCAGCACACCTCGTCCTCGTGGTACCAGGGGGTGATGCGCTCGGCGGCGCACAGCACGCAGCCGTCGTGTCGGTGGCCGGGGGGCACGGCGGTCGAGCGTACAGGCGCTGCATGCCGGGGCCTCACGGCCCCGGCCCTGGCGTTCTACGCACCCACGTAAGGACTTGCGCGGATGGGTCACGTCCGGCGTGGCTTGCGATCCTGCGTCGCCGGGAGCCTCGCTGTGAGGACGTCTCCGGCCGCCAAATTCCCACGCGTGGGCTGAACGAGCTGGCCTATCCGCTCGGCTCCTAAAGGCTCGATTCACTCCACGCGGCAGCCCGCGATCGCCCGCTCGATCGCGGCCACGACCGCCGCGGGAGGCTCGGGCGACTCGTTGGCCTGGACGAGTTGGCTGAGGGGCACGGCCCGCACGAAGCAGTCGGCGGCGCCGAACGCCTCGTCGGCGTCGGTGGCCGCCCCGGTCGCGGCCAGCATGGCCTGTGCCCGCACGGTCGGCAGGATCAGGGCGTCGAGCGCCGGCCCGGACGGTTCGGCGCCGTTCCTGGGGTCGCAGGCGGAAACGACGGCCAGGTCGCCGTCGGACCGCACTCGAGCGGCATCCGCTGGACCTGCGGACACCCACGCCTCGAACGCCTCGAACAACTCCTCACCGTCACGAGCCGAGTCACCCTCGACCGCCAGGTCCACGCAGGTCGTCCCCCGACGGTCGTAGACCACGTACGCGTCGCCGCCCCAGCCGTCGGCGGCGGTCAGTGCCACCAGGGGATCGATGCGCTCGCTGAGCAACAAGAAGAGCGGGAGCGCGCCGAGGCTGTCCTGCTCGCCGATCTGTTCGCCTCCGGTGGGTACGACAGGCGCGGTCACCTCGTGCGCCGAGTCGCGGGCCAAGTACGACCGGGGATCGACGATGTGCTCGGTCGTCGCCGGCGGGTCGTCGAAGGCCGCGTCGACGGCGTCGTTGCCGCGCTCGGCGGCGATCAGCTCGACGAGCGAGGGGCCGAGCGCGTAGGGCGCTCCCTCCATAGCGACCAGCACTCCGGGGACGGCGTCGAGCTGTTCCTGCGCCTCGCCGGAGGCTTGCCCGACGCCATCCAGGTAGCTGGCGCGCTCGTCATCGGGCAGCGACCGGACGTAGGCCTGCTCGATACGCACGGCGTCGCCCTCGATGAGCGCCAGGTGCCCGGCAAGCCGATCGCCCGTCGGATCGCCGTCGTCCAGCATCTCCTCGAGATCGAAGTGCTGGTCCTGGAGCACGTGGACGAGCTCGTGGGCGAGCGTGACCCGCAGGTCGGTCGTCATGTCCGTGCCTCGGACCGCGATACGTTCCCTGAACGGGTCGTAGTAGGCGAGCGTGGCGGTGTCGGACAGGTCGTTGGACGCCTCCAGCGCGTCGAAGTCGGCGGGCACCAGCCCGAGCGCGCGCAGCGGGGCCGTCCCCTCGTCGATCAGCCGCCGGTCTTCGCGGGTGAGCTCGGCCTCCTCGACGCGGGTCCGCTCGGAGTACTGCTCGGCGGTGAGGAAGTCCACGGCGACGGGATGGTCGAAGCGCAGCTCGCGCTCGTCCTCGACGAAGGCGACCAGGTCGACCAACCGCTCGTCCCAAGCGTCGGGGTGCGACCGTCCCCGGTCGTCGGTCACGAGGTAGACGGCGCCACCGGTCACGCCGAGGCACGCGACGACCGCGACGGTCGACAACAGCCGCGATCGTCGTCGAGGGCGCGGCGGTGGCGGCGGAGGTGGCGGAGCGCCCCACCCCCGAGGTGGTGGTGGGAACGCCGGAGGCGGTGGTGGAGGAGGTGCCGGAGGCGGAGGTGGTGGCGGAGGACCCGCCGGCGGCCAGCGGTCGCTCACCCGACATCGTCCAGGCCGACGCGTAGGTCGCGAACGAACGCCGCCGCCTCGTCGGGCCCCCCGCCGTCGAGCAGGCGCCGCACCAAGGCCGACCCGACGATCACCCCATCGGCCACTGCCGCCACCTCGGCGGCCTGCTCGGGGTTGGACACGCCCACACCGACCAGCACCGGCTTGTCGGTCACGGCCTTGAGCCGGGCCGCGATGTCGAGCGCGCTCCGCTGTAGCCGGTCACGCTCGCCCGTGACGCCCAGCAGGCCCACGCCGTAGACCCAGCCGCGACTCCGGGCACAGATCCGCACCAGACGCTCGTCAGAGGCGGTGGGTGCCGCCAGGAGGATCGTCTCCACCCCGCCGGCGTCGGCCGCCGTCGCCCACTGCCCCACCTCTTCGAGCGGCAGGTCGGGCACGATCGCCCCGGCCACCCCGGCCGCCGCCAACGACGCTGCGAACCGCTGGTGGCCGGAGCGGTGGACGGTGTTGTAGTAGGTCATCACGACCGGTGGAACCCCGCCGGCGTCGAGCCGGCCCAGGGCGTCGACGATGGCCTGGGGCGTGGCGCCGGCCGCCAGCGCCGCTTCCGACGCGGCCTGGATCGTGGGCCCGTCCATGACCGGGTCGGAGAACGGGATGCCCACCTCGATGGCGTCGGCGCCGGCGTCGGCGACCGCCTCGGCGACCCGTTCCCAGCCCGGTAGGCCTCCGGTCACGTAGGGAACCAGCAGCTTGCGCCCGGCGGCACGAGCCGCCCGCAGGCGCGACTCGAGGGCACCGGTCACCGCCACGTCGGTCGTCATCCGCCGGACCCCCCGGGCGCGGCGTCGCTCATGATGCGGGCGACCTGTTCGACGTCCTTGTCCCCGCGGCCCGACATGTTGACCAGCACGACCTTGCCGGCCAGCGACTCCCGCTCCCGGCTGATCCAGGCCAGCGCGTGGGCCGATTCCAGGGCGGGGATGATGCCCTCGGTGCGCGCCAGCAGCGCGAACGCGTCGAGCACCTCGGCGTCGGACACCGGGATGTAGCGGGCTCGGCCGATGGTGGCGAGGTAGGCATGCTCGGGTCCGACGCCCGGGTAGTCGAGGCCTGCGGAGACCGACTCGGCCTCCAGCACCTGGCCGTCCTCGTCCTGGAGGAGCAGCGACTTGGAGCCGTGGACCACGCCGGGAACCCCCCGGCCCACGGCGGCGCCGCCAGCCGGCTCGGCGCCCACCAGCTCCACGCCGGGAACGTCCACGAACGCGGAGAAGATGCCGATGGCGTTGGACCCGCCGCCCACGCAGGCCACCACGACGTCGGGATCCCGCCCCAGGAGCGCCCGGGCCTGCGCCCGGGCCTCGTCGCCGATCACCCGCTGCAGCTCACGGACAAGGAAGGGGTACGGGTGGGGGCCCATGGCCGAGCCCAGGCAGTAGTGCGTCGACTCGACGGTGGCCACCCAGTCCCGCAGGGCCTCGTTGATCGCGTCCTTGAGGGTGCGGCTGCCCGATGACGCCCGCCGCACCTCAGCACCCAGAAGCCGCATCCGGAAGACGTTGAGGGCCTGGCGCTCCATGTCGACGTCGCCCATGTAGACCGTGCAGTCGAGCCCCAGCAGCGCGGCGGCCGTGGCGGCGGCCACACCGTGCTGGCCGGCCCCGGTCTCGGCCACCAGCCGGGTCTTGCCCATGCGCCTGGCGAGCAGGGCCTGCCCGAGCACGTTGTTGATCTTGTGGGACCCGGTGTGGTTGAGGTCCTCGCGCTTGAGCAGCACCCGCACGCCCAGCTCGGCTGACAGGTTGCCGCAATCGGTCAGCAGCGACGGCCGGCCGGCGTAGTCGCGCAGTAGGCGATCGAGCTCGCCCCGGAAACCAGGGTCGGCCCAGGCCTCGCGGAAGACCCGCTCCAGCTCCTGGCAGGCGGGGACCAGCGTCTCGGGGACGAAGAGGCCGCCGAAGTCGCCGAACCGCCCCCGGGTCCCGGGGTCGCCCATCAATGTCGTGCTCACCGGGGTCATAGGGCCTCGTCGACCGTCCAGTCGAAGGGCCGATCGAGGCGGTCGCCCTGGGGCAGCGCCTGCGGCGGTTCCGCGGCCTTGGCGGCGGCGACGAACGCCCGCACCTTCCTGGCGTCCTTGCGGCCGGGGGCCGACTCGACGCCGCTGGCCACGTCCACGCCCCACGGCCGGGCCGCGCGCACCGCGTCGGCCACGTTGGCCGGGGTGAGCCCGCCCGCGAGGATCACCCGGCGGTTGGACGGCGCGCCCTCGGCCAACGACCAGTCGAACACGTCGCCCGAGCCGGGGGCGGCCGAGTCGATGAGGATGGCATCGGCCCCGTAGTCGTCGGCGGCATCGAGCTCGGGATCACCGGCGGCGAACGCCTTGATGACCAGCCGCACGCGCTGGCGGATCCAGTGCGAGTCGCCGGGCTTCTCCCGTCCGTGGAGCTGCGCTGCCCGCAATCTCGTGTGGTGGACGGTGTCGACCACCCGCTGACGTGTCTCGTCGCGGAACACCCCGACGGTGACGATCTCGGTGGGCAGCCGCTTGGCGATGTCCGCCGCCTTCTGCGGTGCGATCTGGCGGGGCGACGGGGCGAAGATGAAGCCGACGGCATCGGCCCCCATGGCCACGGCCAGGAGGGCGTCCTCCTCACTGGTGACGCCGCAGATCTTGACGAACACCCTGGCAGGCTAGCCAGCCGGCCCGGCGGCTCCGAAGCGGAAACGCCTAGCGGGCGCTGGCCGTCCGCAGCGCCCGGACGGCCCCGGCGGGGTCGCCGGAGGTCACCAGCGACTCCCCCACCAGGACGGCGTCGAACCCCGCGCGGGCCAGTACTGCGGCATCCTCCGGCCCCCGGATGCCGGACTCGGCCACCCGCACGACGTCGTCGCCGCGCTCGGACAGCGCCCGGCCCACCCGGAGGGCCCGGGTGGGGTCGACCTCGAACGTCGCCAGGTCGCGCTGGTTGACGCCGACCAGCCCGGCGCCGGCGGCCATGGCCCGGTCGAGCTCGGCCTCGTCGTGCACCTCGACCAGCGCGTCGAGGCGCAGCTCGCCGGCGAGGGCGTGGAAGTCGCGCAGCTCGGTGTCGTCCAGGACGGCGACGATGAGGAGCACGGCGTCGGCGCCCATGATCCGGGCGTCGCACACGTCGGCCGCCGCCACCGTGAAGTCCTTGCGCAACACCGGGACGGCGGCGGCCAGGCGGGCATCACGCAGGTCCTCGGGCGAGCCGCCGAAGAACTCCCGGTCGGTCAGCACGGAAAGGCAGGCGGCCCCGCCGTGCTCGTAGGCGCGGGCGAGCTCGGCGGGATCGAGGTGGACGTGCAGGTCGCCCTTGGAGGGCGACCTCCGCTTGACCTCGGCGATCACGCCGAGACCGGTGACGGAGCGGAGGGCGGTCGCGAATCCCCGGGCCGGCGGCTGGGCCTGGGCCTCCCCGATCAGGAGGTCGAGCCGCCGCGTGTCGGCGCGCGCCGTCTCCCGGTGGGCGGTGACGATGCGATCGAGGTAGGTCGCCACCCGCTGATCACGCATCGGTCACCCTCTCGGCCGCCGGGCCATGGCGCGCAGGGGGGCGAGGACGAACAGCCCACCGGCCATGATGAAGGCTGCCGCGGCGAAAGCGACCAGCGTCGGGGCGGTGAAGAGGATCGCCGCCACGAACAGGCCAACTGCCAACAGCAACATCGCTGGCGGCAGGATGGCCCACCAACCCTCGAGCGCCCTCGTCGGCCCGACGGGCCGGCCGTCGGCCAGGTCGGCCCACTCCTCCGCCGTGAGCCGCGCGTCGGGGTCGATCGGCCAGTGGTCGCCGTCGGTCGCCCATGCCGTGTACGTCGGCTGCGCCGCGTACGTCGGTGGCGCCGCTTCCGGCGCCACGAATGGCCCGTCGGGGGCGTGTCCGGCCAGGGCCCGGTCGTAGGCGGCCCGACGGACCGGGTCACCGAGCACGGCCCACGCGACGTTGAGCGCCCGCATGCGGCCGGGGTCGCCCCCGGCGTCGGGATGGTGGTCGCGTGCCGCCGCCCGGTACGCCGCCCGAACCTCGGCCTGCGTGGCGCTGGCGGGGACGCCGAGCACGTCGTAGTGGTTGGGGAGCGCCACCGTCACGCCATCGGCAGGTCGACGATGGTGACCGGCAACGCTCCCCCGCCGTGCCGCGCCTCGGCGGCGGCCGGCGGCGTCACGCGGCGGCCGATGTAGGCGAGCGCCACGCCCTGATCCGTTCCGGGCGCCGGGGCTACCGAGGTCACCTTGCCGACCTCGGCCCCGTCGACCACCACCGGCGCACCCACTGGCGGTCGCTCCGCGGCGCCGACGACCAACCCGCGGAGGCGGCGGGGGACGTGGCCGCCGCGACTGTCGATGCGGGCGACCAGCTCCTGGCCGGTGAAGCAGCCCTTGGTGAAACTGACCGAGGCATCGATGACCCATTGGCCGGCTTCGGCCGGAATGGTGGCTTCCGTCAGCTCGGCGCCCATGCGCGGCACCCCCGACCGGATCCGAAGGCTTTCGTACGCCGACGGGTCGGCCTCGGGTATGCCGGGGGGCGGCTCGACGGCGCGGCCCACCAGGTCCACGCCGTCGACGCCCGGCCACCCGGCCGGCACCACCAGCAGGTCCCCCCCGGTGGCCACGGGGACTGCAGCGGCGGCCCCCGGTCCCCGGAGCGCGACGGCGCGCCAGTCGAGCGGGTCGACGTCGGCCTTGGTGCGCAGCAGGAAGCGCCGTAGCCGGGCCATCAGGGCGTCGCCGTGGCCCGCGTCGACGTCGAGGACCGCCTCGTCCGCCCCGGTGCGCGTCACCCGGACCCAGGCGTCCACCTTGCCCATGGGCTGCAGCACGAACGACCGGGCGCTGGATCCGACGGCGAGCGCACCGATGTCCTGGCTGAGCTGCCCCTGGAGGTACTCGATCGCGTCCGGCCCCGCCACCCTGACCACGTCCCGGCCCTCGGGGAACCACGCCAGGGTGGTGCGCAGATCCAGCGGGGCATCACCGGGCATGCCTTCAGTGTGGCACCGCGGGGCAGAGCCCGGTTCCGTCAGGGCCGGCGCGGGATGCGGTACCTGACGTCTGTCGGAACCGTGACCGGCTCAGTCGCCGGTCGGCACCGTCGTCGCCGAGGTCGAACGTCCACGACGGGCGGCGGTCATGCGGCGGGCGGCGGGCACGGTGGCGAGCAGGGCCCGCGCCTTGTTGCGGCACTCCAGGTCCTCGTGCTCGGGCACCGAGTCGGCCACGATTCCAGCGCCGGCCTGCACCGACGCCCGGCCGTCGTCGTCGATCACCATCGTGCGGATGGCGATGGCGGTGTCGATGTTGCCCGAGAAGTCGAGGTAGCCGACCACGCCGGCGTACGGCCCCCGCTTGGTGGGCTCGAGCGCGTCGATGATCTCCATCGCCCGCACCTTGGGGGCGCCGGACACGGTTCCGGCCGGCAGCGTGGCCCGCAGGACGTCGATGGCGCTACGGCCCTCGGCCAGCTCGCCGGACACCTGTGACGTGAGGTGCATGACGTGGCTGTAGCGCTCCAGGGTCAGGTACTCGTCGACCCGCTCGGTGCCGAAGCGCACCACGCGCCCGACGTCGTTGCGGGCGAGATCGACGAGCATGAGGTGCTCGGCGATCTCCTTGGGATGCTCACGCAGCTCGGCGGCCAGGCGGGCATCGTCTTGGTCGGTGGTCCCGCGACGACGCGTACCCGCGATGGGCCGGGAGATCACCCGCCCGTCGGTCAGCCGCACCATGGGCTCCGGCGACGCTCCCACCAGGGTGAGGCCACGTGCCCGGCCCCCACCACCGGCCGTGGCCGGCTGGCGCACGAAGTACATGTACGGGCTGGGGTTGACCTGGCGCAGCACCCGGTAGACATCGAACGGCTCGGCCTCGAGGTCGAAGTCGTAGCGCTGCGACAGCACCACCTGGAAGATGTCCCCGGCCAGGATGTGCTCGCGGGCGACCTCCACCGCCCGGGCGAACAGGTCGGTCCCCATGGTGGAACGCACATCGGGCAAAGGATCGTCGGGTGCCGGCGGCTCGACGAGGGGCTCGTCGATCGGGCGCGCGCCGTCGGCCGCCAACTGGTCGAGGCGGACGACGGCGCCGTCGTAGAGCGCGTCGAGCTGTCCCTCGGTGGCGTCGTCGGGCACCACGACGTTGTCGATCAGCACCACCCGCTGGCGCCAGTGGTCGTAGGCGGCCAGCTGGCCGATGACCGACACGACGGCATCGGCGTGGCCCAGGTCGTCCGGGGCCACGTCGGGCAGGCGCTCGACCTCGCGCACGACGTCGTAGCCGAGGTAGCCGAGGACGCCGCCGTGGAGGGGCGGCAGGTCACCGAGCGATGGTGCCCGCCACGCCCCGAGCAGCGCCTCGAGGGCCGCCAGGATCCCCCGGTCGCGGGGAACCGACGGCGGCACCCAGCCGGCGACGTCCACCGTGCGGCCCCGAGCCGTCAGCGTGGCGAGCGGGTTGCGGCCGATGAACGACCACCGGCTCCAGCGAGCCTCGCCGTGCTCGACCGACTCGAGCAGGAACCCGGTCCCCTGACCCACGAGGCGGGCGTAGGCGGCCACGGGAGTGGTGAGATCTGCGAGCAGCTCGCGCCACACGGGAATGACGGTGTGAGCACGGGCCAGCGACCGGAACTGGTCGCGGGACGGGCTGATCACTGCCCCCGGCCGATTCCGGCGACCGGATCGGTCGCCTCGCGACCGGTCGCGTCACCCGAACCGGAGCCGAACGCCCGGAAGAAGCACGAGTGCTCTCCCGTGTGGCACGCACCGGCGCCCTGCTGGTCGACCACGAACAGCAGCACGTCGCCGTCGCAGTCGTAGTGCGCCGACCGCAGGTACTGGACGTCGCCCGAGGTCTCGCCCTTGCGCCACACCTCGTGGCGGCTGCGGCTCCAGAACACGGTGCGGCCCTCGGCCAGCGTGAGCCGGAGCGTCTCCGCGGTCATCCACGCCATCATCAGCACCCGGCCCGATGCGTGGTCCTGGACGATGGCGGGCACGAGCCCGTCGGCGTTGTACCGGACCTGTGCCAACTGCTCGTCGGTGGCCTCGATCGACGTCGCAGGGGGCGTGGCGGGCACCCGGCCATCGTACGGCCTGGCCTACGACCCGCAGGATCCGATTCCGGTCAGGGGGCGCCGACCGACGTGATGGAGACGGTGCTGTCGGGCTCGGCGATCGAGTCGGAGTCGCAGTCGGTCGAGAACTGGATCGTCTTCTGGTTGTCGCCGGCCAGCCCCGCCTCGACGCTCCGCCGGGACTCCTCGAACGTCGCGCCCGTCTCGTCGGGAAATTGGTCGTAGGCGGGGAACTTGCCCGTGAACTCGATGTCAATGTTCTGGGCGCTGAACCCCTTCCGCAGCAGATGGTCGCGAATGCCGGCGGCCAAGAGCTCCTCCAGGCCGACCCGCTCGGCGGCCAGCCTGATGCAGGCGGGGTTGAGCGTGGCCAACTGGCCGATCTTGAGGACGTTCTCGGCCGTCCCGACATTGATGTTCGTGAGGCCGAGCGTCATGCCGTCGACCGCCTTGGTCAGGATGCTCTCCGACTCCTCGGGATTGAAGACGAATGCTCCTGTCGAGTAGGTGCCGTCCTCGAGGAACACGCGTGTGCCCTTCTCGATGGGCAGGCCGCCCGCTTCCGAGATGCGCCCGTCCTCGACCGTGAAGGTCACGGGCTCGCGAAGCTGCTCCACCCGTTCCTGCACGAAGACGTTGGCCCTGGGGATCGTCACCTTCACTTCGTTCTCGTTCGTCACCTCGACATCGGGGAGGTCCTCGACCCTGAACTCGAGCAGTCCGGGCACCTGGGCGGGGAAGACGTCGGTGTAGATGTCCTGTGTCCGGCCCAGGATCTCGATGTCGTGGGTGACCCGGAGCTCGACGTCGTTCTGCACGGCCATCAGCCCGAGCGTCGTTTCGAGCTCCGAAGCGGGGAACACCAGCTTGCTGTCCACGCCCCGGCCTTCCTCGGACTCGTTGAAGCCGAACTGATCCGAGCAGTAGCCGAGGCCCAGCGCGGCGACGCCCAGGGCGGCCACGGCGGCGATCGCGGTCCTGACCGGACCGCCCCGCCTCAGCCGCCTCTCCTCACGTCGCATGTCGCACCATCATGTCGGGTTTGTGTCAATCCGTCGGCGGTAAGGACGAAGAGTCGCCGTCGGCGGCGGTCGACGCCGACGCGCCCGCCACGCAGTTGGTGCCTCCCGACGTGGACGTCGTGGGCCAGCGCATCGCCTGGAGCGTGGCGGGGCCGTACTCGCCGTCCGCGGTGATCCCGGCCCGCTGCTGCACGTCCATGACGGCGGCGGCGGTCTGGGGGCCGTACTCGCCGTCGACCGTCACACCCTCGCGATTGCACCGGGCCAGGGCGTCCTGCAACACGACCACGGCGTCCTCGTCACCCCGCCCCACCGACATCCCACACGTGCTGGAGGCCGACGAGAAGAGATCGGTGTCGCCGGGCACCCGAACGGGTTCGGACGCAACGTCGATGACCACCACGCCGTCGCACGTCGGCAGCCCGTCGCTCCCGCTCGTGTCGCCGCTCGCGTTCGCCTCGTCGCTTATGCCGAAGTCGAAGTCGCCATTGGACGACGACCCAAAGCCGTTCGCCGACGCGAGGGCTAGAAGTCCGAACAGCACCAGGATCAGGACTCCCATGCTGGCTCCCTCCTTCGTCGCATTCCCAACGTAGGTGTACCCGCTGAGCGGCAATCCGTGTCAACGGAACGTGCGACGGGTAGCACCGTCACGAAGGAATCGGGGATGTCGCCACTTTGTGCGCGAAAATTATCACGACAAGTGGGGACCCGAGGCGAGGAAGGGCAATGTCCGCGCACGATCACGACGCCCGAGCCGGCGGGTTCCGCCGATGGTTCACCCGTGGTGGGCGGATCGTTCCGGCGCTGGCCGTCGTCGGCGCCGGCGCCCTCGTGTTCGCCGTCGTCAACTGGGGGATCGTCGATCTTCCGGACTGGTTCGGTGGCGGCCGAAGCGATCCCGCCCCGCGGGGTTCGGTGATCTACGAGGGGCAAGCGGCGAAGACCGCGTCCGAGGACTTCCTCATCGACATCGGTGACGGCGAGGCGATGGTGGTGGTGCAGGCCAAGCAGAACTGGGACCGGTCTGGGTGGATCATCAACGGGGACTTCCAGTCCACCAACGGAACGTCGAGCGTGGCCGATCCGCAGGATGGCGGCCGGCCCGCCCGCTTGGCGGTCCAGGTGGACTACTGCGCCGACGGGACGATCACGACGACGGAGACGCCCGGCGACGACCCCGTGACCTCGATCACGTTCGCGATGGGCCGGCTCTACGTGTGCGACACGACGCTGGAGCACACGGCGGCAAACGATTCGGCGTTCAAGCAGGACGACACGCCCAACGACTTCCACGGCTCGTTCGTCAGCTTCGTGGCCGGGGCCGCCGAGGCCACCGCCGCTGCCTCGGCGTGCCCGACCGACGAGCTCGCCAAGTTCCGGACGGGCGAGTACAGGTCGTTCGTGCGCGAGCAGTTGGCCGAGCGGCTCCGGCTGCCCGTCGCCAACGTCGATGTCGTGGCCGGCCGCATCGGTGGCTCCGACGACGCGACCCAGCGGGAGCTGCGAGCGGCGCTCGAGAGCTTCGCCAACAAGCGGGACCCGGACGACCCGTCCAAGACGTACGAGGCGCTGACCATCCAGTACCTCAGCGGCGACGGCGAAGCGGTGACCGACTCCTGTTACAACGACGCCGGAGGCCGCCAACTCGATGACCTGGGCAGCGTGCGCGCCCCCGATACCGAGGGCGAGTGAGCGGTAGCGCTACCCGCCTACAGGTACAGGCCCGTCGAGGCCTCGCCCAGTCGGGTCGACGCCACGGCGTGGACATCACGCTCGCGCAGGATCACGTAGTCGTCGCCGCGGACCTCGACCTCGTAGCGGTCCTCGGGCGCGAACAGCACGTGGTCGCCCGCCTGCATGGCCCGCACGTTCGGCCCCACCGCCACCACCTCGGCCCAGGCCAACCGCTTGGACGTCTGGGCGGTGGCCGGGATGAGGATGCCGCCCGACGACCGTCGCTCGCCCTCGGGACCCGCGATGCGAACGAGTACTCGATCGTTGAGCATCTTGATGGGCAGCTTCTCGGTTGCGGTGCCGTCGGCGGCGGTCACCGTGGCGGGGTCCGGCACAGGAACGACGCTAGCGGCCGCCGGCAGCGACCGACGACTCTGGCACGCGTTGCAGCGGCCGGTGCTCGGTCACGTCTTGACGCTGCCGCCCGAGCGCCAGTACTCACCCGAGGCCCGGTCGAGGAACCCCTCGTCGACCAGGAAGCGCCGCAGCGACGCGACGTCGTCGTGGAAGCGGCGCAGGATGGCGTTGACCTGGCGCTCCGAATAGCGGGAACCGACGTCGAACTCCTGCGCCAGGCGGTCGAGGATCACGAGCTTGCGCGACCGCTGGGGCGGGATCTGCGTCAGCCGGCCGCCCCGGTAGTAGCGCCGCAGGATCCGGGCGTCGTCCTCGGCCACGTCGTCGGTGGGGTCCGGGCCCGGGCGCTCGGGAGCGGCCGCCATGGCCGCCAATCGGAAGGCCTCGCCCCGCAGCACGTGCTCACCCCGTTCGCTGCGGATCACCAGGTCGCCGGCCACCAGCCGGGCCAGCGCGGTCACGGCCCGGCGCGACGACAGCCCCGTCGAGGCCCGCACCTCCTCGAGCGTCGACCCGCCCAGCACGAGGGCGGCGAACACGCGACGCCGGTCGTCGTCGGCCAGGAGACCGACGATGGCGCCGGCGTCCGGCACCGGGGTGGCATGGTGCTCGCCGGGGTCGGCCACGTCCGGGAGGCTAGGGCGCTGATGGGGTGACGAGCGCTGCGAGCCACCCCACTCGTGGACCCTCGCGCCCACTAGACGGGCCGGACGCTGAGGCCGGCGCGTGTGAGCTCGTCCTTGGCCTCGGCGATGGTGTGCTCGCCGAAGTGGAAGATCGACGCCGCCAACACCGCGTCGGCGCCACCCTCGATCACGCCCTCCGCAAGGTGCGCCAGCGTGCCCACCCCTCCACTGGCGATCACGGGCACGCCCACGGCGTCGGACACCGCCCGCGTGAGCTCGAGGTCGAAGCCCTCCCTGGTGCCGTCGCGGTCCATCGAGGTGAGCAGGATCTCGCCCGCGCCGCGGCGCGCGACCTCCTGCGCCCATGCCACGGCGTCGAGCGCCGTCGACGCCCGTCCGCCGTGCGTCGTCACCTCGAAGCCCCGGCCTGCCCCGGGCGTGCGGCGGGCGTCGATGGCCACGACGACGCATTGGGTGCCGAACTCGGTTGCCAACTCGGTCACGAGATCCGGGCGCTCGACCGCGGCAGTGTTGATCGACACCTTCTCGGCGCCCGCCATCAGCAGCCGTCGGGCGTCGTCGACCGACCGCACCCCTCCCCCGACGGTGAAGGGGATGAACACCTCGTCGGCCGTGCGCCGGGCGACGTCGACGATGGTGTCGCGGGCATCGGCGGAGGCCGTGATGTCGAGGAACACGAGCTCGTCGGCGCCCTCGGCGTCGTAACGGCCGGCCAGCTCGACCGGGTCGCCGGCGTCGCGCAACCCCACGAAGTTGACACCCTTCACCACCCGGCCGGCGTCGACGTCGAGGCAGGGGATCACCCGGACGCTACGCACCTGGCCAAGCCCCGCATCCCAGGCAGGTGCCGGGCATCCCGCCCGTTCCGGCACCCACCCCGCCCGTCACGTGTGCGCCTCCACGGTGGCGATGGCGTCGGAGACTCGGAACGCGCCTTCGTAGAGCGCCCGGCCCACGATGGTGCCGGCCAACCGTCGGCCGTCGACCTCGAGCACCGACAGCGTCCGGAGGTCGGCGAGGCTGCCCACCCCCCCGGACGCGATCACGTCGACGCTGGTGGCCTCCAGCACGGCGACGAGCTGGTCCAGCGCCGGACCGGAGAGCGTTCCGTCCCTCCCGATCTCGGTGACCACCAACGCCGCCACGCCGGCATCCTCGAACCGGCGAGCGACATCCACGAGGTCGTCGCCCGACCCCTGGACCCAACCCCGCACGGCCACGTCGCGGCCCCGGGCATCGAGCCCCACCGCCACCTGTCCCGGGTAGCGGCCCGCCAGCGATCGGACCCACGCAGGACGCTCCAGGGCCGCCGTGCCCACGACCACTCGGCGCACTCGCCGCCCCAGCAGCGCATCGGCCGCGGCATCGGTGCGCACGCCACCGCCGCACTGCACAGGTACGTCGACGGCGGCGGCCATCGCGGCCACGAGCTCGTAGTTGCGCGGGTCCCCGGTGCGAGCGGCGTCGAGGTCGACGACGTGGATCCAGGGTGCGCCGTCGGCGGCGAAGGCCCGCGCCTGGGCCACGGGGTCGTCCGCGTACACGGTCTCCCGGGCGTAGTCACCCTGGTAGAGCCGAACACAGCGGCCGTCGCGCAAGTCGATCGCGGGGTACAGGTCCATCACCGGACTCCGGCGAGGCGGGCGGTCACGCCGCCGCCGCCCACTCGACCGCCCGGCCGACGAAGTTGGCGAGGATGCGCATGCCCGTGGCACCCGACTTCTCGGGGTGGAACTGCGTGGCCCACAGCGGGCCGGCCTCCACCGCCGCCACCACCGGACCTCCGTAGTCGCACGTGGCCACCGCCTGCTCGTCGCTGTCGGCCGCGTACGAGTGCACGAAGTAGACCCACGTCGGCTCGGGGACGCCGGCCAGCAACCCGCTCTCGCGCCACCGATCGAGCACGTTCCACTGCATCTGCGGGCGCTTCACGCCTGCGGGGAGCAGCCGCACCACCCCGGGCAGGACCCCCAGGCCCGGCACGGCGGGTGTTTCCTCAGACCCCTGGTACAGCATCTGCATGCCGACGCAGACCCCCAGGAAGGGTCGCCCCGAGCAGGCACATTCGATGGCAAGCTCGTCGAGTCCGCTCTTCTCGAGCGCCTCCATGCAGCGGCCGAAGTTGCCGACACCCGGGAGCACCACGCCGGCTGCGTCCCGCACGAGGGCCGGATCGGACGTGAGCCGGGCATCGGCGCCCACGTGCTGGAGCGCTTTCTGCGCCGAGCGGAGGTTGCCGATGCCGTAGTCGAGGACTGCGACGAGGGTCATGGGCGGGCTCTCACTGGCGCCCGATCCTACGGTTGGGCGAGGCCGGCCCCCGAACCAGTTGCGCCGCCGAGGGCGTCAGTGCGTGTTCCAATGCTTGATCGCCCGGACCTCGCGCTCCCAGCCCAGCACCGACACGCTTCCGGTGTCGAGGGGCAGGCGCACGCCCCACGTCGCGGGCAGCTCGATCCAGCGGGCGGCCAACACCCGCAGGAAGTGGGCATGGGAGAACAGCAGCGCCCGGCTCTGCGCCTCGGCCTGCACGCGCTCGATGAGCTGGTCGGCCCGGGCACCGACCTGTTCGGCCGTGTCGCCGCCAGGCGGCGGGTGGGTCCACACCGTCCAGCCGGGGACCTCCTCCCGGATGGCCGCGGTCGTCCGACCCTCGTAGTCGCCGTAGTCCCATTCCAATGCCGCGGGTTCGCGCACGGCGTCCGGGAACCCGGCCAGCGCCGCGGTGTCCGCGGCCCGGCGCAGCGGGCTGGTGAGCACCAAGTCGAACTTCACACCCGACAGGCGCGACGCCAGCCGCCGTGCCTCCTCGACCCCCTCGGGCGTGAGCGGCAGGTCGGTGTGGCTGGTGTGGCGTCCATCACGGCTCCACTCGGTCTCACCGTGCCGGCACAGCCAGATCTCGGGACCCCCGTTCATGGCGCCCAGCCTGCCTCAGCGGTGGCCATACCACCCGGTGGGGCGCGGGCGGGCCACACTGGTTCCATGCTCCTGGTGGGAACGGGTGACGGATTGGTCGAGCTGGGGCTCGACGGCAAGGTCGTACGCCGGGGCCTGGCCGGCGTCGAGGTGACGGGCATCGCCGGAGACTGGGTCATCGCCGGCGACCGGGTGGTCTCGCTGGACGAGGGGGCACCCCGGCCGCTGCCCGGGGGGCTGGTGCCGCGCTGTTTGCTAGCCCTCGCCGGAGGCCGGACGCTGGTCGGAACCAGCGAGGCTCGGCTCGTGCTCGTGGGCAGCACCGACGGCCCGGCGGTCGACAGGGCCTTCGACGCCATCCCGACCCGTCGCCAGTGGACCACCCCCTGGGGCGCCCCGCCCGATTTGCGCTCCCTCACGATGGGAGCCGCCGGGCTGTTCGCCGGCGTGCACGTCGGCGGTGTCTGGCGGCGCGATCCCGAGCAGTGGATCGAGGTGGTACCGGCCGAGGCCGACGACCACCAGGTTCTGGCGGAAGGTGACACCGTCGCCGTGGCCGCCGCCGTGGGCGTGGGGCAGAGCTCCGACGGCGGGAACACCTGGCACTGGAGCACCGAGGGGCTCCACGCCGGGTACTGCCGTGCGGTGGCCCTATCGGAGGGTTGGCTGCTGGCCAGCGCCTCGACCGGGCCCGCGACCCACGAGGCGGCGGTCTACCGGCGGCCCATCGACGACCCCGAGCAGCCGCTCGTACGCTGCGGTGGCGAGTCGGGCCTGCCGGCGACGTTCCCCAACAACATCGACACGTTCGGACTCGTCGCCGCCGGCAACCTGGTGGCCGTGGGCGAGCGCTACGGCCGGATCTACCTGTCCGAGGACGCCGGGGAGAGCTGGCGCAAGCTGGCCGAAGCCCTCCCCGGCGTGTACTGCCTGTCGTTCGCCGGCTGACGGCTACCGGCCCCCCGGGCCCACTAGCCGTCGCTGCCGCTGTGGCCGCGACGGTCGTCGCCCGGCGCGTCATCGGCACCGTGGCCGCCAGAACCGGGACCACTGTTGCTGTCGCCGCCGTGGTCGTCGCCGGGCGGGTCGTCCGCACCATGCGCGCCGCCGGAGCCGGGACCGCTGTTGCTGTTGTCGTCGCCGACGCGATCGTCCCCGACGCGGTCGTCGCCGCGGCGGTCATCGACCCGGTTGCCGGGCTCGGCCCGGACGACGGCTCCGTTCTCGATGCGGATGTCCGTCCCGTCCGCCTCGTCGCGAATGCGGATCCGCTCGCGCACTGCGCCATCCTCGAGCTCGAGGTTGACCTGCACGCGTCGGCTGCCCTGGCGGAAGTCGACCTCGATCTCGACGCCGGCGGCCTGTTCCACCTCGACGCGCCAGCCGCGGGCCGGCACCGCGCTCACGAGGGTGAGCTGTGTGCCGCTGCGGCGGAACGTCACGGTGCCCGCGCCGGCGGCGTCGACGACCTGGTTGCCCGACGTTGCCGCCGGGGCGTTCGACCGGCCGGCGGTCGTCTGGGTGGAGGGACTGGTCGAGGTGCTCGAGCCGCCGTTGGAGTCGCCGCCCGAGGCCGCGGCCAGAAGGGACGGTGCCGGGCCAAGGCCCGTGACGAGCGCGAGGCCGATGCCGCCGCCGACGAGGCCGGCGACCGTGCGCATGCGACGTGGTGAGTTGGAGAGGTTCATGACGGGGGGCTCCTTTCCCGCTCCAGGGACCCATCGGCCCCAGCGTCGCCTCGCCCCCCGTAACGGCGTCTCCGTCCGACCCTAAGCGTGGGCTAAAGACCCGAGCCGAGGTGCAGCGGTCCGCGCCGGCACGGGTCAACCCGGGCCCGGACCTCCGCCGCCACCGTCGTCGCCGCCCGAGCCCTGGCCACGGTTGTCGCCGGCGCCGACGTCCTCGCCGTTTTCACGCCGCTCGACCTGGGGACCGCCGTCCCACCACGCGTCTATCCGGCTGTCATGAGCGTCGCTCTCGAACTCGACCTTCACGCCGTTGCCGTGCTCGGGCTCCCAATCGACGCTGAATCCCTCGTTCGGCGTCGCCGCGACGACCTCCACGCCGGCCGGCGAGAAGCGCAGCGTCGCCACACCGCCCTCCATCCGGTATGTGCGGGTGGTGGCCGAGGCGTCCGTCGGGGGCACGGCCGTGGTCGTCGTCGCGTCGGTGGGCGATGCGGTGGTGATCGTGCTCGCCGCCCGGTCGCCCGCCACCGCCTGGGCGATCTCGTCGGCGCTCAGCGGCGCCGGGCGGTCGTCGGTCACCTGGTCGCCGACGACGCCGATACCCGCCCAAGCGACCCCGGCCGCCAGCACAGCCGCCACCACCCAGACGGCGCCGAGCACGAGGGATCGCCGCACGTCCCCAATGGTGCCCGCGCGCTGGACTAGGCCGCGCCCAACCCCGGCCTAAGCGTCGGTTAAGACGCCCAGCGGAACTCCGGGCGAGGCTACGGCGGGCCTAGCGTGGCCCGGTGGCATCGGTGCTGGTGATCGAGGACGACCAGCGGATCCGGGAGGCGCTCGCCAGCGGGCTCGCCGGGTCTGGCCATGCCGTGCGGACCGAGGCGACCGGGGCCGCGGCCCTCACCGCGGCCGTCGAATGGCGGCCGGAGGTGATCGTCCTCGACCTCGGCCTGCCCGACCTCGACGGTGCCGACGTGCTCCGGATGCTGCGGGGCGTGTCGGAGGTGCCCGTCATCGTGGCCACCGCCCGCGACGACGAGGCCGAGATCGTGCGGCTCCTCGACCACGGCGCCGACGACTACGTGGTCAAGCCCTACTCCTCCGCCCAGCTCGAGGCGCGCATCCGGGCGGTGTTGCGCCGCGGCGGCGGGGCCGTCGACGACGACCGGGTGCAGGTCGGCGGCCTGGTCGTCCAGCCCCGGGCCCGCAGCGCCACGCTCGACGGCCGTGACCTCGACCTCACCCGGCTGGAGTTCGACCTCCTCGCCCACCTCGCCCGGCGGAGCCCCGACGTCGTCACCCGGCGTGAGCTGTTGGCCGAGGTATGGCGCCAGCCCTACGGCGGCGCCGACAAGACCGTCGACGTCCACCTGTCGTGGCTGCGACGCAAGCTCGGGGAGACGGCGGCCGAGCCCCGCTTCCTGCACACGGTGCGGGGCGTCGGCGTGAAGCTCGACGCCCGGGACGACGGCGATCCCGCCCCGTCCACCACCTGAGGGCCGCGATGCGTCGCCGCCTCCTGCTCGTGGTCGTGGCGACGACCAGCCTCGTCGTGGTGGCGTTCGCCGTGCCGCTGGGGGCGCTGGTCCGCTCGGTGGCCCGCGACCGGGCCTTGAGCGCCGCCGAGCGCGACCTCGGGGCGTTGGGGCCGGTCCTGGCCCTGTCACCGGAGACCCCCGCGGTGGAGGACGCTATGGCCCGCACGGGAGCAGGCGCCGACGGACGCCTGACCGTGTGGCTCCCGGACGGCACGCGGCTCGGCGATCCCACGCCCGACGACGACCAGGCGCTGGCCCTGGCGCGCGACCAGCGACGCTCCTTCAGCCAGGACCGCGACGGCGGCCGCGAGCTGTACACGGTGGTGGTCACCGGGACCGGCAAGGCCGACGACGTGTCGGTGGCCCGGGCCCGTGTGCCGGAAAGCCTGCTCGACGACGGGGTGACCACCGCGTGGGCCGCCCTGGCCGGGGTCGCCGTCGCGCTGGTAGCGGCGGCGGCCCTCCTCGCCGACCGCCTCGCCCGATCGGTGACCCGGGACGCCACCGGCCTGTCGGCAACCGCCCGGGCGCTGGCGTCGGGCACGGCGGAGGCCCGGGCTCGACCCGGTCCGACGCCGGAGCTGGCGGACGCCGCCCGGGCGCTCAACCTGCTGGCCGATCGCATCGACGAGCTGCGGGCCGCCGAGCGGGAGCGGGTGGCCGACCTATCGCACCGGCTGCGCACGCCGCTCACGGCGCTCCGCCTCGACGCCGAGGAGGCTCGCGACCCCGACCTGGTGGCCGGCGTCGACCGGCTGGAGGCGGCGGTCTCGGACCTGATCCACAGCGCCCGGCGGCCACTGCGACCCGGCCTGGTGGCCGAGAGCTGCGACCTGACCATCGTCGCCCGCGAGCGTGCCGACCACTGGAGTGCCTTGGCCGACGACGACGGCCGCCCCTGGACCCTCGAGATCGAGCCGGACCGGCCCGCTCGCGTGCGCCTGTCGTCCCGGGATGCCGAGGCGGCCGTCGATGCCCTGATCGGCAACGTGTTCGCCCACACACCCGAGGGCAGCGGCTATGCCGTCGCCCTGCGGCGCCACGACGGGATGGTCGAGCTCGCGGTCGACGACGCGGGCGCCGGGATCGCCGACCCCGACGCGGCGTTGGCCCGGGGTGCGACGCGGGCTGGCTCGACGGGCCTCGGCCTCGACATCGCCCGGCGATCCGCCGAGGCCGCCGGCGGCAGCCTCGCCGTCGAGCGTTCCCGGCTGGGCGGCGCCCGGGTCCGCCTGGTCCTCCCGATCGACGGCGCCGACGGCACCGACCGCTGACCCACCCTGCGAACCGGTCGTAGCAGTGCGGTCATGTGCCGTATGGCTACGACCAGAACGCGGTGGCTAGAGCGAGCCCTTGGTGGACGGCACCGCCTCGCCCTCGACCCGCACGGCATCCCGGAGGCAGCGGGCCACGCCCTTGAACGTGGCCTCCACGACGTGGTGGGTGTTGCTGCCGGCCTTGCGGGTGACGTGCAGCGTGATCCCGGCCGAATGAGCAAACGTTCGCCAGAAGTGCTCGGTCATCTCGGGGTTGAACGGCGGGTCGCCGAGGGGTAGCACCTCGCCGAAGGGCACGTCGTAGGCCACGAACGGACGGCCCGACAGGTCGAGCGCCACCTCGACGAGCGCTTCGTCCAGCGGGAACGATCCGCTGGCGAACCGGCGGATCCCCGCCTTGTCACGCAGGGCCTGGCCGAACGCCTCGCCGATCACGATGGCCACGTCCTCGACCGTGTGGTGGCCGTCGACCTGGAGGTCGCCCTGCGCCTCGACCGCCAGGTCGAAGCCGCTGTGGCGCCCGAGCTGGTCGAGCATGTGGTCGAAGAAGGGCAGGCCGGTGGCCGCGCGTACCTTGCCCTCGGGCCCGTCGAGGTCGATGGCCACTGCCACCGACGTCTCCTTGGTCGTGCGCCGGCGCTGCGCGGACCGGGTGTTGATGATTCGCTCGCTTTGCTCGCTCATGACAAGACCTCGGTGAGGGCGGCGAGGAAGGCATCGTCCTCGGCGGGAGTACCGATGGTGACGCGCAGGCAGCCGTCGAGGCGGGGCCAGCTGGCGCAGTTGCGGATCAGCACCGAGCGGTCCAGCAGCGCCTGCCACACCGCAGCGCCGTCCCGCTCCCGGGGCCGGAACAGCACGAAGTTGGCGTCCGACCGCCACGCGTCCACCGGGAGCTCGGCGAGGGCGGCGTAGACGCGCCCTCGCTCCTCGACCAGCGCCGCCACCCGCGCCCGCATCTCGTCCGTGAACGACAGCGCCAGCCTGCCCGCCAACTGCTTCACCACGTCGAGGTGGTAGGGCAGCACCACCTTGTCCAGCTCCGCCACCAGCCAGGCGGGACCGACCAGGTAGCCGAGGCGGGCGCCGGCCATCGACCAGGTCTTCGAGAATGTGCGGGTGACGACGACGCCCCACCGCTCGTCCACCAGGCCGAGGGCGGACCACGGGGCGAACTGGCCATACGCCTCGTCGACGACGACGATCCCGGGGGCCATGTCGGCGACCGTGACCACCGTCTCCTCGGGCTCGGCCATTCCTGTGGGGTTGTTGGGCGAGCACAGGAACGTGATCTCCGGTTCGTGCGCCGCCAGGACCCGGCGCACCTCGCCCAGGTCGAGCGCGAAGTCGTGGGCACGCTCGCCGACACACACACCGGTACCCGTGATGCGGGCGATGTGGCTGTGGAGCGCGTAGGTGGGCTCGAACACGGCGGCCCGTCGACCCGGTCCGCCGTAGGTGAGCAGCAGCGTCTGGAGCACCTCGTTCGACCCGTTGGCCGCGAACACCTGCTCCGGCGCCACGTCGTGGTGCTTGGCGATGGCCTCCCGCAGGGCGCGGTACCCGCGGTCGGGATAGCGGTGCCATGCGATCGTCGCGAGCGCCTCGCGCAGCCGGCGGGTGAACGCCGCCGGCGGCGCCTCGGGCGCCTCGTTGGTGTTGAGGCGAACAGCCACGTCGACCTGGGGCGAGTGGTAGCCGGCCATCAGCGCCAGGTCGTCGCGGGGTGCGAGCGTCATGCCGGCTGGCCAGCCTCGTCGGCCCTCACGCGCACCGACTCGGCGTGGGCGGGCAGCCCCTCGTAGTCGGCCAGGGCCTCGACGTGGGGCGCCACCTGCGTCAGCCCCTCCGGCGGCACCACCACGGCGTGGATGTGCTTGCAGAAGTCGTCGACCCGCAGGGCACCCGAGAACCGCGCCGACCCCGAGGTGGGCAAGACGTGGTTGGCCCCGGCCAGGTAGTCACCGATCGACGCCGGGGCGAGGGGACCGCAGAACACGGCGCCCGCGTGCCGGACCTGCGGCAAGAGCGCCTCCCAGTCGTCCACCAACAGCTCGAGGTGCTCGGGGGCGATGGCGTTGGCGACCGCCAGGGCCTGCTCGGCTCCGTCGGTCACCACCGCGTAGCCGCCATCGGCCAGGGTGGCCTCGAGGTGGCGGCGCCGGGGCGAGCGCGGCACCAGCCGGTCGACCGCCTCGCACACCGCATCGGCGACGGCGGCGTCCCAACAGATGAGCCAGGCCAGCCCGTCGGGGCCGTGCTCGGCCTGGACCAACACGTCGATGGCCGCATGCTCGGGTGGCGTGGAGGCGTCGGCCACGACCACAACCTCGGACGGACCCGCGAACGCCGAGGGGACACCCACCAGCCCCAGGCCGGCGACCTCCCGCTTCGCCTGGGCGACCCGCATGCTGCCGGGCCCGACGACCACGTCGACCGGGCGAATCGACTCGGTGCCGTACGCCAGCGCCGCGATCGCGGCCGGTCCCCCGACCCGGAACACCTCGTCGGCGCCGGCGAGGGCGGCCGCAGCCAGGATCCCGTCGTCCACCGTGCCGTCGGGCCCGGGGGCGGTGACGAGCACGACCTCGGGCACGCCCGCGATCCTGGCGGGCACGACGGTCATGAGCACCGTGGAGACCAGGGGGGCGGCGGCGCTGGGCACGTAGCAGCCGGCGCGGTCGACGGGTCGCACCAGCTCCCGGATCTCGATGGCGCCGTTGCGGTGAACCAGCTCCGGCCGCCGCTGGGCGGCGTGGTAGGCGCTGACGTTGGCGTGGGCTGCCTCGAGGGCGGCCCGCAGGCCGGCGGGAACACGGTCGAGCGCGGCGCTGACGTCGGCGGGCGGCACCCGGAGGTCGTCGACCCGCACACCGTCGAAACGTTCGATGAGCGCGCGCACGGCGTCGTCGCCTCCGTCGCGTACGTCCGCCAGCACGGCCCGTACCTCGTCGACGGGCGGCTCGACCTGGACGGCGGGGCGGGGCAGCCGCGAACGCAGGTCTGCGGTCCCGGATCCACGCAGGTCGAGGCGGCGGAGCACGGAGCAACGCTAGCGGCGCGCCGTCGAGCGACCCCATCCGGTTCCGGGTAGAACCGCAACATGGACAGCAACCGCGCCGAGCTCTCGGCCCTGGCGACCACGCTCGACGACCTGGCGACCCGCATCACGGCCGTCGGCGATCGCTACCGGGGGTCCACCCGGCCCGACGTCGCCGACGGGCTCTACGAGGTCGAGCGGTCGCTGCTGACCGCGAGCCGCCAGCTCGAGCGGGTCATGCGGTCAATGCGCTGAAAACGAGTGCCTCGGCCCGGAAACAGCGACGACGCCCACGAGGGGCGCCGTCGCGGCGACGCCAGGCGGCGGATCCCAGCGTCGCATTGGAACCAGGTGGCGGGAACCTGGTCTTCACCCAAGTTATCGCTCCCGGGATGGCAGAGGGTGCGCGACCCGACGACATTTCTTTGCAATGCGTTCACGACCAGTTGTCTTCGGGTCGCAGGGTGCTCGATCGCTCCCAGTTCAGAACGTGAACGCCGACGGGCAGATGTCGGCCAGAACGCAGGCGTCGCAGCGGGGCTTGCGCGACGTGCACACCCGGCGACCGTGCAGGATGAGGCGCAGGCTGAGGGCGCCCCGCTCGTCGGCACGCACCATGGGATTGAGCTCGAGCTCGACCTTCACCGGGTCGGTCTGCTCGGTGAGCCCGAGCCGGCGCGACAGCCGCAGCACGTGGGTGTCGACCGGTAGGCCGGGCTCGCCGAGGGCCACGCTGCGCACCACGTTGCCGGTCTTGCGGCCCACACCCGGCAGCGTGACCAGATCGGACAGCTTGTGCGGCACCTCGCCACCGAACCGCTCGACCAGCGCCGCCGCCATCCCCATCAGGCTGCGCGTCTTGTTGCGGAAGAACCCGGTCGACTGGATGATCGTCTCGAGCTCGGCCGGATCGGCGGCCGCCAGGTCCGCCGGCCGCGGGTACTTGGCGAAGACCGCCGGGGTCACCATGTTGACCCGCTCGTCGGTGGTCTGCGCCGACAGGATCGTCGCCACCAGCAGCTCATAAGGGTTGGAGTGGTCGAGCGCGCACAGCTCGGTCGCCGTCCCCGGATACTCCTCGGCGAGCCGGTCGGCGACGACCCGGGCACGTCCCTTGGGGCTGCGGGGCCGACCGCCGCTCACTTGTCCCGACGTCCGCTCATCGAGTGCGGACACTACCGGCCGAGCATCGCGCCCCCGAGCGGCCCGGGCCTGCTACACAGCCCCCATGGCACTGCGGCCACCTGCGTTGCCCGCGGCGCTCGCGGCCACACTGCTCGTGGTCGCCGTCGGCGGCGTCCGCCCCGAGCCGGCCGCCGAGCCCGCGGGCGCCGCCGCCCGGTTCTTGCCGGGGATGACCGAGCTCCCCGGCCGCAACGAGCCCCGCCGCCTCGACGAGCGCGCGGCCGCAATTGCCAGGGCGAACGCGGCGTACGCGGCCGAGCATCCCCGGACGTTCACGCTGGTGGCCACCGGCGACGTGCTGCTCCACACCGCACTCTGGGATCAGGCGCGCGCCGACGCCGCCGCTGCGGGCAACCCCGGCGGCCACGACTTCGGTCCCATGCTCGCGGGCATCCGACCGGTGGTGAGCGGGGCCGACGTGGCGATCTGCCACATGGAGACGCCGGTCGCCCAGCCCGGCGGGCCGTTCTCGAGCTATCCCAGCTTCTCCGTGCCCCCGGAGATCGCCCCGGCGCTGGCCGCCACCGGCTACGACGCCTGCACGACGGCGTCCAACCACACGTACGACCGGGGCGCGGACGGTGTGAAGCGGACCCTCGACGCGCTCGACGCCGCCGGCATGCGCCACGCGGGGTCTGCCCGAACCCCACAGGAGGCCGGCACCACCACCCTGCTCGATGTCGAGGGGGTCAGGCTGGCGTTGCTCTCGTACACCTTCGGCTTCAACGGCATACCCGCCCCCGGCGGCCAGACCTGGCGGTCGAACCCCATCGACGAGCGCCGGATCCTCACCGACGCCAACCTGGCCCGGCGGCGGGGCGCCGAGGTCGTCGCGGTGGCCCTGCACTGGGGCGACGAGTACAACCACGACCCCAACGGCCAGCAGCAGGCGCTGGCCCCGAGGCTCATCCGGTCACCGGACATCGACCTGCTGCTGGGCCATCACGCCCACGTCGTTCAACCGATCGAAGCCATCGACGACGAGTGGGTCGTGTACGGCATGGGCAACCTGGTGTCCAACCAGGGCTCCCAGGGCCCCGACAAGCTGGAGGGGCTGCTGGTGCGGTTCACGTTCGCGGAGCAGCCCGACGGCCGCTGGCGGGTCACCAACGCAGAGTTCTCGGGGGTGCTCACCGACGACCGCGGACCGATCCGGGTGTTCGACGTCCGGCGGGCGCTCGCCGATCCCGCGACGGACCCGAGCCTCCGCCCCCGGCTGCAGACCGCCTGGCATCGCACCGCCACGATCGCCGCGGCGCGCGGGGCCCCGTCCCACGGTTTGCGCCCGATCACCCAGTAGGGCCCGCCCGGAATCCGGCGCCAGCACTTAGCCTCGGTGCGTGCGGCAACTCGAGGTCAAGCGGCAGCTCTCTCCCGCCGACATCGAGGCGGTCAGCGCCCTGGTCCGGGCGGCCGAGCGGGCCGACGGCCACCAGCCCCTCGACGAGCACCGCTTCCTCGACGCTGCCGTCGGCGGCGGCCACGACTTCGCCGGGCTGCTGGCCTGGCCACCCGGGCTCGACCATCCCGTTGCCTATGCCAACGTCATTCGGGGTGACCGGCGCTGGGAGCTGGAGCTGGTGGTCGATCCCGAGCACCGCCGCGAGCTCGACACCATCGGCCCGACCATGCTTTCGGCGGCGCTCGACGTGGTGGGGCAGGAGGGCGGCGGCCACGTCCACCTGTGGGTCTACAAGCCGACCCCGGCGCACGACCGCATGGCCGAGGCGGTCGGGCTGGCCCCGGGGCGCGACCTCTGGCAGCTCCGCCGACCCCTCCCGGTGGGCGAGCCGTACACCCTCGAGACCCGGCCATTCGAGGTCGGCCGGGACGAACAGGCATGGCTCGAGGTCAACAATCGGGCCTTCGACTGGCACCCGGAGCAGGGCGGGTGGACCCTTGACGACCTGCGCAGCCGCGAGGCGGAGCCGTGGTTCGATCCCGCCGGCTTCCTGCTGCACGAACGGGACGGGCGGCTGGCCGGCTTCTGCTGGACCAAGGTGCACGCCGACCACGATCCGCCACTGGGGGAGATCTACGTGATCGCCGTCGACCCCGCCATCCATCGTCGGGGTTTGGGCCGGGCCCTGGCTCTCGCCGGGCTGGACCACCTTGCCGGCAAGGGGCTGAGGGTCGGCATGCTGTACGTCGACGCCACCAACGGGCCGGCCAACAAGCTGTACGCCGACCTGGGCTTCAGCCGCGACCACACCGACCGCGCCTACGTCGGTGACGTTCCGGGCGGCTCCGGCTAGCCGGTACCTACCCCGAGGGCGTTGCCGATCCCGAACGTGATCAGGGCCGGCACCACCGTGAACAGCACCTGGCGGGCGATCGCCCGGGCAATCGGCCGCTCGGTGGAGCGGCCGATGAGCCACCCGACCACCGCCGCCGCCAGCACGCCGAGGACCAGGGACGCCACCTTGGCGGCGTTCCCGGTCGTCACGAACCACGGGACCAGCGGGACCAGCGCGCCGACGGAGAACGACACGAACGACGACGCCGCCGCCGCCAGCGGCGAGCCGAGCTGCTGGGGATCGATGCCCAGCTCCTCCCGGGCGTGGGCCTCGAGCGCCACATCGGGATCACTCATCATGGCCTCGGCCACGTGGCGTGCCTGCTCCGGGGCGAGGCCGCGCTGCTCGTAGATGTCGGCCAGCTCGCGGGTCTCGTGCTCGGGGCGGCGCCGCAGCTCGCGGGCCTCGATCCGCAGCTCCCGTAGCAGCAACTCGGACTGGACGCGCATGGAGTTGTACTCGCCGGCCGCCATGGAGATGGCGCCGGCGATGAGCCCGGCGACGCCGGCCAGGCGGACCACGGCCGGCTGGGGATCGGCCCCGGCCACGCCCAGGATCAGGCCCATGTTGCTGACCAACCCGTCGCTGACCCCGAAGACCGCAGCCCGCAGCGCACCGCCCTGGATGTTCCGATGGTGGAACTCCGGATGCGCAGAGGCGGCGCCGATGCGGCGCCCGGCGGCGGCCCGGGGCCGCGCCGAGTCGGCATCGGTGATCCGCCAGAACGAGGGCACGTCCGCACCGTACCGGGGGGCGGCCACTCCGTTCCGCCGTACCCTGGCGATCGTGCCCACCCGCTACGACCTCGATCGCGACGCGCTCGCCAGGCTCCTGGCCGACCAGCCGCGCTACCGGGTCGACCAGGTGTGGGACGGCCTCTACCGCCAGCTGACGTCGCCCGTCGAGCTGACCGCCCTGCCCCTGACCCTGCGATCCCGGCTCGACGACGACCTGCCGGCGGCGCTCTCCCGTGTGACCGAGTCGATCGACCGGTCCGGCGACACCGTGAAGTGGCTGTTCGGGCTTGAAGGGGGTGCCCACATCGAGACGGTGCTGATGCACTACCGCGACCGCACGACCGTGTGTGTCTCGACCCAGGCGGGATGCGCCATGGCGTGCGGGTTCTGCGCCACGGGACAGGGCGGCTTCGAGCGCCACCTCAGCACCGGCGAGATCGTCGAGCAGATCGTGCGCGCCGCCCGCCGGGCCCGCGACGACGGCCGGCGACTGGGCAACGTCGTGTTCATGGGCATGGGTGAGCCCCTCGCCAACTACGACCGCGTGTGGGCCGCCGTCGAGCGCGCGCATGGCGACCTCGGCCTGTCGGCCCGCCACGTCACGGTGTCGACCGTGGGGCTGGTGCCCGGGATCCGCCGGCTGGCGACCGAGGACCTGCCGGTGAACCTGGCGGTCTCGTTGCACGCCGCCAACGACGCCCTGCGTGACGAGTTGGTGCCGATCAACCGGCGCTACCCCCTCAGCGTGCTCGCCGGCGCGTGCGCCGACTACCTGCGGGCCAAGGGTCGTCGGCTCTCCGTCGAGTGGGCGCTGATCGACGGCACCAACGACCGGCGCACCGACGCCCGCGAGTTGGCCGACCTGGCCCGCGCGCTGCCGCTGCCCGCCCACGTGAACCTCATCCCGCTCAACCCCACGCCGGGCTACGCGACCCGCGGCACCCCGCCGGCCGGTGTCCGCCGGTTCCGCCAATGGCTGCAGGACCTGGGCGTCAACGCCACCGTGCGGCGCAACCGCGGCACCGACATCGACGCCGCCTGCGGCCAGCTCGCGGCCCCGGCCCGGGCCAGGTCTCCCGCTCCCACGACTGCTCGCACCGGTGGAGCGGGCAGCATGGTCGAGCTCCGCCCCTCGCAGGTGGGCCCGGTCACCGCACCAGCACCGTGACGTCGTCGCCGGCACGAACGGCGTCCACCAGCCGCTCCCGGGCCCGCACCCGGGCGCCCGGCCAGATCACCGAGCGCACCACCTCACCGTCCACCCGGGCGCCGGTGCCGATCACCGAGGCGCCGCCACTGGCGGCGAGGTTCGCGGCCAAGTAACGGGCCGGTGTCCCGCAGTCGAGGCACGGCCCGTCCCAGCGGACGACGTCGATCTCGTCCGCAGCCGCCAACGCTCGCCACGACGCCTCGTAGAGCCCCGACGGCGCCGCCGGCAGTTGCGCCACCTCCCGCCACGGCATGAGGGCGGCGGCGATGCGGCTCGCGGGGCCCAGCCGCTCGTCCGCGGCGGTCACCGCCAGGCTCACCCGCGTGCGGTCGGCACCGGCGACGAAGCCGGCGAGCGAGCCGGGGCACCACGTGTCGCCGTTGAGGACCAGGGTCGCTCGGCCGTCGATCCACGGCCGGAGCTGTCCGAGGGCTCCGGCGGTGCCGAGCGCCCGCGGCTCCTCGACCGACACGTGGACGCGGCCGTCGAGGTGCGCCTCGATGGCCTGGCGGGCGTGATGAACGTTGACGGCGATGGCGGCCGTGGCGGAGCGGGCCCTGTCGAGCGCGTGATCGATGAGCGGCACCCCGTCCACCGGGCATAGCGGCTTGGGTAGCACCCGCGTCAGCGGGCGCAGCCTCGCCCCCTCGCCGGCCGCCAGGATCACGGCGCACAGCTCGGTTGCGCCTGCGCTCGGGAAATCGGGCATCATCGCCTCCATGACGGTCAACCCTCGGGGGCTGCGCTCATTGACCACCATCGTGCAGGGAATCGGCGGGTTGCGGGACCTCGTGGGCCAGCACCTCGGCTACAGCGACTACGTCGAGATCACGCAGGAGCATGTGAACCTGTTCGCCGACGCCACCGGCGACCACCAATGGATCCACGTGGACGTCGAGCGAGCCAAGCGTGAGAGCCCGTTCGGGGGCCCCATCGCGCACGGCTACCTGACCCTGGCGCTCGGGCCGCGGCTGGCCCCCCAGGTGGCGCGGGTCGAGGGCATCAAGATGGCCGTGAACTACGGCTGCGACAAGGTGCGATTCCCATCGCCCGTGCCCGTGGGGTCGAAGCTACGGCTCGGCATCGAGCTGCTAGAGGTCAGCGAGATCGCAGGCGGTGCGCAGGTGAAGGAGCGGTTCACGTTCGAGGTCGAGGGCGCCGCCAAGCCGGCCTGCGTGGCCGAGAACCTGTTCCGCTACTACGAGTAGTCATCCGGCAGGAGCCTCTGCCCCCGCGCACCACTGCCCCGACGCGCACGTCTACGCGGAAAGGCGAGACCGGACCGCCGCCCAGCCGGGCAGCGCCCGCACGCTCGCCAGGTCGGGTTCGCCGTCCAGCAAACCCGGGGCGTGGAAGCCGGCGTCGACCGCCGACTCCACCCAGCGCAGGGCCTCGTCGGGCTCGCCCGCCCGGGCCCACGAGCACGCGACCTCGAACGCCGTCTGGGGCGGGCTCTGCGGGCCGGCCGCGAACACCTGCTCGCCGACCTCCGCCGCCGCCCGGAACCGCTCGGCGTAGTGCAGGTGGGTCTGCAGGCCGCTCGCCGCCTCGATGCCCGACCCTCCCGACGCCACGAGCCGCGCCGCCACCGGCACCGCCCGACCCCGGTCGGCCAGCAGCGTGGCGGGTACCAGGTTGGGCGGTCCGCCGGGATCCTGGCCGTAGGCGGCCTCGAACAGGTCGTCGGCCATCTCCAGCGGGCCGGTCAGCAGGGCGATGCTGGCCCGCAGGAAGGCGTTTCCGCCCCCGCCGGCCTGGCGCATGATCGCCGCCGCCCGGTCGCCCTCGCCGGCGCGCAGGGCATTCCACGCCCGGGTCTCGGCCTCGGCGGTCGACGCCCGGGGCGTGAGGTCGGGTAGGGCGGCTGCCCCCGGGGGCCTGACGACCTGCAGGTTGGGGCTCCCCCGCCGTCTCATGCGGCGACCGAAGCCGCGGCCCGCCCCCGATCGGCTGCCGCCCTCCGGGGCATCGACGTCGAACACGCCCGTGCGTTGGCCGGCGCGCAGCTCCTGGAAGTTCATATAGGCGAAGAGCCCGAAGAACAGCAGGCCGAACAGGCCGATGAACGACGCCCGGTAGGCGAGGAACCCGGCGACGATGGCGGCACCGATCGAGAGCTTGCACGCGTTCTGGAAGCCAACCAGCTCCTCGGCCACGTGCCCGCCGTCGAGCGGCCGGATCGGCAGCAGGTTGAACACGGCCCACCAGATGCTGACCCACTGCATGTAGTAGAGAACCGGCGCCCAGCTGAAGAACCCCTGGTCGAACGCGTAGTCGATGCGCTGCTGCTCGCCCCAGTCGGTCCTGTAGAACACGTAGTGAGCCGGCAGACCGAGCACCACCAGCTGCGTCAACGCACCGGAGAGGCTCACCAGGATCGACTTGGGCTTGCTGAGCGCCCGCCGGCCCCCGCCGGTGGGCACCGTGAAGCCACCGAAGCCGTGCAACACGATCGCCGAGCGTTGGCCGAGCAGCCGGTACGTCACCGCGTGGCCCAGCTCGTGGACGAGCACGGACACGAACACGATCACGGCGAACGCGAAAACCACCCACAGCGGCTCGAGGCGGATGCCGAAGAGGAACGCGACGACGACGAAGAACGGCTCGACCCGCACGGGGATGCCGAAGATCCGGAAATGCGCCCTTGCCACAAAGGCAGCGTAGGCGCGGCCGCTGCCGACCACGTGATCGACCGGGCACCCCCGTACGATGCGGCCGATGGCCGCCGCCCGGATGCCCGAGACCCTGCCCGAGGGGGACGAGAAGGTCCGGGCGGTGCGGGGCATGTTCGACGCCATCGCCCCCCGCTACGACCTGGTCAACCGCGTCATGACGTTCCGGATGGACGTCGGCTGGCGGCGGCGAGCGGTCGGGTCGTTGGCCCTGCGGCCGGGATCCACGGTTGCCGACCTGGCGTGCGGCACGGGCGACCTGTGCCGCGAGCTGGCGTCCGCCGGGCTGGCGCCGCTGGGGATCGACCTGTCGTTCGGCATGCTGGCAGCGGCCCGCACCGGCGCCCCGCTGGTCCAGGGCGACGCCCTGCGCCTGCCCCTGCGGGCCGGGTCGGTCGACGGCGTCACCTGCGGCTTTGCCCTGCGCAACCTGGTGGCCCTGGCGCCGTTCTTCGCCGAACTGGCGCGGGTGCTGCGCCCCGCCGGGCGCATCGCCCTGCTCGAGGTGGCGACGCCGCCCAACCGCCTCCTGCGCTGGGGCCACGGCGCGTACTTCGGCAGGGTGGTGCCGGTCATCGGGGGCCTGCTCTCCGATGGCTCGGCCTACCGCTACCTACCCCGCTCCGTCGCGTACCTGCCCGCGCCGGACGACATGCGCCGGATGATCGCCGACGCCGGCTTCGTCGACGTCGACCGGCGCCTGCTGTCCGGAGGCATCGCCCAGCTCATCCTCGCCACGAGGGCATCGTGACCGCCTTGCTGGCGCGGACCCGCCGGCTCGACGCCGACGTCGACCTGCTGGGGTTCGCCGGGCGGGACGGGATGCTCTTCGAGCGGGGACGATCGGGGCTCGCAGGCCGGGGCTGTGCCGCCCGGCTGCCGTGGCCCGGTGGCTATCCGGCGGCAGCCGCGGGGACGGTGGCCGAGGTCCTGGCCGGCATCGAGGTCGACGACGAGGTGAGGCTGCCCGGCTGCGGGCCCGTGGGCTTCGGGACGTTGCCGTTCACGCCGGGGGCGTCCAGCGAGCTGGTTGTTCCCGCCGTCGTCGCCGGGCGCGCCGACGACGGCACCCGGTGGATCACCACGATCGGCGAAGCTGCACCCGACGCCGACCCTCCGGACCTCGGGGCCGAGGTCGAGCGGCTCCCGGCGGTGCGCCGGTTCACGGTGACTGCGCAGCGCGACCCCGAGGACTGGTGCGCCCTGGTCGAGCGGGCCACGAAGGCCATGGCGGGCGGCACCCTGCACAAGGTCGTGCTTGCCCGGCAGATCGACATCGCCGCCGACCGGCCCATCGACCGGCTCGCAGTGCTCGAGCGGCTGAGGTCGGCCTATCCGGGCTGCCACCTCGTCTCGATCGCAGGCTTCGTGGCCGCCAGTCCCGAGCTGCTGGTGTCGGTGGCCGGCGACATCGTCCGCTCCCATCCCATGGCCGGCACCGCGCCCCGGGGCGGCGACCCCACCACCGATCAGCGGCTGGCGGCATCGTTGCTCGCCTCGTCCAAGGACCGCCAGGAGCACCAGATCACCATCGACATGGTCCACGACACACTGCTGCCGTGGTGCTCGTACCTCGACTACGAGGCCGAGCCCTCGGTGGTGGCGGTGGCCAACGTCCAGCACCTGGCGACGATGGTGGAGGGACGCCTGTCGCAGCCGGCGCCCTCGGTGCTGGAGCTGGTGGCGGCGCTGCATCCCACCCCCGCCGTGGCCGGCTGGCCCCGAGACGAGGCCGTGGCGTGGATCGCCGAGCACGAGGGCTTCGACCGCCGGCGCTACGCCGGCACCGCCGGCTGGGTCGACTCCGCCGGCAACGGCACCTGGGCCGTGTCCGTCCGGTGCGCCGAGGTCGACGGGTCGGCGGCCCGAGTGTGGGCCGGGAACGGCATCGTCGCCGACAGCGATCCGTCCACGGAGCTCGCCGAGACCCGGTCCAAGCTCCAGGCCCTGCTGTCGGCGATCGTGCGGCCGTAGTTGCCTATCCGCGCACGTAGAGGCCCAGCGGATAGGGCGTTCCGCAGGCACCCGCGTGGGAATTTGCTGTCGGATCGCAGCTCAACAGCTGGGCCTCCCAGCAGCGCTGACCACCGAGCGCCAGGATGACATGCCTATCCGCGCACGTTCTAGGACAGGGCCGCGTCGACCGCCGCCGCCACGGCGCCGTCGACGCGGCCGTGGACCTCGATGTTCGCGGCTCGGTCGGTCCGTGCGACGAGGACGTGGACGCCACCCTTGGCGGCGGCCTCGCCCACGGCGGCGCCCGTGGCGTCGTCCCGCTCCAGCGCTCGGGCGTCGATGCCGTAGGCGGCAGCCAACGCCACCAGGTCGAGGCCGTGGGGGGTGCCGAACAGTGTCTCGAACCGCTCGGCCGGCAAGGCCCGGGCCTGCGGCAGGAACGAGAAGATGCCGCCGCCGTCGTTGTCGACGACGACGCACACCAGGTCGATCCCCCGGCCGGCAGCACCGAGCAGCCCGTTGCTGTCGTGCAGGAAGGCGATGTCGCCGATCAGCAGCGCGGTCGGCGCCGCCGATCCGACCGCAACACCGAGCGCCGTGGACACCGTGCCGTCGATGCCGTTGGCGCCCCGGTTGGCCAGGACCGCCACGCCGTTGCGGGGGGCGGCGTAGCGCTCGACGTCGCGGATGGGCATGGACGACGCCACCACCAGCCGGGCACCGTCCGGCAACGCCGCCACGACCTCGCGGGCGATCGCCGGCTCGTTGGGCGTCGGCTCCTGGGCGAGCGCCGATGCCACGGCCATGGCGGCGGCATCCGAGGCCGCCACCCACCGTTCCAACCATGCGCCGGGGGTCGCCCCGGACACCACCGAGCCGAACGCCGCCAGCACGGCGGCGGGCGGTCCGTCGATCACGGTCGCCGCCGTCGCCGCCGGGTCAGACCACCCGGGCGCGCCCACGACGACCTCGTCGGCCCCCGACGCCGCCAGCCACTCGTTGACCACCCGCGACGCGCCGGGGGCACCCACGCGCAGGATCGCCTCGGGCCGCAGCCCGTCGGCGGCCCGGGGCGAGCGGAGGATGGCATCGAGGTGCACGATGCCCGTGGCGGCCGGGATCCAGGCCGGGGAGCGCGGCTCGGTGAGCACCGGCCACCCGAGGGCCTCCGCCAGCCGATGCAGGGCGGGCCCGTCGATGGGTGCGGCCCCCGCCACGATCACGCCCCGCCGGCCGGCGAGCCGGCGCAGCTCGACCGGGACGTCCACCGGCGCCTCGGCCGTCGCCGCCGCCGATGTCCGGGCCACCCACGGGCGGTCGCCGCGTCCCGGCGGCAGCGCTCCTGCGCGGCCCACGAGTGGCTCCCGGAACGGCAGGTTCAGGTGGACGGGGCCGGGCCGGGCGCCCCGGGTCGCGGCGTACGCGCGGCCAGCGAAGGCGCGCCAGCGGGACGCCGACGCCATGTCGGGCACCCCCGGATCGCCGAACCAGCGGACGGCCCGGCCGAACAGGTGCACCTGGTCGATGGCCTGGGGCGCGCCCACGTCGCGCAGCTCGGGAGGCCGATCCGCGGTGCACGCCAGGAACGGCACGCCGGCCAGGTCGGCTTCCAAAACGGCGGGGTGCAGCTCGGCGGCGGCGGTGCCGCTGGTGGTGAGCACGACCGCCGGCTGCCTGGTGGCGAGTCCTAGGCCCAGCGCCAGGAACCCACCCGAGCGCTCGTCGTGGTGGACGTGGAGGGCGATCTCCGGCCGCCCGGACAGCGCCAGCGCCAGCGGGGTCGAGCGCGAGCCGGGGCACACCACGGCGTGCCGCACGCCGCACCGAAGCCACTCGTCGACAAGCGTGGCGGCGAACGTGGCCTGGACGGCGGCGGGGGCGGGGGACTCGACAGGCGGGGTGGAGCTCATGCGACGTGCAAGCATTCCCCGCCGTGCCGCTACATGGCGAACGCGACGGGTCCGGCTCGCCGCTGGTGCTGCTGCACGGCTTCGGTCAGACCTGCCGCTGCTGGGACCCCGTTGCGCCGGCGCTCGCCGCCCGCCACGAGGTCGTGCGCCTGGACCTTCCCGGTCACGGAGGCTCGGGCGCCATCGCCGCCGACCTCCCGGCCACGGGGCGGCTGGTGGCCGAGGCGGGCGGCCCCGCGATCCTCCTCGGCTACTCGATGGGCGCCCGCATGGCCCTGCACGTCGCCACCGAGGCCCCGGGGACGGTCCGGGGCCTCGTCCTCGTGGGCGGGACGCCGGGCATCGAGGACGACGCAGAGCGCGCCCAGCGCCGGCGGCGCGACGAAGCCCTCGCGGCGCGCATCCGGGCCGAGGGTGTGGACTGGTTCGTCGACTGGTGGCTCGCACAGCCGATGTTCGCGGGGCTGCCCGCCGCCGCCCGGTTCGAGAACGAACGGCGGCGCAACACCGCCGCGGGCCTGGCCCGAAGCCTGGAGCTGGCGGGCACCGGGTGCCAGCGCCCGCTGTGGTCGGCGCTGCCCGGCATCGAGGCCCCCGTGCTGGTCATGGCCGGGGAGGACGACGAGCGCTACGCGGCCATAGCGGGGCGGACCGCGGCGGCGATCGGCACCAACGCCAAGGTGGTACTCGTCCCCGATGCCGGGCACAGCGCCCACCTGGAACAGCCGGCGCGGTTCCTGGAGCTGGTCGAGCCGTGGCTGGCCGAGGTCGCGGCCGAGTGACCCCATCCGTGTTGGCTCGGACTCCCCGGGCCGTCGGGCCGTCAGGCCGTCAGCCAGAGGCCGAGCGCCAGCAGCGTGCCGAAGGCGAGCTGAACCCGGCCCGTCTCGCCCAGCACCGGGACGAGCTCGCCGCCACGGGCTCCGCCCAGCACGGCGATCACCGGGCGCCGCGCCAGCGGGACGGCGGCCAGGGCCAATGCCGCCCCCGCCCGCTCCCCCACGACCGCCACGACGGGCACCATGACCACCGCGCCCACCAGCAGCGCCACATAGAACCAGCGGGTGCGCCGGTCACCGAAGCGCACTGCCAGCGTGCGTTTGCCCGAGGCCGTGTCGCCGGGGATGTCACGCAGGTTGTTCACGACCAGCAGCGCGGTCGCCAGCAGGCCGACCGGCACGCTCGCCGCCAGGGCCAGCCCCGACAGGCTCTCCTCCTGCACGTAGGCCGAGCCGGTCGTGGCCACGACCCCGAAGAAGACGAACACGAACAGCTCCCCGAGGCCCAGGTAGCCGTAGGGCCGGGGTCCGCCCGTGTAGAACCAGCCGGCGGCGATGGCCAGTGCCCCGACCACCAGCAACTCCCAGCCGACGGCGATCGCCAGGGCCAATCCCGCCGCACCGGCGACCAGGAACGACGCCAGCGCCGCCCGCTTCACCGCGCCGGGCGTCCTCAGCCCCGAGCCCACAAGCCGTAGGGGGCCGACCCGGCGGTCCCCGCGGTCGGTGCCCCGAACGCCGTCGCTGTAGTCGTTGGCATAGTTGGTCCCCACCTGGAGGGCCAGCGCCACCACGCCCGCCGCCACCGCCCGCCATGCCACGACGTCGGCCCGGCCGGCGGCACAGGCGGTCCCCACCAGCACCGGCACCACCGCCGCCGGCAGCGTCCGGGGCCGGGCGCCGGCAAGCCAGACCCGCCACCCCACCGGCGCAGCGACGCTCGCCATCAAGCGAGCACCGTAGACGGCCGCCGGCGCCCGTAACCTCCACCACCGTGCGCAGGCTGATCGTGGTCGAGGCGCGGGGCACCGGCGAGTTCGTCGACCGCCTGCGACGCGCCTGGGACGACGGCGACGCCGTCATGCCCGTCGACCCCCGCCTGCCACCCCCCGCCCGCGAGCGCGTCCTGGCCGCCGCCCGCCCCGACGAGCCCGTGGCCGACGGCGATGCCCTGGTCGTCGCCACCAGCGGCACATCCGGCGACCCCAAGGCGGTGGTGCTGACCCACGAGGCAGTCGTCGCCTCCGCCCGGGCGACCAGCAGCCGCTTGGGCGTCGACCCGGCCTCCGACCGCTGGCTGGCCTGCCTGCCCCTGGCCCACGTCGGCGGGCTGGCGGTCGTGACCCGGGCGATGCTGACCGCCACGCCCCTGACGGTCCACGACGGGTTCGGCCCCGCCGAGGTCGAGGCGGCCACGCGGGGACCCGAAGGCTGCACGCTGACCTCGCTGGTGCCCACCATGCTCCGCCGGATGGACCCCATGGGCTTCCGGACGGTGGTGCTCGGAGGATCCGCCATGCCCCCCGACCTGCCAGCCAATGCAGTCGCCACATATGGGATGACCGAGACCGGCAGCGGCGTCGTCTACGACGGCGTGCCGCTCGACGGCGTCGAGGTGCGGGTCAGGGGGGGTCAGGTCGAGCTGAGGTGCCCGATGCTGCTGCGGTGCTACCGCGACGGCACCGATCCCAGGGACGTCGACGGTTGGTACCCCACGGGTGATGCCGGTGCCTGGGACGAGACCGTGGGCCGGCTGCAGGTATTCGGGCGCCGGGACGACGTCATCGTCACCGGCGGCGAGAACGTCTGGCCCGCCGCCGTCGAGCGGGCGTTGGCCACCCACGCCCGTGTCCGGGAGGTCGCCGTCGTGGGCCGGCCGGACCCCGAGTGGGGCCAGCGGGTGACCGCACTGGTGGTGCCCGCCGATCCCGCCGACCCGCCCACGCTCGACGAGCTGCGGGGCACGGCCAAGCGAGACCTGCCGGCGTACACCGCTCCCCGGGAGCTGATCCTCGTGACCGAGCTCCCCCGCACCGGCCTGGGGAAGCTGGTCAGGCGGGCGTTGTGACGCGGGTTGCGGCAGCGCGCTGACTACAGCCGCCGCGAGCCCAGCAGCGCCCCGCCGTCGACCACGAGGGTCTGGCCGGTGATCCACGAGGCCAGGTCGCTGGCCAGGAACAACGCCGCGTTGGCGATGTCCACCGGGTCGCCCAGGCGCCCGAGCGGCATCCGGGCCGCGACCTGCTGCTCGGCCGGTTCCCACAGCGCCCTGGCGAAGTCGGTCTTGACCAGCCCGGGGGCGATGGCATTGACCCGCACGCCGGGCGCCAGGTCCTGGGCCAGTGTGCGAGTCAGGTGGATCAGGGCCGCCTTGGTCACGTTGTAGTGGCCGATGGCGGGCTCGACGGAGAGCCCACCCACCGACGCCATGTTGAGGACGACGCCGCCCCGCTCGGCCATGGAAGCCTTCCAGGCCTCCTGCACCCATACGACCGGGCCGCGGTAGTTGACCTGCCACGTCTTGTCGAAGCGGGGAAGATCGATGTCGATGGTCCGGCCCATGTAGGGGTTGGTGGCGGCGTTGTTGACCAGGATGTCGATGGCGCCGAACCGTTCCATGGTGGCGGCGACGCATGCGGCGATCTGGTCGGGCTCGCCGGCGTTGGCCGCGAACACGGACACCTCGCCGCCCGAGTCGGGGATCTCGGCCGCCGTCGCCTCCAGGGCCTCCTGCTTCCGCGACGACAGCATCACCGCCGCCCCCGCCTCGGCGTAGCTGGTCGCGATCGCCCGGCCGATCCCCCGGCTGGCCCCGGTGACCAGCGCCACCTTCCCCTTCAGGCTGATCTCCATGGACGCGAACGCTAGATGACGTGCGGGTTCGGGCGTCAGTCGGCGTCAGGGCCTGGAGTGCAGGATCAACTGGGTCTGCGTCACCTTGGCCACCGGCCGGTCGCGCCCGTCCGTGACCACCGTCTCGACAACGATCGTCGACCTGCCCACGTGCAGGGGGCGGGCGCTGGCGACCGCCACGCCCTCGCGCACCGCGCCCAGGAAGTTGGTCTTCGACTCGATGGTCGTGGTGCCCACGGCGCCCTCGGGCAGGTTGAAGTGCGTGCAGGCGCCACCGGCGGTGTCTGCCAGCGCCATGATCATCCCGCCATGGAGCACGCCGTTGCTCGTGCACAGGCCCGGCGCCCAGTCGATCTCCACCCTGGCCTCGTCGGGTCCGGCTGCCGTGGCTCGCATGTCGAGCGTGTCGCACAGCGGTATGGCGGAGCGGAGGAAGGCAGTGGCCTCGTCGGGGGTCATGTCTCCATGGTTCCCGACCGGGGTGCAAGTCCCAATTACTCGGGAGGTAGGTATTCGGGCGCGCCTGCCTCCCCTACCGTGGATGCCGTGAACCGCCTGGCCGACGAGACCAGCCCGTACCTCCGCCAGCACGCCGACAACCCGGTCGACTGGTACCCCTGGGGGGACGAGGCCTTCGCCGCGGCCCGGCGCGACGACAAGCCGGTGCTGCTGTCGGTGGGCTACTCCGCCTGCCACTGGTGCCACGTGATGGCGCACGAGTCGTTCGAGGACCCCGAGATCGCGGCGCTGATGAACGAGCTCTTCGTCAACATCAAGGTCGACCGCGAGGAGCGCCCCGACGTCGACGAGATCTACATGGAGGCGGTCCAGGCCCTGACGGGCCAGGGCGGCTGGCCGATGACCGTGTTCCTCACGCCCGACGCCCGCCCGTTCTTCGGCGGGACCTACTTCCCGAGTACCCGGCGCGGCGGCATGATCGCGTTTCCCGAGCTGTGCCGACGGATCGACGAGCTGTGGCGCAGCCGCCGGGCGGACGTCGACACCCAGGCGGGCCACCTCACGACCGCGCTGGGCCGCTCCGCCCTGGTGGAGCCGGCCGCCGGATCACCCGGCGGCGACGCCCTCGAGGCCGCGGTCAAGGCCCTCCGCCAGCAACATGACGACGCTCGGGGCGGCTTCGGCGGCGCGCCCAAGTTCCCCCAGGCCATGGGCATCGACCTGCTGGTGCGCGCTCTGGCCCGCCAAACGACAGCGGATCCGGACATCCAGGGGGTGGTGGAGACGTCGCTCGACGCCATGGCTTCGGGCGGGATCTACGACCACCTGGGTGGCGGCTTCGCCCGCTACTCGGTCGACGCCGTGTGGCTGGTGCCGCACTTCGAGAAGATGCTCTACGACCAGGCGCTGCTGGCCCGTGCCTACCTCCACGCCTGGCAGGTCACGGGCCACGAGCGCTACCGGCAGGTGCTCGACGAGACGGTGGCGTACGTGCTGCGGGACCTGCGCCACCCCGAGGGAGCGTTCTTCTCCGCCGAGGACGCCGACAGCGAGGGCGAGGAAGGCCGTTTCTACGTCTGGACCCCCGACCAGGTCGCGGCGGCGCTCGACGGCGACCGTGTCCTGGCCGACGAGGTCATGGCCTTCTACGGCGTGACGCCGGGCGGCAACTTCGAGGGCCGCACCATCCTCAACCGCATCCATGCCCGTGGCCGGGGACCCGTCGATCTCTCCCGGCCGCCCCGCATCGCACAGGCGCGGGCGCGCCTGTTCGCCGCCCGCGAGCGGCGGGTGCGGCCCGGGCTCGACGACAAGGTCCTGGCCGAGTGGAACGGGCTCATGCTGGCGGCGCTGGCGGAGGCGGCCGCCGCCACGGGCCGGCACGACTGGCTCGATGCCGCCGTGGGCACAGGCGAGTTCCTGCTGCGCTCGCTACGGCGCGAGGACGGCCGCTGGCTGCGCTCGTGGCAGGCCGGTAGGCGTCCGATCCTCGCGTACGCGGCCGATCACGCGGCACTCGTCGACGCGTTCGTGCGGCTGTCGGAGGCCACGGGCGAGGCGCGCTGGATGGACGCCGCCCGCAGCACCGCGGACGCGCTCCTCGAGCTCTTCTGGGACGAGGAACGGGGCGGCCTGTTCACGACCGGGCGCGACGCCGAGCGGTTGGTGGCCCGCAACAAGGACCTGATGGACAACGCCACCCCCAGCGCCAACAGCCTGGCGGCGGTCGCTCTGCTGCGGCTGGCCGCCCTCACGGGCGAGGAGCGCTACCGCGACCACGCCGAGCCGATCCTGCGCCTGACCGGGTCGCTGGCCAGCCAGCACCCGACTGCCTTCGGCCACCTGCTGACCGCCGTCGACCTCGCCGTCCACGGCATCGACGAGGTGGTGGTGGCCGGCGAGCGCCCGGACCTGGTCGCGGTCGTGCAGAGCCGGTTCCTCCCCGGCGCGGTGCTGGCGTGGGGCGAGCGCTACCCGTCGCCCCTGTGGGAGGGCCGCGACGACGGCCGCGCCTACGTGTGCCGCAACTATGCCTGCCAGCTCCCGGCCGAGGATCCCGAGGCGCTGGCGGCCCAGCTCCAAGCCGGTCTTTGAAGATATTTCGGGCTATCGCCCCGCTTTTTCTTCAAAGACGCGGATGACGGTCTTGCCGATGTTGTCGCCGGTGAACAACGCGTTGAGGGCGTTGACCGCCGACCCCAGTCCCTCGTAGACCTGGGTGCGGTATTTCAGCTTCCCCTGGGCCGCCCAGTTCCCGAGGGTGGCAGCCACCTCGCCGAAACGGTCCCAGTGGTCGAGCGACAGGAAGCCCTGCATGCGGGCGCGGCGGTTGATGAGCTGGAAGTAGTTCGAGGGTCCCGGCGGGCGCCCATGCTCGTTGTAGATGGCAATGGCGCCGCACAGCACGACCCGGGCGTGCATGGCCAGGCGGTCGAGCACCGCATCGAGGATGGGGCCGCCCACGTTGTCGAAGTAGACGTCGACCCGGTCGGGGCACAGCTCCCGGAGCCGGGCGTGCACGTCGTCGGTGCGGTGGTTGATGGCACCGTCCAGGCCGAGGTCGTCGAGCAGCCAGCGCGCCTTGTCGTCCCGTCCGCATATGCCGACGACGCGGCAGCCCTTGATCTTGGCAATCTGAGCCGCCAGCGAGCCGGTGGCGCCGGCGGCCGCCGACACGACCACCGTCTCGCCTTCCTGGACCTGGCCGATGTCGATCAACCCCACGTACGCGGTCAGCCCCGTGGCGCCGTAGAGGGCGAGGAGGGCCGGGGCGTCGACGTCCTCACCAAGCGGCGTCGCCAGCGGGTCGTCACGCACGATGCCGTAGCGCTGCCAACCCGGTAGCGCGTACACCGCCTGGCCGAGCGGGAAGCGCTCGGCGCGGGTGGCCACCACGCGGCCGATGCCGCTCGCCCGCACCGGCTCGCCGACCTCGACCGCCGGCAGGTACCCCTCGGCCTTGGACAGCCACGTACGCACGGTGGCGTCGATGCCGATCCAGTCGACCTCGAGCAGCGCCTCGCCCTCGGCCGGGAGCGGCACGGCGACGCCGTCCTGCAGCTCGACGTCGTCCGCGGCGAGCAGGCCCTCGGGCCGCTGGCGGAGCACCACCCTCGTGTTGGTGGTGCTGTCGAGGTCGATGGCCGTCTGCAGCTCCATTGCGGCGGACGCTAACCGCGGCTCCTACCAGCCGCCCCGGTGCACCACGTCGTCGAACGGCGGGCGACGCCGCCCCGAGGACAGCCCGGGCTCGTCGGGCGCCGGCCAACCCACGGCGATCGCGCCCACAGCCCGCCAGCCGGACGGCACGCCCAGATGGTCGAGCACGGGCCGCTCATGGTCGAACAGGCCGTAGAACAGCGCCCCCAGCCCGGCATCGACGGCGGCGAGCAGCAGCGTCTGCACGGCCATCCCCCCGTCGACCCACCAATAGGGAACGGGCCATGCAGATTCGGCGGTCCCCAGGCCGGTGGTCCGCTTGTCGGGCTCGCGGTAGCGCCCGACGTAGGCGTCCGGCGACACCAGCGGTACCACCACCACGGGCGCGCTGAGCAGCCCCGACCACCGGAACGCAGCGCGCCGGTCGGCGGGCAGTGTGATGTCCCACAGCGCCGCCGTCTGCGCGCCCTCCAGGACCACGAACGCCCAGGGCTGGGTGTTGCCCGCCGAGGGCGACCGCCGGGCCAGGTCGAGGAGCCGGTCGATCAGCTCCGGCGGCACCGGGCGTCCGTCGAACGCCCGCACCATGCGACGCCGCCGGACCGCGTCGCCGAACTCCATGCGCCCCCGCCAGTCAGGCGAGCTTGCGGAGGTCTTCCTCCATCGCCCAGCCGAAGCCGATGAGGCTGTCGCCCTTGCCCGCGTGCAACCCCTCGAACCGCTCGACCACCTCTTGGTCACTCTGCTCCAGGTGCAGCGTCTCGTGGTCGAACACCGGCGCGGGACCGCTGCCGTCGCCGCGGGCGACGAAGGCCCGCTGGTCGTAGGCGCTGGTCTCGATGCCGTAGCGCTTGGCCAGGCGCCCACCCCAGGCGCGCTCCTCGCCGGTCGCCTTGTGGCCGGACCGGGGCACGATGTCGTTGAGGTTGCGGAAGGCATCGAAGCCGCCGACGTCGCCGAATCGGGCCGAGACCAGCACGTCCTCGTCGGGGAACGCGAGCACGGCCCGGCGCAGCAGGTCCTGCATGAGCGCGCGCAGCACCGTGTCGCGCTTGGAGGTGCGGCGGACCGACGCCATGCCCACCAGCACACACGGCGTGCCACCGATCCGCTCGAGCGTGGAGAAGGCAAAGCCCTTGAGCTTGGCCTCGTCGCGGACCTGTGTGATCAGCACCCACGCCTCGGCCTGCTTCGACAGCGTGCCGATCTCATGGCTGTACTGGGCTTCCGCGCAGAGATCGGCCATCTCGACCAGCTCAGCGTCGCTGAGGGCCGTGCAGTCCTTGGTGTCTACAGCGATCGACATCTCCGGCGTAGCCCCCGTTCTGCGTGCGGCAACAAGCCACTAGTCCAGTCAAACGACACGGGACGCGCAACTCCGATGACCGAACACGCGCGCGCGGTGCCCCCCTGACGCCTCGTCAGCTGAGGATGGCGGCGGGGCCCAGCGCCTCCCGGAGCTGGCCGACGAGGCCGTTGCTGGCGTCCACGTTCCACCGTTCGGGTAGCCGAACGACCCGCTCCTCTCCGAGCTGGAGGAAGACCGGTGACTCGCCGGGATGATCGGCGAGGACCCGCTTGAGGTGCGCCACCTTGGCCTCGGACAACAGCTGGGGCGGAACGCGGAGCCGCAGCGGCTCGACCTGGCCGGTGGCCACCTCGACCACGTCGATCGACTGGGCGATGAGCTTGGGGGCGTCGTCGCGGGTGTCGACCCGGCCCCGCACGATGACGACCGCATCGTCGGCCAGCTTGTGCCCGTGCTCGGTCATCGTGCGGGGGAAGACCATCACCTCGGCCGCGGCCCGCAGGTCCTCGAGGGTGAACACCGCCATGAGATCGCCCCGGCGGGTCCACTTGCGCTGCAGCGCGGTCACCACGCCGCCCACGGCCTTGAGCTCTCCATCGTCGAGGTCGGCCAGCTCGTCGAGCGAACAGTCGGCCCTGCGGGTAAGGACAGCCTCGGCGCCCAGCAGGGGGTGATCGCTCACGTAGAGCCCCAGCATCTCCTTCTCGAACGCCAATCGGTCGCGCTTGTCGAACTCGAGGTCGGGGATGGCCGTGCGCTCGAAGTCGCCGAAGCCGCCGGCACCGGCATCGTCGGCGTCGCCGAACAACGTCATGATCCCCATGTCGCGCTCGCGACGCCGGGCAAGGGTGTGGTCGACGATCTGCTCGAACACCGTTAGGAGGCCCCTGCGCTTGTGGCCGACGCTGTCGAAGGCCCCCGCCTTGATCAGCGACTCGATTGTGCGCTTGTTGAGCACGGAAGGGTCGACCCGCCGGCAGAAGTCGTAGAAGTCGGCGTACGGCCCGTTGGCCTCGCGCTCGGCGACGATGTGGCCCACGAGCCCCTCGCCGACGTTGCGCACCGCCGATAGGCCGAAGATGATGACGCGCTTCTCGCTCCCCCGCCCGCTCGGGGGCGCATTCTGGGCCCCACCGTCGCGCTCCGCCACCACCGGAACGAAGTCCGACGCCGAGCGGTTGATGTCCGGCACCTCGACCGCGATGCCCATGGCTCGGCACTCGGCGAGGTAGATGGCCGCCTTCTCGAGGCTGGCCTTGACGCTGGTGAGCAACGCGGCCAGGTACTCGGCCGGGAAATTGGCCTTGAGGTAAGCCGTCTGGTAGGCGACGAACCCATACCCATATGCGTGCGCCTTGGGGAACGCATAATCGGCAAAAGGCTCGATGATGTCGAACCACGCTTTGCCCAGCCCGGCCCCATAGCCGGTGCGGTCGCACGCTTCAATGAACTTTTCGCGCTCGGCCGCCATGATCTCGCGGCGTTTCTTGCCGGCTGCCTTCCGCAGATTGTCAGCCTCGGCGAGAGAGTATCCGGCGAATCGCTGTGCGATCCGCATAACTCCCTCCTGATAGATGCATAGACCGTATGTGTCACCCAACACTTCGGCGGCGTCGGGGTGCAGATATTCGACCGGCTTGCGGCCATTCTTGCGGTCGGCGTAGTCGTTGTGCATGTTCGCGGCCATGGGGCCCGGGCGGTAGAGCGCCACCAGCGCGGCCACGTCCTCGAACGTCGTCGGTTGCAGCGACCGCATGAGCGCCCGCATCGGCCCGCCCTCCAGCTGGAACACGCCCACGGAGTCGCCCCGCTGTAGCAGCTCGTACGTGGGGTCGTCGTCGAGGGGCACGCGGTCGATGTCCAGCTCGACGCCCCGGGTGTGGCGGATCACCTCGACGGTGTCGGAGATCACGTCGAGGTTGCGCAGCCCCAGGAAGTCCATCTTGAGCAGGCCCAGCTCCTCGACGCCGTGCATCTCGTACTGCGTGACGATCGGGGCGTCCTCGAGCGATTGGCCGTTCTCGGGCTTGCGCTGGATAGGCAGGTACTCGGTGAGCGGCTCCTTGGTGATCACCACGGCGGCGGCGTGGATCCCGTCCTGGCGGCGCTGGCCCTCGAGGCCCTTGGCCACGTCGACCACCTGCCGGACGTCGGGATCGTCCTCGTACATCTGTCGCAACTCGGCCGCCATCTTGTAGCCGTCCTCGAAGCGCGGGTCGGGATCGAGGCACGCGTACAGGGGCGTGTCCCGGCCCATGATCAACGGCGGCATGGCCTTGGCCACCCGGTCGCCGACGGCGTAGGGCTGGCCCAGCACCCGGGCGGCGTCGCGCACGGCCGCCCGGGCCTTGATGGTGGAGAAGGTGACGATCTGGGCGACGTGGTCGCGGCCGTAGCGCTCGGCGGCGTAGCGGATCATCTCGTCCCGGAAGCGGGAGTCGAAGTCCATGTCGATGTCGGGCATGGAGATGCGCGACGGGTTGAGGAAGCGCTCGAACAGGAGGTCGTAGCGGATGGGATCGAGGTCGGTGATGCGCAGGCAGTACGCCACCGCGCAACCGGCGGCGCTCCCCCGCCCCGGGCCCACCCGGATGCCGTTGCGCCGAGCGTGGGCGATGAGGTCCCAGACGATGAGGAAGTACGAGCTGAAGCCCATGTCGGCGATGACCTGCAGCTCGTACGCCAGCCGCTCCACCATGTTGTCGGGCAGCGGATCGCCCCAGCGCTGCTTGGCCCCCTCGAACGTGAGGTGGCGCAGGTAGTCGCCGTCGCTGGCGAACTCATCGGGCAGGGGGAAGGTGGGCAGCTGCGGCTTGCCGAAGGCGATCTCGACGTCGGCCCGATCGGCGATCCACAGCGTGTTCTCGCACGCTTCGGGGACCTCGCGGAACAGCGACCGCATCTCGGCGGCGGACTTCAGGTAGTGCTGGTCGCCGTGGAACTTGAACCGGTTGGGGTCGCTCATCAGGGAACCGGTCTGCACGCACAGCAGCGCGTCGTGGGCCACCGCGTCGTGCTGGTGGACGTAGTGGCTGTCGTTGGTGGCCAGCAGCGGCGCCCCGATGCGCCGGGCGATCTCGACCAGCTGAGGGTTGGTCTTGTGCTGCTCGGCGATGCCGTGGTCCTGCAGCTCGACGAACAGGTTGTCCTTGCCGAAGATGTCCTGCAGCCGTGCCGCCTTGGCCGTGGCGCCCTCGATGTCGCCCTGGAGCATCGACTGGAGCACGTGCCCGCCCAGGCATCCGGTGGTGGCGATCAGGCCGCCGGCGTGGTCGGCCAGCGTCTCCCAGTCGAGGCGAGGCTTGTAGAAGTACCCCTCGAGGAAGGCGCGGCTGGCGAGCTGGATCAGGTTGCGGTAGCCCTCGTTGGTCTCTGCCAGCAGCGTCAGGTGGTAGTAGAGCTTCTTGCCGCCGTCGGTGTCGCCGCCGGTGTCGTCGACCCGTCCCCGCCGCGCCGGGCGTTCGAACCGGGACTCGTGGGCCATGTAGGCCTCGGTGCCCAGGACGGGCTTGATCCCCTGCTTCCGGCACTCCTTGTAGAAGTCGAGGATGCCGTACATGTTGCCGTGGTCGGTGATGCCGAGGGCCGGCTGGCCGTCGGCGACGGCGGCGCCCACGACCTCGCCGATACGGGCAGCCCCGTCGAGCATCGAGTACTCGGTGTGGACGTGGAGGTGGGTGAAGCTTCCTCGAGGATGCACCCCGGCCGACTCCCTCCGTCGCGAACCTGCTCGATCAGTTCACCGGCGTGGTCGTCCACAGGGGCCTGTGGACAAATGACACCCGTGTGATTCGTCGAGCGTAGCGCGCCGGACGGGCGGCCCGGGACCGTTCCGCGCCGAGCCGTGCGCCCTGGAGGATCAGTAGGCCAGGACGCCGGACGAGGACCCGGCGCCAGCCGGATCACCCCGGACCGCGAGCGCGTCCCAGATCGCGCCCAGCGCCCGATCGTCGTCGGGGGACGTGAGCGAGGCGCTCTCCAGCTCGGGGAGCGGCAGGCCGCGGCTGCGGAGGTAGCCGCCGATCCCCATGCGCAGGCGCCGCTCCAGCACCTGGGCGCCGGCGCGATCGATGTCGGGGAGCACGACCGCGAACCAGTGCTGGGTCTGGTCCGGTACGTGGACCAGGTGGTCGATCACCCCACCCGCCACGAACTGGTGACCCAGCTCCCGCAGGAGCGTGACCTGGCGCCGGTACGGCAGCAGTGCGAAGGGCTCGTCGGGCACCTGGACCAGGACCAGGGAGAACGGGCTCCCGGTGCGCTCGCAGTACGCCTTCTCGGCGGCGATGCGGTCGCACAGGAAGCGTGCGGTCCACAACCGGGTCTCCGGATCGATCGGCGGGGTCGGCGCCGACGGAGCCGCGGGTGCCGCGTGCCGGGGCGGCGAGGCGGGCCGCACCGGCGGCGGCACGGCGTCGTACCACGCCCCCGGCTGCCCGCGGGCGCCATCCGGATCGGCGACCGCGGGGGTCCCCCCAGGATCGGACCAGGGCGCCGGCGATGGGGCGGGCGGGGCCCAGTCGCTGGGGTCCGCCTCCCCCCGAACAGCCCGGCTCCCGTACGGATCGGACCAGGGTGGGGGAGACACGGTGGGCGGGTCCGGCGGCCAGCCACTCGAGGCCAGCGGGCGTGCGGGCGGCTCCGATGGCCAGCCGGGATCCGACCCGAGTGACCCCAGGGGATCGGCCCATTCCGAGCCGGTCGCGCCCACCTCGGCCGGCACCGGCGCGGGCTCCGACCACGCGGGCGAGTCGGCGTAGGTCGACCCGGCGTAGTCGGGATCGTCGGCCGGCCTCGCGACCCACACCGACGTCGGCTGGCCGGCGGCGAACGCGTCGTCCCCGGGGCGGTCCCGCTTGGAGAAGGCGCGGCCCCGCGCCACGAGCGGCGAGTCGTCCCATTCGTTGCCCTGCGACAGGCGGTCGGCCAACGGCTGGGCCCGGAGTCCCACCTCGGCCGCCACCGCGTACGCGGCCGCCCGCGTCACGGCCAGCAGCCCCACGCTCGACACCCCGGCGGCGTCCACGTCGGCGGAGCGGAGGGCCAGGTACACGATCGTGGCGGCGGCGGCAGCCAGCAATCCCGCGCTACGTCCCACGACGAGTCCCGCCGCGAACACCGGGACGAACAGCAGGGTGGCCACGACCTCGACGCGATCGACGTCGGCGGCCACCAGTCCGACCGCGACGATCGCCACCACCACAGCAACGGCGAGCATCAACAGTGCCCGAGCCCCGTGCTCGCGCAAGCGGCCCAAGCGCGCGTTTCCCGGCATCCCCATCAGCGCCAGCCTACGTGCCCTCTGACCTGGAAGAGAGGCACACTACCCAGGGAAGAGGGCCCCACACGTTCGGTGACCCATGGCGGGACCCCGACACGCCCCTAGAGATACGTTCCCGGGCGGGTTTCCGCTTCGACGTTGGGCTGCGGTGCACCCGGAGGAAGCCGGCGGCGCATCTCGTCGAGCTGCTGGCGGGCCGCCATCTGCTGGGCGAAGAGCGTGGCCTGGATGCCGTGGAACAGTCCCTCCAGCCAGCCCACGAGCTGGGCCTTGGCGACCCGCAGCTCGGCTTCGCTGGGGGTCGCCGTGTCGGCGAAGGGGTGCGCCAGGCGGCCCAGCTCGTCGCGCAGATCGGGCGACAGGGCCCCCGACAGCTCCGAGATCGACGTCTCGTAGATCTCCCGCAGCCGGTCGCGGCTCTGCTCGTCGAGCTCGGACTGGCGGACCTCTTCCAGCAGGAGCTTGATCATCGACCCGATCCGCATCACCTTGGCCGGCTGCTCGACGGCCTCGTTGGGTTGATCCCGCGCCTCGCCGGGCGGCACCACCTCCGGGTGCTCGACCGGACCGGCGACCGAGCCCCCGACGGCGCTCCCGTCGGTCGAACCCGGTGGCGGCTGACCAGGCCCGGGCTGGCTGGCGTTCTGATCGTCGGTGAACGACATGCGGGCCATCCTGCCACGGTCGCCCGCGTATCCCGCGCGCCGGGAGGAATCCCTCGTGATCAACGCCGGGCGGCCAGGAGGGGGACCAGCATCTCGGCCGACGTCAGCGACCCGTGGCGGCCGATCAGCTCGTAGGGGCCGACGTCCTGGGGGTCGTGGAAGGCCGCGCGGGTCCGCGCCACCAGGGCCACGTCCCCCAGCCGGGACCGGGCCGCCTCGGTGACCACCGGGCCCAGCCAGCCCGCCGCCACCATCTCGTCCCGCGTGACCACCCAGGCGTCATCGCCGTGGTGCTCGGCGGCTGCCTCCCACAGGGCGCCGGCCCGGCCCGGCCGCGCGTGCAGCCAGCGGAAGCGCGCCTCCCCTGACTGCATCGAGCACTGTCCCAACACCGGCGCCGCCAGCTCCACGACGTCGTCGCCGGTCTCGACCTGGCCGTGATCGGCGATGACCACCAGGGCCGCGCCCGCCGGCAGGCGGGAGACGATCCGGTCGACGACCTGGTCGATCCAGGCCAGCTCGGCGTCGTAGTACTCCCCCAGGCCGTACTCGTGGGCCACCTTGTCCAGGCCGTCGTAATAGGAGTAGACGAACGGCTCGCCACGGGCCAGGAGGCTCTCGACCTCGGTCACCATGGTCGCCATCGTGCGGTAGCCCCAGAACCGGGCGGGCTCGAGATGGGCGCCGGTGAACCCCGAGCGGCGGTACTCGGCCCGCGTCACCACCGGGGGGCGCTGGCCTAGGAACGGGGCCGTCGTCTGCATCTTGGCGGGCGGCAGGCTGTGGTGGGCGTCGCCGGCGGCGGTCGCCCAGCGCAGCACGTTGAGGACCTCGCCATGGACCGCCATGCGGTAGCCGACGATGCCGTGCTCCCCGGGCGGCAGGCCGGTGGTGATCGACGTGAGCGCGGACGCCGTCGTCGACGGCGCCACCGTGGTGATCGGTCCTCCCTCCATGGCCGACAGCGTGGGCGCCAGGGGGCGCCGGGCCGTGAGCTGCTCCCACCCCATGCCGTCGAGCACGAATAGCACGACCTGGCGCGCGTCGACGACGATCCCCGGAAGCCAGCGCGGCGCGTCGTCGGGGGGTCCCAGGAGCGCAGGCACGACGTTCGTGACGCAGGCCCCGCCGTAGTCAGGTAGTAGGGGTTCTTGGACCACGCCTGTGCCTTTCCGGGATCCACCGTACCCAGCCCGGCGCCGAGCGGGCAGTGGCGTTCGGGCGTCGCCTCCGGGTTCGCACTGCGCCCCGTACAGTCCAGCCCGACCCCGGCCGCCACCCCTAGTGGACCCTCGCGCCCACTAGCGGCGCCGGTCTGCGACCGACTCGTTACGCTCGCGGCATGAAGGTGTCGACCCGCGGTGACTACGCCAGCCGGGCACTGCTGTCGCTGTCGCTGCACGCGGCCGAGGCGGGCCCGACCTCGGTCCGCGACATCGCCGAGCGCACCGGGCTGCCGCAGCCTTACCTCGAGCAGATCCTCCTGGCGCTCAAGGGGGCGGGGCTGGTCCGGTCGAAGCGGGGGGTCGGCGGCGGCTACGTGCTGGCGCGGGAGCCCGCCACGATCACGCTGGGCGACATCGTGAGTGCGGTCGACGGCCCCATCACCGTGGGCGATTTCGGCGAGCCCCACCAGAACGGCGCCTGTGATCACGAGGGCCAGTGCGTGCTGCTGGCGATCTGGGGGGTGCTGGGCGAGCACATGCGCCGCCACCTCGACGAGCTGACGCTTGCCGACATCGCCAGGATGGCCCGCGGCGAGCGCGATTGGCCCGTGGTCGAGCCCGTCGATTGACGGAAGGGTCGCACCCACCGGCTACCGCAAGCGCCGAAATCCGCAACGTCCGAACGCCGAAACGGTGAGGGCCGTCAGCGCAGGCCGGCCAGCACCGCGGCCAGGTCGGCCGGCAGCGGGGAGTCGAACGCCAGGGGCTCGCCGGTGACGGGGTGCTCCAGGGCCAGGTGCTCGGCGTGCAGCCACGGCCTCGGCGACGGCAGCGACGCGCGGCGACCGCCGTAGCGGGTGTCCCCGACGACGGGGTGGCCGATCGACGCCATGTGGACCCGGATCTGATGTGTCCGCCCGGTCTCGAGCTTGCAGCGCAGCTCGGTGACGGCCACCGGGTCCGTGAAGCCGCGGACCACCTCGTAGCGGGTGCGGGCGTCCTTGCCGGTCAGCGTCACCGCCATGCGGGTGCGATCACGGGCGCTGCGCCCGATGGGTGCGTCGACCATCCCGGTCGGCGAGTCGACCGCACCCCAGACCAGGGCCCGGTAGCGCCGCTCGACCCCGCGGGCTGCCAGCATCGCCACCAGCGCCTCGTAGGCGGGCTGGGAGCGGGCGACCAGCAGCAGCCCCGACGTGCCCTTGTCGAGGCGGTGGACGATGCCCGGCCGATCGGGCTCACCCACGGCGCGGATCTCGGGGTAGCGGGCGAGCAACCCGTGGACCAGGGTTCCCGAGTGCTGGCCGGCCCCGGGATGCACCACCAGGCCCGCGGGTTTGTCGACGACGAGCAGGTCGGGGTCCTCGTACACCAGCGGCACGTCGACGGTGGGATCGGGGGCCAAGACCTCCTCGGCGGACCGATCGGCGGTGGCCACCTCGAGCTCATCGCCCTCCGCAACCCGATGCGAGCGGGTGGTGACCGCCCGCCCCCCGATCGTCACGTCCCCGGCATCGACCAGCGCCGCGGCGTCGGACCGGCTGCAGCCGGCGATCATGGCGACCACCCGGTCGAGCCGCTGGCCGTCGAGCGCCCGCGGCACGACCGCTACGAGGGTCGATTCCTCCGGTCGCCCCATTGCCCGTCAGCCTCCGTCCCCCGTGGCGTCCGTGATCCGCGGCATCGACCCTCGCTCAAGCGGGTCCCTCGTCGCCGTGGCGCCACTGCGTGCCGAACAGCAGCAGGGCGCCCACGACTATGGCGGCGTCTGCGATGTTGAACACCGGCCACCACTGCAGGTCGATGAAGTCGACGACTCCGCCCCCCAGCAGGCCGTCGCCGTCCCGAAAGGCGCGGTCGATCAGGTTGCCCAGCGCCCCCCCGAAGACCAGGCCGATCGCTACCGCCACGCCCGGCCGGGTGGCGTAGCGACCCGAGCGCAACAGCACGGCCACCACCACCAGCGCCAGCAGCGAGATCAGGGCACCACGGCCCCGGGCCACGCTGAAAGCCGAGCCGTGGTTGATGGTCAGTTGGAGCTGCAGCGTCCACACGACGTGGATCACGCGCGTGTCGAGCGTCTCGACCGCCCACCACTTGGTGAGCTGGTCGACGGCCAGGACGGCGGCTGCGACGCCCAGGAGCAGTGACCACCGCGCCCGTTGGGCGGTGGCGGCGGTGGTCGCCTCCCCCGTCAACGACCCAGGCCCAGACCCCCGCTCTTGCACTTCACGCACAGCGCGGCGTACGGCAGGGCCCGGAGTCGCTCCTTGGGGATCGTGGTGCCGCACGAGTCGCACTTGCCATAGGAACCCTCGTGGATCTTCTCGATCGCCCGGTCGATCTGCTCGATGGCGGCCCGGGCCTGCGCGGACAGCGCCAGGTCACGTTCGCGCTCGACGGCCAGAGTGTCACCCTCGCCCGACTCCTCGTCGAACTGGACGTCTCCCGGCTCGCGGTCCTCGGTGAGCGAGTCGGCCTCGGCCTGCAGGCTCTCGGCCTGCCGCAGGTACGTGGCCCGCTCCTCGGTCAAGGCCTGGAGTTGACCCTCGAGGAACTTGTCGAGCGTTGGGGTCCCGCCCGAGCGCTTGGTGGCCCTGGAGCGGGAGGCAGACTTGCGGGCAGGAGCGGCTTTCGTGGCTCTGGGCATGAGGGATCTCGCCGTCCTCGGGAAAAGGGTGCCGGATGGTACGCCGACCCCCGCAGGGGGTCAAGGGAAGGCGTGCAGGATACGCGTGAGAGGGCCGAATCCCACCGCGGCCTACGCTGAGCAACATGCCTTTTGGCCCCGTCGACCCCGGCCTGGACCTCCCCGGTCTCGAGGAGCGGGTGCTGGCCCGTTGGCGCGAGCACGAGGTCGTCGAGGAGGTGGCACGGCTGCGCAAGGGCGCCGAGCCCTGGAACTTCTACGAGGGGCCCCCCACCGCCAACGGCCGGCCCGGCCTGCACCACGCGTGGGCCCGGGCGTTCAAGGACCTGTTCCCCCGCTTCCAGACCATGCGGGGCCGCGACGTGTCCCGCAAGGGTGGGTGGGACTGCCACGGCCTGCCCGTCGAGCTGGAGGTCGAGAAGGAGCTCGGACTGGCCACCAAGGCCGACATCGAGGCGTACGGCATCGAGGCCTTCAACCAGCGCTGCCGGGAGTCGGTGCAGCGCTACGTGGAGGATTGGTCGGCACTCACGCAGCGCTCGGCCGTGTGGATCGACACCGCCGACGCCTATTGGACGCTGGCCAACGACTACATCGAGTCGGTCTGGTGGATCATCCGTCAGCTGTGGGACAAGGGCCTGCTCTATGAGGGCCACCGGGTCACGCCCTACTGCGGGCGATGCGGGACCGCGCTCAGCTCGCACGAGGTGGCCCAGGGCTACGAGGACGTCGTCGATCCCTCGATCTACGTGCGCTTCCCCCTCACCGGCGAGGCCGACGGTTCGGCTGCGCCCGACGCCGACCTGCTGGTGTGGACCACCACGCCCTGGACGCTCATCTCCAACGTGGCGGCGGCGGTCGGTCCCGCGTTCACCTACGTGCGCATCGCCGCCTCGGGCGGGGGCCGCGACCTGGTCCTGGGCGAGCGGGCCGCGGCGCGGTTGTTCCCCGAGGCCGAGGTGCGGGAGCGGTGGCGCGGCACCGACCTGGCCGGCTGGCGCTACCGGCGGCCCTTCGACTTCGTCGACCCGCCCGCCGGGCCTGAGGCAGCGTCGGACGGATGGCGCGTCGTCGTCGCCGGCTACGTGAGCGACGACGATGGTTCCGGCATCGTCCACTTGGCGCCCGCGTTCGGGGAGGACGACGCGCAGGTGGGCCGCGCCGAGGGGCTGCCGGTGCTCAATCCGGTGGACGCCGAGGCCTCCTTCGACGACACGGTGCCGCCGTGGCAGGGGCGCTTCGTCAAGGATGCCGACCCCGAGATCATCGCCGACCTCCGCCGACGTGGCCTGCTGGTGGCCGAGCAGCCCTACGAGCACAGCTATCCCCACTGCTGGCGCTGCGGCACCCCGCTCATCTACTGGGCCAAGACGTCGTGGTTCGTCCGCACCGAGGAACGGCGCGCCGACCTGCTGGCCCAGAACGAGGCCGTCACCTGGTACCCCGACCACATCAAGCACGGCCGGTTCGGGCGCTGGCTCGAGTCCAACATCGATTGGGCCCTGTCGCGCGACCGCTACTGGGGGACGCCCCTGCCGATCTGGCGCTGCCGGGGCTGCGGCTCGGACACGTGCATCGGGTCCCTGGCCGAGCTCGCGGAGTTGGCGGGAGGCGACCTGTCCGACATCGATCTGCACCGGCCCTATGTCGACGACATCACGTGGACGTGCACCGAGCCCGGGTGCCAGGGCACGGCCCGCCGCCTCCTGCCGGTGCTGGACGCCTGGTTCGACTCGGGATCGATGCCGTCGGCGCAGTTCCACCACCCGTTCGCCGACGACGGGCGCTTCGAGGCCAGCTTCCCCGCCCACTTCATCTGCGAGGCCATCGACCAGACGCGTGGGTGGTTCTACTCGCTGCTGGCGGTCAACACGCTGGTGTTCGGCTCCACGCCCTACCGCAACGTCCTCTGCCTCGGGCTCCTCGTCGACGAGCAGGGCCAGAAGATGTCGAAGTCGAAGGGCAACGTCATCGATCCCTGGCAGATCTTCAGCGGCTTCGGCGCCGATGCCCTGCGCTGGTACTTCTTCTCGGCCGGCCAGCCGTGGTCGACCAGGCGGGTGTTCGAGGAAGGCATCCGTGAGTCCACGCGGCAGACCCTGCTGACACTGTGGAACGTCTTCAGCTTCTTCGTCACCTACGCCGATCTCGACGGCTGGCGGCCCGCCCCCGGCGGGGAGCCCCCGGAGCCGACCCACGTGCTCGACCGCTGGCTGCTGGGCGAGCTCGACGCCACCGTGTCCGGGGTGACGGACGCCCTCGAGGAGTTCGACGCCCTCGGTGGCGCCACCCGCCTGGCCCGGTTCGTCGACGACCTGTCGAACTGGTACGTCCGCCGCAGCCGGCCCCGGTTCTGGAAGGCGAACGACCCCGACGCCCACGCCACCCTGCACCACGCTCTGGTGGTGACCTGCAAGCTGCTGGCGCCGTTCTGTCCCTTCCTGGCCGACGAGCTCTACGTGACACTGACGGGCGACGTCTCGGTGCACCTGTCCGACTGGCCGCTGCCGACCGGTGCCGGCGACCAGGCGCTGGCCGCGCAGATGAGCGGTGCCCGGCGCCTCGTGGTCCTCGGCCGGGCCGCCCGTACCGATGCCAAGGTCAAGGTGCGCCAGCCGCTGCGCCGCGCGCTGCTGCTGCATCCCGGCGCCACGCTCGGGAGCGAGGCGCTCGACGAGATCGCGTCGGAGCTCAACGTCAAGGCGCTCGACGACGTCGACACCCTCTCGGGGCTGATGTCGTGGACGATCGTGCCCAACTTCCGGGCGCTCGGTCCCCGCCTGGGACCGCAGGTCAACGATGTGAAGCGGGCGTTGGCCGAGGCCGACGGGTCGGCGTTGCGGCGCCGACTCGACGCCGACGGGTTCATCGAGGTGGCCGGCCAGCGCCTGACCGCCGACGAGGTCGAGGTCCGGGCCAACCGGCACGAGGACTTTGCCCTGGCCGAGGACGGCGGCTGGGCGGTGGCGCTCGACCTCGAGCTCGACGACCAGCTACGGCGGGAGGGACTGGCCCGTGAGCTGGTGCGGAGCCTCAACGACCTCCGCAAGGACGTGGGGCTCGACATCGCCGACCGCGTCGCCCTCACGGTCCGGGCCGACGACGAGGTCTGGGCCGCGCTCGACGCCCATCGCGGCTACGTGATGAACGAGGTCCTGGCGGTCGCTCTCACCAGGACCGGCACCGACGGCGCCCATGCGCTCACCGTTGACGGCCACGAGGTCGCCGTGACCATCGACCCGGCTTAGGAGCCGAGCGGATAGGCCTGCTCGTTCAGCCCACGCGTGGGCATTTGGCGGCCGGAGACGTCCTCACAGCGAGGCGCCCCGGCAACGCAGGATCGCAAGCCGCGCCGGACGTGACCCATCCGCGCAAGTCTTTAGGTATCAGCTCTCCGGCGGGTCGGGCTGCTCGGGATCGAAGATGGCCCGCCCCCACTCGCTGGGTCGGCTCTCGGGCTCGGCCGCCGCATCAGTGCCATTGGCCCCGGGTTCACCGCCGGGAGCCAGCGTCTCGCCGGCAGAGGGTGACGGCGCCGACGGCGGCATCGGGGCGGGCGGCTCGTCACCCACCGACGTACGCAGCTCGGACGGCAGCCACGGGATGCGTTCCTCTCTCCCGCCGCCGCTCACGCGGTGAGCGTCACCCGGCGCCATGAACGGCATCGGCTGGTTCCACGGGCCGTTGTCGGACGCAGGCGGCTCCTGGAGGGCGGCGACATGGCCACTCGTAGTTCCGGCGCCGAACGACGCCGGGTCGTCGGCGGGGTCGGATGGCGGTGGCGCCGGCGGGGTCGCGGCCGAGCGGGACCCGAACGCCGCTCGGCTGGGAAGGGGTGGGGCCGCAGGGCGTTCGATGTCGGCGAAGGCGGGCACCGGGCCTGGGGTCAGCCGGGCGTCGTCGTCGACGATTCTGTGCAGCTCGGCGATCCCGGCGCGGATGCGCTCGCGCTGCTCGTCGATGTGGCGGTTCAGCACGTCGAGGTCGGCCCGGAGCGCCTCGCGCTGGTCGACCAGGTCGTCGAGCTCCGCCTCGACGGAGGCCCGGGCATGGTCGGCACCCCGCCGCGCCTCGTCCTCGGCGGCGCCCCGGGTGCGCATGGCTTCGGCCCGGGCCTCGTCCAGCAGGCGGTTGGCCTCCTGCTTTGCCTCCTTGATGGTGGCGTCGGCAGTGCGCTGGGCCAGCACGAGTGTGCGCCGCAGCGTGTCGTCGGTCTCGTTGACACCGGCCTGGTGGAATCCCGGGGCCGCTGCCGGCGCCGCGCTCGGCCCCCGGCGCTGTACCTCCTCGAGTTGCCGCTGCATGTCGAGCAATCGTGCCTCGGCGGTCTCGGCCCGGGCGCCGACCTCACGCAGGCGCTCGTGCAGCTGCCCGACACCTGCGGCCACACGCTCCAGGAAGTCGTCGACGTCGCGGGTGTTGTAGCCACCGCGCCGTGCCTCCCGGAACTCGACAGCGTGAAGCGTCTGCGGGGTCAGTTCCATGGCGCGACAGAGTAACGAACCCGGTCAAGGCGAACTGAAGCTCGGCCCCGGCGTCCTCAGAACATGCGCGTATGGGTCACGTGGCACCATCCGCCCGGCCTCTCAGCAGATCGCTCGGTACACGATCTGACCTACGAGGAAGACGATGATCGGTGACAGGTCGAGCGCCGCTACGCCCATGCGGATCGGTGGCAACAGCGAGCGGATTGGCGCCAGCACCGGCTCGGTCAGCCGGTAGAAGACGTCGTAGATCTGGGCGTAGGTCGTGCCCGGCGTGGGCAGGAACCAGCTCATGATGATGCGGGCGAAGATGACCAGCATGTAGAGCTGGATCGCGATGCAGACGATGATCACGGGTGGGGTGGCTCCCGACGGTGCTGGCGAAGACGGGCGGGCGGACGGACGAGGCGGGCGTTCAGGCTTCGTAGCCTCGCTCGCGGAGGCGACGCCTCTCCTCGAGCGAGACTTCGACGTCGTTCGGCGTCAGAAGATAGACCTGGTTCGCCACCCGCTCCATCTGGCCGCCAAGGCCGTAGCAGAGGCCGCTGGCGAAGTCGATGATGCGACGGGAGAGGTCGCGGTCGACACCCTGGAGGTTGAGGATCACCGGGACATTGACCTTGAACTTGTCGGCCACGTCCTGCGCGTCGTTGAACGATGTGGGCCCGACCACGAATGGCTTGGTGGTCGTGCCGGGCGCCAGGGGTCGCACGACCCCGCGGCGGCCGCGTCCCGGGCGGTCGACGTCGGACCCGCGCCGGGTCGCCACCGGATCGCGCCCGGGCGAGACGTCCCCGGTCAGGTCCTCTCCGCCCGCGTGGCCGTGCGCGTGGCCGTGCGCGTGGCCGTGCGCGTGGCCGTTGCCGTTGCGGTCGTCGCCGTGGCGGTCTGGTGCCAGCGTGCGCACCGATCCGCTGGGCTCCGGGTCACGTTGCACTGAGCCCGAGCTGCTCCGCCGGCCCGACGAGCGCGCCGGGCCCGAGTGCGGCGCCACCGGGTGCTCGCCGGTGACGTCGAAGTCGTCGTACTCGTCGTCGGGGCCCAGCCCCAGGTAGAGCATCGCCTTGCGCCACATCGATGCCATGAGTCCTCCACGGCCGTGTCTGGTAACTAGTCTCGCACCCCCACCGGATCGGGACGCGGACCGAAAAGGTCACGGCCGACGCGGACCATCGTGGCCCCCTCCTGCACCGCGACCTCGAGATCGTCGGACATCCCCATCGACAACTCCTCCAGCCCCAGCGGCTGCGCCAGGTCGCCCAGAGCCCGAAATGCCGCCCGGGCCGCCTCGGCGGGACCGGCCGGTGCGATCGTCATCAGCCCGCGCACGTCGAGGCCGAGGTCGAGCAGGCCGTCGACGAGCCCCGGCGCCATCGAGGGCTCGCAGCCGGCCTTGCTGGCCTCGCCGGAGGTGTTGACCTGAGCCAGCACGGCGGCGCCGGGCGCGAAGCGGGCGATCTCCGCCCCCAGGGCGAGGCGATCGACGCTGTGCCAGACCGAGACGTACGGCGCCGCCTTGCGCACCTTGTTGCGCTGCAGCCGACCGACGAAGTGCCAGCGCGGCCCCCGGTCGTCGGTGCTCGCCCCGAGCTCGGTGGCCTTGCCGACCAGTTCCTGCACGTAGCTCTCGCCGATGTCCTCGAGCCCCGCGTCGAGCGCCTCCCGCACGACGGCGGCGTCGAAACCCTTGGTGACCGCCACCAGACGCACCGCCTGTGGATCGCCGCCCGCCCGGGCGATGCGGTCCCGCACGGCCGCCACCCGACTGGGGAGGTCGATCGCGGCGGCCGTGTTCATCACTGTCCCCGCTGGGGCTGCGCCCCACAGCCATCGCCCTCGAGCCACACGACCATGGCCTGGCGTGCGGTGTCGCCGCGGGCCCGATGCGAGAACGTCGCCGGCGTGCCGCAGCCGGTGCACCCCGGCCCGGCGCGTGTCACCGCCGCACTGGGGATCGCTGCCAGCGCCGACGTGACGGCGGCCGGGAGGTCGAGGGCTGACCGGCCCGACCGGGTCGTCGCCCGGACGCTGTCGCCATAGCGAACTGCGACGCGATCGAGGTCCGAGGCGCCGAACTCGTAGCAACAGGCGTGGATGCACGGGCCGATGACCGCCCGCAGCCGGGTGCCACCCGTCCGGCGGATGGCGTGCACCGCTGCTTCCACGACGCCGGCGACCAACCCCCGCCAGCCGACGTGAACGGCGGCCACCACACCCTCGTCGGCGACCAGCGCCACGGGCGCGCAGTCGGCGGTCTGGATGGCCAGCGCTGCCCCCGGCCGCGCGGTCACCGCGGCGTCGGCGTAGGCACCGGCGTGCGCGCCGGGCTCCTCGACGACGACCACCCGGTCGCCGTGGACCTGGTGGAGCCACGTCCACGGCAACGGCACCAGCGCGTGGCGCCGCGCCGCCAGGTCGTCCGCCCGCTGACCGACGGCGAAGTCCCCGTCGGCGGCGCTGGTCAACCGGACATGGGCCGTCAGCCCGGACGGCAACGCCAACGCCAACGATGTCGGCGGCACCACCGCGGTCGGCGCCCGGACACCCACCGAGGACCTCCCCGGCTACTTGAGGAACGACGGGACGTCGAACTCGTCGTCGCTGTCGAGATCGAGATCGTCCAACGACGGCGAGACCGAGCTCAGCGAGCCGGTGGTGTCCTCGAACGACGGCGCCCCCCTCGAGGTGTCTGACCCGTTGGCACCCCGCGCCCGCACCGTCCCCTTGCCGGTGTCGTCCCAGCGGTCGAACCCGGCGGCGATGACGGTGACCCGCACCTCGTCGCCCATCTCGTCGTCGATGATCGAGCCGAAGATGATGTTGGCGTCGGGGTGGGCGACGCCGTGGATGACCTCGGCCGCCTCGTTGACCTCGAACAGGCCGAGGTCGCTGCCGCCGGCAATGGTTAGCAGGATGCCGCGGGCGCCCTCGATCGAGGCCTCGAGCAACGGGCTGGAGATGGCGTTGCGCGATGCCTGGAGGGCGCGGCCCTCGCCGGACCCGTAGCCGATGCCCATCAGCGCCGAGCCGGCGTTGCTCATGATCATCTTCACGTCGGCGAAGTCGGTGTTGATGAGGCCGGGCGTGGTGATGAGGTCGGTGATGCCCTGCACGCCCTGCAGCAACACCTCGTCGGCCATCTTGAAGGCGTTGACCATCGACGTCTTCTCGTTGGACACGGTCAGCAACCGGTCGTTGGGGATGACGATGAGGGTGTCGACCTTCTCCTTGAGGTGCTGGATCCCCTGCTCCGCCTGCACCGCCCGGCGCCGGCCCTCGAACGAGAACGGCCGGGTCACCACGCCGATGGTGAGCGCCCCGATGCTCTTGGCGATCTCGGCCACCACCGGCGCACCCCCCGTGCCGGTGCCGCCGCCCTTGCCGGCGGTGATGAACACCATGTCGGCGCCCTTCAGGATCTCCTCGATCTCGTCGCTGTGCTCCTCCGCAGCCTGCCGGCCCACCTCGGGATCGCTGCCCGCCCCGAGGCCCCGCGTCAGCTCTCGACCGATGTCGAGCTTGGCGTCGGCATCGCTCATGAGCAGCGCCTGGGCGTCGGTGTTGATGGCGATGAACTCCACGCCCTTCAGCCCGGCGTCGATCATGCGGTTCACCGCGTTGACGCCGCCACCCCCGATCCCGACCACTTTGATCACGGCCAAGTAGTTCTGCGGATTGCCGGCCATGGGTCGTCCCACCTCCACCTTCGAGGGTCACCGGGGAGAATTTGTCCGGCTCGGAACCGCCGTTGCTCCCGAGCAGGGGTTTCGAGAAAGTACCAAAGGCCCGCAGCCCCACCGGCACCGGCCTCAGCCTCAAGTGGAGGTCGATACTTTTCCTCAACCTCTGGTTGTTCTCGCAGCCTACGAACACCTCTGGTGACGGGTCAAGGCCGGACTTCCCGGAACGCGCACATCGAGCAGCCCGAGGCAGGCCACGTCCACGTCGGCCAGGACGGTCTCGACGGCCACGATCTTGTCGTCGAGATCGTCGGTGCTGCCGAACCGGATCTCCCCGCGGTCGGCCAGGGCCGCGTCCAGGTCGGAGGAGACCGAGGTCACCACGCCGGACAGGCGTTCACCCAGCGCGCGCAGCACCGTCAGGGCGTCGCGGGCACCGCGCCCCAGCTCCTCGCCCTCGGCAATGCGCCCGCGGACGCCGGTTACTTCCGGGAGTCCGGGAGGTGGCTGGCGGGTTACCGCCAGGACCCGCCCGTCCTTGTCGACCAACGCGACTCGGCCCTCGACCACCTCGACCACCGCCAGGGGCTCGCGCTCGGTCACGTGGATCTCGATCGTCCCCGGCCAGCGGCGGGCCAGGGTCGCCTGCGCGACCCAGGGCAGGCCCTCGATCCGGGCCGCGGCCCGGCCCGCATCGACGCCGACCATGGTGTCGCCGCGCTCGATCCGGGCGACTCGGCGCACCTCGGCGGCATCGCTGTGGGTCACGCCGTCGACGCGCACGCGGTCGACGTCGAGGAGCGGCGTCTGGGTGGCGACCAGGGCCGCCACCAGGACGGCGATGACGGCGAGGGCCACCGCGAACCGCTTGAGGCGGCGTCTGCCCTGGTCACGCTGCACGGCGATGCGCCGCGACCGCATGCGGGGATCGACGACGACCGGCGGAGTTGCGTCCGCGGCGCCCTTCAACTCTCGACCTCTACTTGAGGTTCAACTTGAGGTTGAGGGTTGACGAAGCCCACCAAGCGGGTCTCGGGATGGAGCTCGACGCCGGAGTGGTCCCGCACCCGCCGGCGGACCACCTCCATGAGCGCGCGGACGTCGTCGGCCGACCCGCCGGCGTCGGCCTGGAAGAAGTTGGCGTGCTTGGGTGACACCTCGGCCGACCCCAGGCGCAGCCCCTTGCAGCCGGCGGCATCGATCAGTCGGCCGGCCGAGTCGTCCGGCGGGTTGGCGAAGACCGACCCGGCGTTCTGGCCGCCGGGTTGGTTGGCGCGCCGCCAGGCCACGATCTCCGCGATCTCGCGCTCCCCCGCCGGCCGGTCCCCGGGCCGCAGCCCCAGCGTGGCCGTCACGACCACGTGGTGGGGCGCGACCGCCGACCGGCGGTAGCCGAGCTCGAGTTGCGCCAGTGGCACGACCCTGTCGGACCCGGGCCGCGTCAGGTCGACGACACGCGCCTCGGTCAACGACGCCGCCATGTCGGACCCGTGACCGCCTGCGTTCATGCGCACCGCACCGCCGATCGACCCCGGCACCCCTACCGCCCACTCGAAGCCCGTGAGCCCGGCGCGCACCGTGCGCCGGGCCGCCACCGGAAGGGCCACCGCGCCACCCGCCTCCACCCGGGTGCCGTCGACGGCGATCTCGGCGAAGGCGGGACCGAGCGCCACGGCCACGCCCGGGAAGCCCGCGTCCGCTACCAAGAGGTTCGAGCCCTTGCCCACCACGAGCGTCGCCAGCCCGGTGGCGGCGACCGCGTCGGCCACCCGCCACAGGTCGCCGACGAACGACGCCTCGACGAAGAGGGCTGCCGAACCGCCCACGCGGTAGGTGGTGAGCGGCCCCAGCGGCACGTCCCGCCGCGCCAAGCCTTGGAGCAGTTCCGCGGCCTCCAGCACCGCCTCGTCGGGATGGGTCACGAGAGCACCACGACTCGGCCGCAGGCCGAGGCCATTTCATGCCTCCGGCGGAGAACCATCACCGGCGGTCCTCGAGCATCGCCAGGATGCGGGGGGCGAGCGTCGTCAGGTCGCCCGCCCCCAACGTCAGGCACAGGTCGCCCGGCCGGAGGACACCCCGCAGCCAGGTCAGCACGTCGTCGAGCCGGGGCAGCCAGGCGACCAGGGCCCAGGGGTCGGCCTCCAACACGGCGTCGACGACGAGCTTGCCCGAGACGCCGGGCCGCGGCGTCTCGCCGGCGGCGTAGACGTCGGTGACGGCCAGCAGGTCGGCGGCTCGGAAGGCGTGCGCGAAGTCCCGCCACAGTGCCTCGGTGCGGCTGTAGCGGTGGGGCTGGAACACGGCCACGACCCGCCGCCAGCCGCCGGTCGATGCCGCGGCCAGCGCGGCGGCCACCTCGGTGGGCAGGTGGGCGTAGTCGTCGACCACGGTCACGCCCTTCGCATCGCCGCGGCGCTCGAAGCGCCGGGCCACGCCCTGGAACCCTGCCAGCGCCGCCGATCCCTCGGTCAGGGGCACCCCGAGGCGGTGGGCCGTGGCCAGCGCCCCGGCGGCGTTGGCGGCGTTGTGCGCCCCGGGAGCCGCCGGCACGACGACGTCGACGCGGTCACCGGTGGCGGCGTGGTCGAGTGCGAAGCGGACGCCGGACCCCTCGGGCGCGACCCCACCCAACCGGTAGTCGGCGTCGGCGGAGGTGCCGTACGTGACCGGTTCCTTGGCGTGGTGCACCAGCGCCGCCGCGCCCGGGTCGTCGATGCAGAGCACGGCAGGACCGTCGAGCCCCGCCACGAACCGCTCGAAACCGTGTCGGAGGGCCTGCTCGCCACCCCAGTTCTCGAGGTGGTCGGGCTCGACGTTGCTCACGATGCCGGCGTGGGCCCCGAGGGCGAGGAATGTGCCGTCGCTCTCGTCGGCCTCGACCACCAGCGGGCCCCCGCCGCCCCAGGCCGCGCTCCGTCCGAACTGTGGGATCGTCGCCCCCACCACGTAGCCCGGCTCTCGGCCCGAACCGACGAGGATCGTGGTCAGCAGGGCCGAGGTCGTGGTCTTGCCGTGCGTGCCGGCCACCGCGACCGTGGTCCGCTGGGCGCAGATGGCCCCGAGGGCGGCGGAGCGGTGCAGCACGGGGACGCCGCGGGCGCGGGCGGCGACGACGTCAGCGTCGTCGGCCGGAGTGGCGGTGGACACGATGACCGCCTCGACGTCTTCGCCCAGCGCCGGCGGCTGCGGACCGGTGGACAGGTTGACACCCCGCTCCAGCAGCATGGGCAGGAACGGCGTCGCGGGCGCCGGATCGTGCCCGCTCACCCGGTGTCCCATCTCCACCAGCAGCGTGGCGACGGCGCTCATCCCGGCGCCGCCGACGTTGCAGACGTGGAGGCGCCGCGGCCGGCTGAGGTCGAGCTCGGAGCGGTCCGGCGAGCCCGGCGTCGGCGGTTGCTCAGCCACGGGCGTGCTCCTCCACCAACGCGGCGATGGCATCGGCGGCGTCGGGGCGCGCCGCCGCCCGTCCCGCCGACGCCATCTGCTCCAGGCGGCGCGGATCGGCCAGCAGGGCGTCCACCTCGGCCACCAGGCGCTCGCCATCGAGCTCGGCGTCGGGCACCACCACCGCCGCGCCCGCTCGTTCGATGTGACGGGCGTTGGCGGCCTGATGGTCCGCCGTAACGAACGGCGACGGCACCAGCACCGCGGGCAGGCCCACGGCCAGCAGCTCGAAGCTGGTGCTCGCCCCCGAGCGGCAGACCGCGATGTCGGCCGCCGCCAGCGAGGTCGGCATGTCGTAGTCGTACTCGACGGCCTCGTACCGAAGGGGGCCGTCGCCGGGGACGGGCGGGCCGCTGGCAGTGATCTCGGCCCAGTCACGCGACCCGACCACGTGGCGGAGGTGCAGGTCGCCACGCTCCGCCCAGCGCCTCGCGGCGTCGACTGCGGCCCGGTTGATCCGCAACGCTCCCAGCGATCCCCCGAAGACCAGCACCATCCGCCGCCCGGGCTCGACGTCGAGCTTGGTCCGGGCTGAGGCCGCGTCGCGCACCCGGTCGATGGCCAGCACCTCGGGGCGCACGGGATTGCCGGTCACCACCGCCCGGGGCAGGGGGGTGCCCTCGAACGACACCGCACACGCCCTGGCGAACCGGCCCACCAGTCGGTTGGCCGCACCCGGGGCCGCGTTCTGCTCCGCGACCACGATCGGTACGCGCCGCAGGACGGCGGCCAGCGCGCACGGCACGCTGGCGTAACCGCCGACCGACAGGACCACGCGGGGCTTGCGGCGGCCCACCAGCCGCCAGGCCCGGCCGAACGCCACCAGCAGCGAGAACGCGGAGCGCACGTTGCGCAGGCTGAGCCGGCGCTCGAGACCGCGGCCAGGGAGCGTGGTCAGCTCGAAACCCGCCGCCGGCACCAGCCGGGTCTCGATGCCGCGCTCACTGCCCACGAGCTCGATCGAGCCGACCGGGTGTCCGCGGTCGGCGAGCGCCCGGGCGACGGCGATGGCGGGCTGTACGTGGCCGGCGGTGCCGCCCCCGGCGATGAGCGAGAAGCACCCCTGGGCGTGGCGACCGCGTCGCATCAGCCGCGACCCGACGCCGGGGCGCGCGGGGGCAGGCTCGTGGCCCGCGCCTGGCGCGCGACCGAGAGGAGCAGACCGCCGGCAGCCATCGTGAACAGGAGCGACGAGCCACCGGCACTCACGAACGGGAGCGGGACCCCGGTGATGGGGAGGATGCCGATCACGGCACCGATGTTGACGAACGCCTGCACGCCGAACCAAGCCGTCACACCGACCGCCAGCAGCAGGCCGAAGCGATCGGGCGCGTGCAAGGCCACCCGGATGCCGATGATCACCAGCAGGACGAACAAGCCGACGACCACCGCGGCGCCGACCAGGCCCAGCTCCTCGCCGATGATGGCGAAGATGAAGTCGGTGTGGGCGTAGGGCAGGAACCCCCACTTGGCCCGGCTGGCCCCCAGCCCGCGACCGAAGAACCCTCCCGACGCCACACCCACCAGTGCCTGGATGTTCTGGTAGCCCTTGTCCATCGGATCGGCCCACGGGTCGAGGAACGTGAGGACCCGGCTCCGGCGGTAGGGCGCGGCGAGGGCGAGCGTGGTGGCGGCGCCTATACCCAGCGTGGCCCACGCCGCCAGGGGGCCCAGCGGCGCCCCGGCCACGAAGCAAAGCGTCAGCGCGATCGCGGCCAGCACGATGGTGGTGCCCAGGTTCGGCTGCAGCATGAGCAAGGTCGCCATGACGGCCAGCACGACCACGACCGGCCGAAGCGTGGCCCGAGAGTTGTGCATGAAGGCCGCCCGGCGCGCCAAGAGGTCGGCCACCCACACGAGCAGGGCGAACTTGGCGAGCTCGGCGGGCTGGAAGGTGAGGGAGCCGACGCCGATCCAACGGGTGGCGCCGTTGGCGCTGACCCCGATGCCGGGAATCAACACGACGAACAGGAGGCCGAGCGCCCCCAGCAGCAGCGGCGTGGCGAGCCGCCGCCAGCGGTGGTAGTCGATGCGGGCCACCAGCACCAGGGCGAGGGCCCCGACGCCCGCCCAAGCGGCCTGCCGGGTCACGAAGTACCACGACGACCCGTACTCGTCGAGGGCGATGACCGACGACGCCGACATCACCATGACGAGGCCCAGCAAGTTGAACACCGCGATGAGGAACGCCAGGGCCAGGAACATCGCCGAGCCGGTGGCGCTGACCCGCGGTGGCCGGGCCGTGGGATGGCGCCGCCGCGCGCCAGGCGAACCCCGCCCCCCCTCGCGGACCGCAGTGCTCACGCCGGTCCCCGCCGCGGGACCTCGGAGCCCCCGGCGACCTCTCGCACGGCGCGGGCGAAGTCGTCACCCCGCTCCCCGTACGAGCCGTACCAGTCGAAGCTGGCGCAACCGGGCGACAGCAGCACGGCGTCGCCGGGCTTGGCCAGATCGGCGGCGGCCCGCACCGCCTCCTGCATCGAGCCGGCGCGAGTCACAGGGCGAACGCCGTCGAAGGCCGCCGTCACCTCGGGCGCCGCCTCACCGATCGCCACCACCGCCCGGATCGACCCGGCCGACTCGGCCAGCATCCGGAGGTCGAGGCCCTTGGTGCGACCGCCGGCGATCAGCACGACCGACTCGAAGCCGGCGATGGCGGTCGCGGCCGCGTGCGGCGTCGTCGCCTTCGAGTCGTCGTAGAACCGCACCCCTCCAGCCTCGCCCACCAGCGCCACGCGGTGGGGGAGGCCCCGGAACTCCAGCAGTCCCCGGCGGACGCCGTCGACGCTGGCGCCGCCGGCCAGCGCCGTCGCCGCCGCCGCCAGCCCGTTGGCGATGTCGTGCGGCAACGACCGGCCGAGGTCCTCGACCCGGGCGATCTCGACATCGTCGCCGTGGCCAGCCGCGGGACCGGCGAGCCTTCCGCCCGTCCGCGCACCCCCGACGAGCCGGAAGTCGGCGTTGCCGGCCAGCCCGAATGTCACGTGCCGCGCCCGGGCGCCGGCCAGATGCCTGGCCACCACCGGGTCGTCGGCGTTGCCCACCGCGACCTGTTCCGCCGACTGGTCGCGCCAGATGCCCGCCTTGGCGGCCTCGTACGACGCCAGGTCCGGGTGGCTGTCGAGGTGGTCGGGAGCGAAGTTGAGCCACGTCCCCACCGTGGGGGCGAACCGCTGCGAGTGCTCGAGACGAAACGACGACGCCTCGACCACGAACACATCGGTGGCCGGATCGTCGATTGCCGCGACCAGCGGCACGGGCGTGTTGCCGACCGCAACCGCCGCCATCCCAGACGCAACCAGCATGTCGCGCACCAGCGTCGTCACCGTGGTCTTGCCGTCGGTGCCCGTGATGGCGAGCAGCGGCCGGTCGTCCCACCACGAGGCGAGGTCGAACTCGGAAAGCACCGGCACGCCGGCAGCGCCTGCCAGCGTGAACACGGGATGGCGCGCCGGCAACCCCGGGGCCGGCAGAACGGCCTCGGCGGCCGCCACCAGAGCCGCCAGTTCGTCGGCTGCCGGGGCCTGGGCCAGGTCCAGCCCCAGGTCCTCCGCCGCCGCTCGGGCCACCGCCCCGGGGGCGTCGTCGGCGGCCACCACGTCGTGGCCGTGTGCCAGCAGCGCCCGGGCGACCGCCGCGCCGGTAACACCGAGCCCGACCACCAACGCCCTCACCGGAAGCCCCCGTAGCCAAGAACGCTCCATGCTGACGACGTTCGGTGTGCGCGCCGGCGGGGGGTGTGGGGGGCAGAGCCTCCTGGCGGAGCCCCCCACAGTCGCTCGAGCCGGCTTCGCCGGTCGAGCGACCGGGAATCGACGCCGCCGGCGGGCGGCGGCCCAACCCTCGTTTCGCAACCTCTGGTTGCGGAACGAAGCACCATCAGTCCGGGACTCCGATGGAGACGAAGTCGGCGTAGAAGATGCCCAGGGCCACGGCCATGGACATGATGGCCAGGATCCAGAACCGCACGATCACGGTGGTCTCGGGCCACCCGCCGAGCTCGAAGTGGTGGTGCACCGGCGCCATGCGCAGGACCCGGCGCCCGAAGACGCGGAAGCTGCCGACCTGCACGATCACCGACAGCGTCTCGAACACGAACAGCGCCCCCACGATCGGCAACAGCAGCTGCACGTTGAGCGTGAGGGCTAGCACCGCCAGGCCGGCGCCGATGGCGAGCGCCCCCGTGTCCCCCATGAACACCTGTGCCGGCGGCGCGTTCCACCACAGGAACCCGGTGATGCCGCCCACCATGGCGGCGGCGACGACCGCCAGGTCGAGGGCGTGGTTGATGCCGTAGACCTCCGGGTGTCGGAAGGCCCAGAACGCCACGACCGTCATGGTGAGGAAGGCGTAGATGGACGAGCCGGCGGCGAGGCCATCGAGCCCGTCGGTGAGGTTGACTGCGTTCGTCGTGCCGAGGATCAGCAGCACGGCCAGCACGATCCAGCCGCCCTCGCCCAACGACCAGCCGGGCTCCGAGGCGCGGGTGAAGCTGAGCGTGGTCTCCACGTCGGTCCACCTCACACAAGCGACCGCGAACCCGACCGCCACTACGAGGAGGCCGCCCATCTTGGCCCGCATCGACAGGCCCAAGTTGCGCTCGTTGCTGACCTTGATCCAGTCGTCGATCGCCCCGACCACGGCAGCCCCGGCAATGGCCAGCATGACCAACACCCCGCTGCGGGTGAAGGCCAGCCCCCCGCGGATGTGGGCGATCGCGTAGCCGAGCACGGCGGCGACGACGATGGCGACGCCCCCCATCGTCGGCGTGCCCGCCTTGGGCGTGTGGCCGTCGGGCACGTCGGCGTGGATGGGCTGGCCCACCTGGTGGGCGCGCAGCCAGTCGATCAGATAGCGGGTCCCCAAGAGTGACAACGCGAGGCTGATGCCCCCCGCGAGCAGGAGTGAGATCACCGCTGACCGCCGGGGGCTCCCGGTGCCAGCGCCGCCAGGGCAGCGCGCGCCACCTCACGATCGTCGAACGGGCGGACGGTGTCGCCGATGGTCTGCGTGGTCTCGTGGCCCTTGCCGGCGATCACCACCACGTCGCCGGGCCTTGACTCGGCCACGGCCCGCTCGATGGCGCGGCGGCGATCGGGCTCCACGGCGACCCTGGCGCCCGTGCCCTCCGGGATCCCGCCCCGGATGTCGTCGATGATCGCCTGCAGGTTCTCCGAGCGGGGGTTGTCCGAGGTCAGGATCACATCGTCCGCCAGCCGGGTCGCCACCTCACCCATGAGCGGTCGCTTGGCCACGTCGCGGTCGCCGCCGCAGCCGAACACGACCAGCAGTCGTTGGCCGGGGGTCACCAGCTCGCGGGCCGCCCGCAACGCCTGCTCGAGGGCGTCGGGCTTGTGCGCGTAGTCGACGAGAACCGTGAAGCGCTGACCGCCATCAATCGCCTCGAACCTTCCCGGCACCGGCGTCGCCGCCGACAGGCCGCACGCCACGACGCCGGGCTCGATCCCCAGCGCCTCCGCGGCGGCCCCGGCCGCCAGCGCGTTCACCACGTTGAACCGCCCGGCCAGCGCCAGCTCGACCGGCTCGCCCCGCCAGCGGAACGACGCTCCCGCCGGCGACAGGGTCAGCTCCTCGGCGTCGGCCAGCGAATAGGCGGTGGCCGTCACGCCCGATCGTGGTGCGCTCAGCCGGGCGAGCAGCTCCCGGCCCCGCGGATCGTCCGAGCAGATGACCGCCCGATCTGTGAACCCGGGCGTGAACAGGGCGGCCTTGGCTGCGAAGTAGTCGTCCATCGTCTGGTGGAAGTCGAGATGATCCTGCGACAAGTTGGTGAAGACTGCGACGGCGAAGCGGGTGCCGTCGACCCGGTGCAGGGCCAGGCCGTGCGACGACACCTCCATTGCCACAGCCCCCCGGCCAGCCACGGCCCCCCGGCCGACCCCAGCTCCCGAGCCCCGATCCCGCTCGGCGGCCAGCATGGCCTGCAGGTCCGTGGACTCGGGCGTCGTCCGGGCACCCGACAGCGTGCCAATGATCGCGCACGGCGCGAGGCCAGATGCTTGCAGCACGGGACAGAGCAGGTGCGTCACGGTGGTCTTGCCCGACGTACCGGTCACGCCCACCACGACGAGAGCGTGCGAGGGGTTGCCCCAGAAGGCGGCGGCCAGGGGGCCCATCGCCCGGCGGACGTCGGGCACGATGACCTGCGGCATCGCCAGCGGCAGGGCGTGATCGACCACCAGCGCCACCGCGCCCGCCGCCACGGCGGCGGCGGCGAGCTCGTGGCCATCCAGGCGCGCTCCCCGGACACAACAGAACAACGACCCCGGGACCACGTCATGCGTGTCGTGCACGACGGCGCGGACCTCGGGGTCGCCGTCGGCGCCCACGCGCCGCGCGTCGGGGTAGGCGGCGATCAATTGCCCTAGCAACACGGGGGTAGTGCCTAGTCGCCTAGCCGCCGCGGGCGGGAATGGACGCGGCCGTCGTGGCCGGCGGGTTCGCCCCCGCGGGGCTCGACGTCGCGCCGGCGACGGTCGTTGTGGTCGGCGGGGCCGTCGTCGTGGTGCTGGGCGCGGCGGCGGGTTGGGCCCGAACCCTCGGCTCCTCCAGCGCTGGCAGTGTCCCGACGCCGCTGGCCGCGGGTGGCGCGATCCGCAGCGTGCGGAGCGCCTGGCGTCCGATGTTGGCGAAGGCGGGCGCAGCGACGTCGCCGGCGTACGGGGACGTGGTCGGCTCGTCGATGACGACGATGATCGACACCTGGGGATCGTTGGCCGGGATGAACCCGGCGAAGGTGGCGACGTAGTGGTACCCGCCCTGGGCATCTCGGTAGCCGCCGCCGGGCTGGGGCTTGCGCGCCGTGCCCGTCTTGCCGGCGGCGTCGTAGCCGTCGATGGCCGCGGCCTTGCCGGTCCCCGAGGTCACCGCTTGGGCCAGCATCTCCCGGACCTGCGCCGCAGTGGTGGGCGACACCACTCGCCGTCCCTCGCCGGGCTCCGCCGGATGGCGCTCACCCGCGGCGTCGAACGTGGCACGCAGCAGCGTGGGGGGCACGTAGACCCCGTCGTTGGCGATCGTGTTGTACGCGAGGAGCATTTGCATGGCCGTGACGGAGATCCCGTGGCCGATCGGGATCGACCCGATCGACGTCCCGGACCAGTTGTCGCGATCGAGCAAGATCCCCGGTTCCTCGTGAGGCAGGCCGAGGGCCGTCTGCAGCCCGAACCCGAACCGACGAAGGTACTCGTCCAGTCGCGCCATCCCCAGTCTCTGGGCGATCTCGATCGTCCCGATGTTCGACGACCGGGACAGGATCTGGCTGGCGGTCATCCGCGGTGGGAGCGAGTGGGCGTCGCCGTAGACGTGGTCGGCGACGTGCAAAGTGTCGGGCACCTGCAGCTCCGTGTCCGGCGCGACCAGTCCCTCCTCGAGCGCCCCCGACATGGTGATCACCTTGTTCACCGATCCCGGCTCGAAGTTCTGCGTCACCGCCAGGTTGTTGCCGGTGTTGGCGACGGCGTGAGTCTTGGGGTCGGTCTCGACGTTGGCCAGCGCTAGGACCTCGCCGGTGCGGGGATCCATCACGGCGGCCCAGCCCGCCCTGGCACCGACGGTCCGCACCTGCTCGGTGAGGATGCCCTCGGTGGCGTACTGCAGGCCGCGGTCGATCGTGAGCACGATGTCGTCCCCGGGCTCGGCGGGGTCGATCAGGTGCCGCCCACCGGGGATGGTCCGGCCCTCGAGGTCCCGCTCGACCATGTACTCGCCCGGGTCGCCGGCGAGCTGGTCGTCGTAGCGCTGCTCGAGCCCGGCCACCCCGACGTTGTCGAGGTCGACGCTGCCGAGCAGCGAGCGGGCCATGTCGCCCGCCGGTAGCAGGCGTGCCGACTCGTCGAAGATGAGCACCCCGGGGATGTCGAGGTCCTTCACCCGCTTGGCCACCTCGTCGTCGACCTGCCGGGCCAGGTAGACGAAGTGGGAGTCGGTGCCGAGCTTGCTCGCCACCTCCCCCGCGGGAAGCCTCAGGGCCCGCGCCAGGCGCCGGGCCGCCACCGCCCGATCGCTGATCACGCTCGGGTCGGCGCCCACGCTCTTGGCGGGTGTCGACAGCGCCAGGTCCTTGCCGTTGCGATCGAAGATCGTTCCTCGCGCCGCCGGCAGGGCGATGGGCTCGATCCGCTGCTCCTCGCCGTACGCCACGTACCGCTGGGCCCCGACGGTCTGGACGTAGCCGAGACGCAGCACCACCACGCCGAACAGGAGCCCGAGCGCCACCAGGAGGCTCAGCGAGCGGTAACGGGGATCGCCGGGCCGGAGCAGGCGGGGCCCGCGGCTGGCTCGCCTGCTCCGACCCGGACGAGGGGCCCGCTCCCGCGGCCGGGGGCGGCTTGTGTGTCGCGCGCTCGTGGATCGGGAACGGGTGCGTGTGTCTCTGGCATCACTCACCCCGTTGGCTCCAGGTAGGGCTTGACGCGAGCGGCGCTGGTGTCGGGCGACTCCGGGGGCGGATCGTCGGCGACGTCATCGGTGGGTGCCGGTTCATCGGGCGACAGCCACACCGGATCCCCGGCCGGCACCATGCCCAGCTCGCCGGTGGCCTCGCCCAGGATGCGCTGGGGTGACTCCAACTCGGCGACGTCGCGTCGCAGCTCTTCGTAGCGGGCCTGCTCGGCGGCCACCTGCTGATCGAGGTCGTCGACCTTGGCCTGGCCCTCGATGAGCAGCGCGTGGCTCACCGCCACGCCGAACAAGGCCGCGAACAGCAGCACGGTGAGGACCACGCCCGTGCGCGGGCTGAGCCGGATGGCCGGACGCGCCCGCCGGTTGGGCGGGACGACCCGCAGGTGCCGGTCCCGGCGGTCGCGGCGGTCGCGGTCCCGAGCGGGGTCCGGAAGCGGGACGACGCGGGCGATGGCCATCACGCCACCTCCTGAAGGGGGAGCTTCTCCACCGCCCGCAGGCGGGCGGCCTCGGCCCGGGGGTTTGCGGCGATCTCGTCGGCCGGGGGCCGCCAGGCACCGCGGCGGAGGAGCCTCACCGTGGGACGGACGTCCGGCGGCGTGGGCAGGTGCGACGGCCCGGTCCAACCGCCGGTGGCGGCGTGGCGGAACCGGTCCTTGACGATGCGGTCCTCCCCCGAGTGGTAGGCCAGTGCCACGCAGCGGCCGCCCGGGACCAACAGGTCGATGGCGTCGTCGAGGCTGGCGGGAAGGATGGCGAGCTCGTCGTTGACCGCGATGCGAATGGCCTGGAACGTGCGGCGGGCCGGGTGCCCGCCCCGGCGGCGCGCCGGTGCCGGCACGGCGTCGCGCACCACGTCGGCCAGCTGCTCGGTGGACGTGATCGGGCGGGCCGCCACGATGGCCGCGGAGATGCGCCGCGCGTAGCGCTCGTCGCCGTACGCGTGCAGCAGGCGGGCCAGCTCCGATTCCGGGGCGCCGTTGACCAAGTCGGCGGCGCTCACGGGCCGGGTGGGATCCATTCGCATGTCGAGCGGGCCCGGGGCCCGGTAGCTGAAGCCCCTCTCGGGCCGGTCGAACTGGGGCGAGCTGACGCCGAGGTCGAACAATGCCCCGCTGGCTGCCCGGTGGCCGAGCCCACCGAGCACCGCCCGCAGGTCGTCGAAGCGGCTGTGGCGCACCGTCGCGCGCTCGCCGAAGCGCTGCAGGCGCGCGGCGGCGGCGGCGATGGCGTCGGGGTCCTGGTCGAGCCCGACGAGCGACAGGTGGGGATGAGCGTCGAGCAACGCCTCCGCGTGACCGCCCCCGCCCACGGTGGCGTCGAGCACGACCCCCGGCGGGACGGGCGCGAACAGCTCGACCACCAGGTCCACGAGAACGGGTCGATGGCCGAACCCGCCGCCCTCGGGTGCCGCCCCGCTCACCTGCGTGCCTCCGGCACGCCAGTGAGCGAGCGCCGCTGCGCGGCGACCAACACGCGGTGCTGATGGTTCGCTCGCTGACGCTCGCTCACTGCGATTCCCGTTCGACGGCGCTCGCCGGGATGTCTCCCCGGGACGGGCTCGGTGGGAAGCGCGCGGAGAAGGGGCCTTCCACCGCGCCGGCTGGGGACCGGCTCGGTGAGCGGGGCGGCACCGTGGGAAACGAAGCGGAGGGGCGCGGTGGGGCGTAGCCGGCTCACAGCTTGAGATCCCGCGCCGCCTGGCGAAGGGCCGTGTCGGGCCCCTCGGGGATGGAGTCCATGCGCTGGTCCCAGCGATCACGCGCCCACACCGCGATCCGCTGGCGGGCGCCGACCACCATGACGGGGCCGTCCAGGTCGGCGAAGCTCCGCAGCGAGCGGGGAACCACGATGCGGCCCTGGGCGTCGGGCTGGACCTCGAAGGTGGCGGCGGAGAAGGCGTCGTAGGCCTCCTCGGAGACGAGCCCCAGCCCGATGCCGTCCTCCCAGCGCTGGACGACGGCCCCGAAGCCCTCCGCCGGCCACAGGCCGAGGTAGGCGTCGAGCGGTCCCAGATAGGCGCCGTCGGCCAGGCGGCTGCGGTAGGTCGCGGGGAGGACCAGCCGGTTCTTGTCGTCCACCGAATGCTCGTAGGAGCCCATGAAGTACCGGCCGCCGTCGGGGCGCGCCGGAGCGACGACTGCCGCCTCGACTTGCGGGCCCGGTCCACCAGGGTTCTCCACTTCGTGGGAAATTACTCCACTATCCCCCACAAGACAAGCCGCGGCCGCTTTCGTCAGCGCTTGGGTACCGCATCGGGGCCGAGCGCCGACAGAACGTTGCGCTAGCCCGGCAGGTGGCGCAGGAACGCCTCGACCAGGGCGGCGGGCTCCCGGTCCGTGCCGACCGCGGCGTCGGCGACGGCGCTCCGGCCCTCGTCGTCCAGGCGGAGGAGGCGCACCAGCGGCTCCGGGTCCCACCGGCGGTAGGCGGCACACTGGAAGCGGGCCGCGGCCCGCGTGCGGCGCTGGCTGATCCCCACGACTTTGCGGGGGCCGTCGCCGCCGGGGACCGTCACCTCGCCGGCCCCGATCGTCGCGAAGCACACGAGCCGCCCCAGGGGACCGCATGCCAGCGGGCCCTCGTGGACCTCGGTCGAGGCGGCGCTCAGTTCGGCCAGGGCCAACTGCCAGGCACGGCCCAGCCAGTGGGCGGCGCGGCCGATGTCGTCGTCCCACAGCGGGTCGCCTGCGGGCAGGATCACGTCCACCCAGGCCGTCTCGCCCGGCACCACCAGGACCACACCGCCACCCGACCGGCGGCGGGCCACCTCGATGCCGGCGGCGGCGGCGGCCCGACCGTCGACGACCTCCTCCGACTGCGTCGACCCCAGCACCAGCGCGGGCGCCGACGCCTCCAGCACCCAGACGGCCCGGCCGGGCGGCTCGGGCAGCGGCTCGGCGTGGAGGTCGGCGGCTGGGCCTGTGAGCCGACGCAGCTCCCAGACCGATCCCGGCGCCCTCACGTGTCGGTTGGAGGCCCAGCGGATAGGGCGTTCCGCAGGCACCCCGCGTGGGAATTTGTTGCCGGGTCGCAGCTCAACAGCTGGGCCTCCCGGGAGCGCTGACCACCGCAAGACACGAGGACGTGCCTAACCGCCCACACTCTTACGCGGCGGCATTGAGCAGATAGGGCGTCCACGTCTCGGGTACCACGCCGAGCGCGAACGTCAACCAACTCGAGCCCCGCGGCACGCTCGGCATGCGGAGCAGCCGCATCGATGTCTCGTGGAGCATGCGGTCGCGTTTGCGCACGTTGCAGGGACGGCAGGCGGCGACGACGTTCTCCCACGTGTGGTCGCCGCCGCGGCTGCGCGGCACAACGTGGTCGATGCTCTCGGCGGGTCCGCCGCAGTACTGGCAGCGATGGTCGTCGCGAGCGAACACCGAGCGGCGGTTGAGCGGTGTGTTCCAGCGATAGGGCACGCGCACGAACCGCCGCAGGCGCACCACCGAGGGCACGGCGACCGCGAACCGGGGCGAGTGCATGACCGCGTCGCTGGCGTGCAGCATCTCGGCCGTCTCACCCAGCACGAGCACGACCGCCCTGCGGTCGCTGACGATGCACAGGGGCTCGAACGTGGCGTTGAGCACGAGCGCCCTGGTCATCGACGGGCCTCCGGGACGCCAACGACCGGCCGCCGCTTCGCGGCGGACAGGCCGCTGTGCCCGTGATTCGCTCGCCCACGCTCGGTCATGTGGCCGACAAACTACTGGTGGCGCGCCCCCTTCCGTCGCCACTTCTGGGATGACCGTTGCTCGCGACACCAGCGGAGGTAGGTCACGAGGTCGTCGGGGTCGGGATCCCTTTCCCCGTCGCCGCCGTAGGCGGTTTGCAGGCGGAAGCGGAGGTACTCCGGTGCGGGCAGCGGCAGGAACGGGCGGCGATGCCACCATCCGGGCGAAGCCAAGACCAGCGCCTGGCGTAGCCCGGTGGCCCACAGGGCGGGATGCCGGGCCACGGCGGCCACCGCTCGCCACGCCCAGCGCAGCGGCACCGCGTCCATCAGGTCCTCGTGCCGAGGCCGAGGTCGAGCCCGAGACCCCGCCGGCCGACGGCGGCCGCTCCCACGAGGGGCCCGGCATCACCGAGCCCGGCGGGCAGGATGCGGGCGCCCCGGGCGAACTCGATCCGGGCCCGGACGTCCAGCTCGGCCTGGGCGGCGGCGAAAAATGTCTCGCCGTAGCCCAGCGCCACCGAACCCGCCACCACCGCCAGGCGCAGGTCGAGGAGGTTGGCGACCGTGGCCACGGCCCGGCCGACCAGCGTGCCCACCCGGCGGCGCACGTCCTCACCCACCTCTTGGGGGTCGAGCCCGGTGGCCGCCCGGATCGACGGCCCCGACGCCTCCGCCTCGAGGCAGCCCTGCGCGCCACAGGCACAGGTCCGTCCCCCGGGCTCGACGATCACATGCCCGATGTGGCCGGCGTTGCCGGTGGCGCCGTCGAGCAGTCGGCCCTCGAGCACGATCCCGCCCCCGACACCGGTGGACACCACCATGGCGACGTAGTTGCGCACGCCCCGGGCGGCGCCGACCCAGCCCTCCCCCAGCGCCAGCGCCTTGGCGTCGTTGTCGATGTGGACCGGCAGCCCGGTCAGGGCGCTCAGCCGGTCCCGCAGGGGGAATCCCCGCCAGGCAGGAACATTGAGCGGCGACACCGTCGCGCCTGCCGGCTCCATGGGCCCACCGCAGCCGACGCCGACCGCTGCCTCGTCGCCCCGGCCGACCGACGAGACCAGCCCGGCCAGGACGCCCCACAGGTCCTCTGCCGTCCTCTCGGTCGGCGTCGGCACCGCCCGCTGGTCGGTCAGGACGCCGGCGCCGTCGACCCGCCCCGCGGCCAACTTGGTGCCCCCGATGTCGACCGCCAGCACCACCTCCAACATGTCCGCGGCAACCTACTCGTCGCCTTGACGGCGCCTCGCGCCCGCCTTGCGTCGTCGGCGGCCTAACCTGACCTGGCTCACCCAACGACGGAGGGAGTACGAGGCTGTGGCCACCAGCCAAACCGCGGCTGCCCGGGGGGCGACCTTTACCGACTACTACGACAGCGTGGTCGACAACGTCGAGCGCGTGATCCAAGGCAAGCGCGACGTGATCGAGCTCGTGCTCCTGTGCCTCGTGTCCGAGGGCCACCTGCTCCTCGAGGACGTGCCGGGGGTCGGCAAGACCAATCTCGCCAAGTCGCTCGCCACGTCGCTCGAGTGCAGCTTCGGACGTGTGCAGTTCACGCCCGACCTGCTGCCGTCCGACGTCGTGGGCATCACGGTGTGGAACCGGGGCGACGGCTCGTTCGACTTCCGGCCCGGGCCGGTGTTCAACAACGTCGTGCTCGCCGACGAGATCAACCGCGCCTCACCCAAGACCCAGGCGGCGTTGCTCGAGTCCATGGCCGAGAACCAGGTGACGGTCGACGGGGTGACGTATCCCCTGAGCCGGCCGTTCATGGTCATCGCCACCCAGAACCCCATCGAGCACGAGGGGACCTACCCGCTGCCCGAGTCCCAGCTCGACCGGTTCCTCATGCGGGTGTCGGTGGGCTATCCGTCGCCCGACGCCGAGCTGGAGATCCTCGAGACCCACGGCGACCACGACGCCTACCGAGACATCGGGTCGGTGATCGGCAACGACGAGGTGATCGGGCTGTCCGCCGCCGCCAAGGGCGTGCACGTGGCGCCCAGCCTCAAGGCGTACCTGGTCGACCTCGCGCAGGCGACACGGCGCAGCGCGCACCTGGCCCTCGGCGTCTCGCCGCGCGCCACGCTGGCCCTGCTCCGGGTCAGCAAGGCCCGTGCCGCGTCGCAGGGTCGCGGCTACGTGATCCCCGACGACGTCAAGGCGCTGGCCAGCCCCGTGCTCGCCCACAGGCTGCTGGTCACCCCCGAAGCTCAGCTCCAAGGCCTGTCCCCCGCCGACGCGCTGGACGAGGTGCTGCGCGCCGTCCCGGTCCCCGGCGGGCACTAGGGACTCCGCCCCAAGATGCTGACCCGGCAGGGGTGGCTGGTCGTCTGGGGGGGCGTGGTGCTGGTCGCCCTCGCCCGGTTGCTCGGCATCAACGAGCTGTACGTGTTCGGTGCCGTGGCCCTGGGCCTGGTGGCTTTCGCGCTGCTCTACGTGCGGCTGACGCGGCTCGACGTCGAGATCAACCGCACGGTGCACCCCGCCCGCGTCCATGCCGGCCAGGTCAGCCGCGTCGACGTGCGCCTTCGCAACCTCCGCAGGACCGACACCCCGGTGCTGCGGCTGCGCGACCCGGTGTCGGGGACCGCGGGGGCCGAACTGCTCGTGCCGCCGCTCGACCGTGGCGCTGCCACGCTCGCCACCTACCGGCTGCCCACGAGCCGCCGGGGGATCGTGCGCGTCGGCCCGCTGCGCGTGGTGGTCAGCGATCCGTTCGGCCTGGTGCAGGCGAGCAGCGTGGGCGCTCCCGAGGTCGAGGTCACGGTGTTCCCGGCGATCGACGACATCCGGCCCGTCCCGCTGACCTCGGGACACGACCCGCTGGCGGGCGCCATTCGTCCCCACGCCCTCGGCAAGACCGGCGACGACTTCTATGCCCTGCGGACGTACGTTGTGGGCGACGACCTGCGGCGGATCCACTGGCCGTCGACCGCCCGCCACGACGAGCTGCTGGTGCGCCACCAGGAGCAGCCCTGGCAGGGACGGACCACCGTCCTGCTCGACGTCCGCCGAGCGGCGCACGACAGCGTGTCGCTCGAGCTGGCCGTCTCGGCGGCGGCCAGCGTTGTCATGGCTAACGGCGCGCGCCAGGACCTGGTCCGGCTCGTGACGACCGACGGCACCGATTCCGGCTTCGGCGTCGGCGCCACCCACAGCGAGGCGCTGCTCGAGCACTTGGCGGTCATCGACGCCGCCGGCAGCGCCAGCCTGCGGACCATGCTCGACCTGTTGAACCGCAGCGGTGGCGGCGCGTTGGTGGTGGTCGTGGCACAGACCACGTCGGCCGAGCTGTCGGGCGTGACCCGGCTGCGTCGCCGCTTCGGCTCGCTGGTGGTCGTACAGGTCGACGGTGCCGACGGCGGGGCCCGGGCCTCGGTGCCGACTGGAGGCTCGTCGACGTTGTTGCGGGTCGGGCCCGGGGCGCCGTTCGGCGAGGTGTGGGACCAGGCCATCGCCGCCAGCGGAGCCGGCCGCACCCGGGCCGACGACGCCCGCGGGGTGGGCGCCCCGGGCGCCCCCACGGTGACCCCGGTGCCGGACATCCCCGTGGGGGACGGGCGGTGAGCGCCGTCAGCGAGCGCAGCGAGCGAACCAGACAACACATGCCTGGGCGCGAAGCGCCCCGGGGCCACATGCTGCTGGCCGCCGAGGTGGCGCTGGCGCTGGTGACGCTGGCCGCCGTGACCGGCATGCACCGCCTGTTCATCGATGGCTCCTACCGGGGGCCGCTCGCCCTCCAGGCCATCGCCGCCCACGTGGTGGTCGCCACGCTGCGCCGCCGGCGCCTGTCCTTGTGGCCGTCGGCGGCGATCACCACCGTGGCCGCGGTGCTGTTCATCACATGGACCCGCTTCGGCGACACCGTCGGGTACCTCCTCCCGACGGGCGCGACGCTCAGCGCGGTCGGTGACGACCTGGACGCCGCCTGGCGGGTCTTCCAAGACGTGAAGGCCCCGGCCCCGGTCGTCAACGGGTTCATCGTGGCCACCGCCATCGCCATCTGGTTCCTCGTCTTCGTGGCCGACTGGGCCGCGTTCCGCGCCCGGGCGGCGTTCGAGGCGTTGCTGCCGGCCACCACGCTGTTCCTGTTCGCCGCCGCCCTCGGCGCACCCGGTGGCCGGGTGGCGACGGCCGCCGTGTTCGCGGCGGCTGCCCTGTTGTTCGTGCTGCTCCACCGGACGTTCGTCCAGGAGGAGTCCTCGACCTGGGCGGCGAGCCACCGGGAGCGGGGGCGTTGGTCGCTGCTCGGCACCGGCGCCGCACTCACGACCGTCGCGGTGGTGGCCGGCGCGGTGACCGGTCCCCGGCTGCCCGGTGCCGAGGCCGACGCCGTCATCGACTGGCAGCACATCGGCGAAGACGAGCCGACCCGGGTGGTGCCGAGCCCGATGGTCGACCTGCGCACCCGGATCGTCGAGCAACCCAACGTCGAGGTCTTCACCGTGCGCAGCGAGGTGCCGTCCTACTGGCGGCTCACCGCCCTCGACGAGTTCGACGGCCAGATCTGGAAGTCGTCGTACGGCACCGACGGCGCCGACGGCGAGCTGCCCCAGGCCGTCGACTCGGCTGCCGACACCAAGTCCGTGCGCCAGACGGTCACGGTCGAGGCCCTCGCCGGCGTCTGGCTCCCCGCCGCCTTCGAGCCACGTTCCCTCGACGCCGTGGACGCCGACATCGGCTGGGACGAGGACTCGAGCACCCTGATCGTCGACCGCGACGTGCCCACGTCCGACGGCCTGACCTACGAGGTCACCTCGGCGATCCCCACATGGAAGGACGTCCAGCTGCGCGAGGTCAGCGACGCCGACGTGCCGGCCGAGTTCCGTGACCAATACACCGCCCTGCCCGAGGCGGTGTCGCCGGAGGTCCGGGGGCTGGCCGAGACGATCGTCGGTCGGTCGGAGGCGCGCACCCCCTACGACCGGGCGATGGCGCTGCAGAGCTACCTCCGCAATGGGTTCACCTACGACGACACCGTGGGGCCCGGTGCCAGCGCCGACGCCCTGACCGCGTTCCTGTTCCAGACCAAGCGGGGCTACTGCGAGCAGTTCGCCGGGTCGTTCGCCGCGCTCGCCCGGGCCGTGAACCTTCCGACCCGCGTGGCCGTCGGCTTCACGTGGGGTGCGCAGGACCCCGAGGAGCCGACCCTGTACCGAGTGCGCGGCGTCCACGCTCACGCCTGGCCCGAGGTCTACTTCCACGGCTACGGGTGGGTGCCGTTCGAGCCGACGCCCGGGCGCGCCCCGGTCCAGGGCGACCAGTGGCTGGGGCTGCCACCCGATGGGCGGCAGGACGCGACCGGCGGCACCGCCGGTGCGGTGGGCCCGGGCGCCGGCGGCGGGACCGACGCCGGTGCGCAGAACGGCGGCCTGAGCGCCGCCGACGAAGAGCGGCTCAACGCCGGTCTCGCCGGGGCCGGCGGCACGGGCGAGGCCGGCCAGACCGAGGACTCGGGCTTGCCCGAGGGCGTGCGGAACGTGGGCATCGTCATCCTGTTGGCCATCGCCGCCTACCTGGTGATGGTCCCACTGGCCATCGTCGGCAGGCGATTCGTGCGCCGCCGCCGGGCGAGGAGCCCGGCGGACAAGGTGCGGCTCTCGTGGCGCGAGGCCACCGAGCGGGCCGAGGCCGCCGGGGTCCGCCTGCCGGCGTCGCTCACCATCGCCGAGACCGCCAACCGGTTGGTGGCGGCGGTGCCCCGTTCGGGCGACCCGGTCCAGCTGGTGGCGCGCACGCTGGAGCGGATCGCCTACGCCGAGGAGGCGCCCACGCCCGATGACGTGGCCAACGCCCGGCGCGCCTGGGCCTCGGTCAATGCCGAGGTGAACCAGTGGGAACCGCGGTGGCCGCGGGTGTTCCGCTACTTCGACATCCGCCAGTTACGGCGCCGCGATCGTCGGACCCGGCTGGTTACGCAACACCACGCCGTGGTGGCCCCCGGGCGCTGAGCCACGCCCCCTCGCAGGACTACTCGTCGTCGTGTTCGTCGTCGCGCCGGAAGCGCTCGCGAACTCGCCGCCCGGCGCCGCCGAGAGCCTCGCGCAACCCGTTGGCGCGCACCGACTTGGAGAGTTGGTCGAGCCCGGCGCGCCCCAGCTTGCGAAGGTTGCGCTCGAACAACAGGGCGCTGCCGAGCATGCAGAGGAAGCCGATGAACGACAGCCAGTAGGAGGTCGAGAGGGTGGCGATCAGGAAGACCGCCCCGGCAACCAGGCCCACCACGGCCCACTTCATCCGGCCCACCGTGTGGCGGTAGAGCGTGGTCTCGCTCACCTCACGCGCGAACGAAGGATCGTCCTCGTAGAACCGCTGAGCGATTTCCTGGAGGATGCGTTCCTCGTCCTCGGATAGCGGCACCGGAACCCCTTGTCACATGGCTGACCGAACCGGCACGATCAAGTGTTCCACAGGCCGCCAGGAACGACAACGCGTGGACCCAAGGGAAAAAGTTCACTCGCTTCGCTCGTTCGTTGCTCCCCGCTCGTTGGGACCCCACTGCTGTTCGCCCCGGCGGGGCACCTGCAGACCCCGCTCGCCCACCGCCGATGCCGGGCCGATGGCGCGGTCGCCGAAGCGGTCACGGATGGCATCGACGGCCCCGCTGGCCTCGTGCCACGAGGTCCCCTCGAAGTCCTCGAAGCTGAGCTGCTGGGCGGCGCCCGTCACCAGGCCCGAGACGCTCACGCCCAGGAGGCGGACCCCCGGCGTGGGATCGACTGCGGCCAACAGCGCCAGGGCGGCGCGGGCCACCGTCGGGCCGTCGTCGACCGTGGTCGGCAGGGTCGACGAACGGGTGATGGTCTGGAAGTCCGCAAAGCGGATCTTGAGGGTGACGGTTCGACCGGCCAGGCCGGCGCGACGCAGACGCCAGGCCACGCCGTCGGACATGCGCACGGCCTCGCGGGTCAGCGTCTCGTGCTCGTGATGATCGTGGGCGAAGGTCTCCTCGTGGCCCACGGACTTGAGCTGCTGGTCGGGCTCGACCGAGCGCGGATCGATGCCGCGCGCCAACCGCGCCAGGTGCCGGCCGTGCGCCGACCCCAGCGTCGCGACGAGGGTGTCCTCGGGCAAGTCGGCGATGTCGCCGACCGTCCGCACACCGAGCCGCTCCAGGCGGTCGAGCGTGGCCGGGCCGACCCCCCACAGGGCACGGGCGGGCAGCGGGTGGAGGAACCCCAGCTCCTCCCCAGGCGCGATCACGTGCACGCCGTCGCCCGGCACCGGACCGTCCGTCGATGCCCGCGGCTTCGCCGCCTCCGACGCCAGCTTGGCCAGCATCTTCGAGGGCGCCACGCCGACCGAGCAGGCGAGCCCCTCGCGTGCCAGCACCTCGTCGCGGATGCGGTGCGCCACGGTGGCCCCGTCGCCCTGGGAACGGCGGGCGCCGGTGACGTCGAGGAACGCCTCGTCCAGGCTGATCGGTTCGACCAGGGGCGTGAACGACCGGAAGATCTCCATCACCCGCTCGCTGACGGTGCCGTAGTGGGCATGGTCGCCGGGCAGGAACACCGCGTGGGGGCAGAGCCGCCGGGCCTGCCCGCTGGGCATGGCCGAGAAGACGCCGTAGGCGCGCGCCTCGTAGCTGGCGGCGGCCACCACGCCCCGGCTCCCGGTGCCGCCCACCACCACCGGCTGACCCCGCAGCTCCGGCCGGCGCAGCAGCTCGACCGACACGAAGAAGGCGTCCATGTCGACGTGGAGGATCGTCCTGCGCGTCTGCGACGCCGTCGATCCGGCGTCCGACTGGCTGTGCCCAGAAGGATTCGGTGGACCGCCCGTCACCTTCGGCTGACCGTGGCGGTCCGGGGATCGTCGCCTTCCACGCAATAGCGGAACCGCCGGCTGTCGACCCACCGGCTGGACAACCACTCCGCCAGTGGCTCGCTGACCCAGCGATGGCAGCCGGCCAGGTGGCCCTCGCAGGCTTCGGCGTCGACATAGGCGGCCTCGACGACGATGCCGTCGGGATCGTCGACGTGGAGGTCGCCGGCGTGCTCGAGCGCCAGATGCGCCTCGACCCGCAGCCGCCAGCCGAGACCCGGGGCCACCACATCGACCTCGTAAACGGGACCGCGCCAGCGCGAGACCGTCACGCCGGTCTCCTCGGCGACCTCGCGGGTCAGCCCATCGATGAGCGTCTCGCCGGCGTCGATCACGCCGCCCGGCGGAGTCCAGTCGTGCTCGCCGCTGCGGCGCCGGTTGCGAACCAGGAGCAAGCCGTCCCCGTCGAGGATCAGCCCGCCTCCTACCAGCCAATCCCGCATCGGTCCAGTGTGGCATGGGCCTCCCAGCAGCGCTGACCACCGCAAGACACGGGGACGTCGCTCATCCGCAGGTCTCTAGAGTGGCCCGCGTGGCCCGACCCGGTCCTCCCTCCGATGGCAGCTACGCCCCCAGCGCCCTGCCCTCCACGACGGCGCGGGTGCTGGCCTTCGTGTCGATCCTGGTGGGGGGCCTGTGCGGGGGGTTGATCGGCTGGGCATTCGTCGATCTGACGGTGACATCCGACGATTCCGGCGTCCTCGCCGGGCTCGCGGGGCTGGGCGGTGCGGTCGTGGGCGCCCTCGGTGTGGCGGTGGTCGCGACGCTGGCACTGCGGGCCATGGGCGAATGGCGCACGATCCAGCACCGCCAGGAGGGCTCACCTGGCGGCCAAACGTCCAACCGGTCGTAGCCATGCGGAATATGACCGCACAGCTACGACCAGAATGATCTCGCTGGCGCAACCTCAGCCGAATCGCAGACGGCGAAAAGACTCGGCATGGTCCACGCCGACCAGCGCGCCCGATTCCGCGGTGCGGGTCCGCAGCAGCTCGGCCACCAGCGCGGGATCGCCACCCACTCGGCTCTCGTGGCACTGCACGGCCGCCACCTTGAGCTCGAGCGAGTCGGAGATGTCGACCCAGACGTCGGGCTCGAAGGTGCCCGACAACAGCAGGGCGGTCACCTGGTGCGGCGGGCCGGTCTCAGGGAAGTACAGGGGGCTGCCCGCCGCCGGGGCCACGGCGTCCACAACCGCCCAACCCACCTCGCGGTGGTCACGGTGGTTGACGTAGCTGTCGCCGAAGAAGACGGCCGTGGGGTCCGGGCACACGACGATGTCGGGGCGGTGGGTGCGGATCAGCCCCACGAGCCGGGCCCGCAGGGTGAGATCGTTGGTCGCCTCGCCATCCGGCAGTCCCATCCGCTCGACCCCGGCGAGCCCGAGCACCCCGGCGGCGGCATCGACCTCGCCCGCCCGACGTTCGGTCAGCTCAACGGGATCGGTCGCGGCATCGGGCGATCCCTTGTCGCCGGCGTTGACCACCACCAGGCGCACTTCGGCCCCCGCCTGCGCCCAGTGGGCGAGCGTTCCCCCGCACGACACCTCGGGATCGTCGGGGTGGGCGTACACCGCCAACGCCCGCGCCGGCACGTCGTCGAAGAGCATGGGGGGCATGGTTACGGTGCTCGGCGGATGGCGGTGACCGCCCTGCCGATCGCGGCGTCGTCGACGTCGCAGTGGGTGACGAGTCGCACGATCTGCGGGCCCAGCGTCACGGCCCACACGCCGTCCACCGCCAATGCGTCCAGGAGCCCTGCCGGATCCGGATGGCGGAACAGCACGACGTTGGTCTCCACGTCCTTGGGATCGCAGCCGGCGTCGGGCCAGCGCTCGGCCACCGCCTCGGCCAGCCTCCGGGCCCGGGCGTGGTCGTCGGCCAGGCGTTCCACCATCGTGTCCAGCGCCACGATGCCGGCGGCCGCCACGATCCCCACCTGGCGCATGCCCCCGCCCAGCCGCTTGCGTTCGACACGCGCCCGGCCGATGAGGTCGGCCGGTCCCGCCAGCAGTGAGCCGATCGGTGCACCCAGGCCCTTCGACAGGCAGGCGGTCACGAGGGTGGCCTGAGCCGCGAAGTCGGCCACGGTCGCGCCCGTGGCCACGGCGGCGTTGAACAGCCGCGCCCCGTCGAGGTGCACGGGAACACCGACGGCGGCGACGGCTTCGAGCCTCTCGAGCGGCCACGGGCGGCCACCCGAAGCCAGGTGGGTGTTCTCGACGACGACCGTCGCCGGCGGGGGCCAGCGGTGCTCGGCGCCGGCGACCAGGTGGGCGATCTCGCCGGGGTCGAGGGTGCCGTCGTCGTCGTCCACCACGTGGAGCTGGGCGGACTGGTTCGTGCCGAACGCGCCGCCCTCGTGGGTCACGACGTGCTGCCGCCGCCCCGCCACGACCAGCGAGCCGGCGGCCGCCAGAACCCGCAGTGCGATCTGATTGGCCATCGTGCCCGAGGGGACGAAGAGGGCCTCGGGCTTGCCCACTCGATCGGCGAAAACGTCCTGCAGGCGGTTGACCGTCGGGTCGTCGCCGAAGCCGTCGTCGCCGACCTCGGCCTGCGCCATGGCCCGCCGCATGGCGGCTGTCGGGCGGGTCACCGTGTCGCTGCGCAGGTCCACCACACCGCGGGCGTCGGGCGCATCGGGGGCCATCGGCGGGCACGGTACCGTCGCTTGCCATGGCCGTGCGTACCGGTCCGGCTGCGCTCCTGGACCTCGCCACCGATGCCGCCCAGCGGGCAGCGGACCTGTTGCTCGACGGGATGGGGCGGGCGCGCACCACCGTCGAGACCAAGTCGACGGCCACCGACATGGTGTCGGAGATGGACCGGGCGTCGGAGCGGCTCATCGTGTCGACGCTGCTCGCCGCCCGCCCCGACGACGGTCTGGTGGGCGAGGAGGGCAGCGACTCGCCGGGCACCAGCGGCCTGCGCTGGGTGATCGATCCGCTCGACGGCACCACGAACTACCTCTACGGCCATCCCGGTTGGGCGGTGTCGATCGCCGCCGAGGACGATGCCGGCGTCGTCGCCGGCGTGGTGATCGACCCCATGCAGCGCGACGTGTTCGGCGCCACCCGGGGGGGCGGGGCGCGGCGCAATGGCCAGGCGATCGCCTGTTCCTCCTTGGGCGACGTGAGCACCGCGCTCGTTGCCACCGGGTTCGGCTACGCCGCCGAGCGTCGGCGCGCCCAGGCGGAGGTGCTCGTCGGGCTGCTCCCCCGCATCCGCGACATCCGTCGCATGGGCGCGGCGGCGGTCGACCTGTGCTCGGTGGCGTGCGGACGCGTCGACGCCTACTTCGAACGGGGGTTGGCGTGGTGGGATCTGGCGGCCGGCGGCCTCATCGCCGCCGAGGCCGGTGCGCTCTTGTCCACCATCGACGGTGGACCCGCAGGGCCGGACGCCGGCTCGATCCTGGCGGCAGGTCCCGGGCTGTTCAATACGCTGCGTGAGTTGCTCCGCTCTCTGGGCGCCCACAATGTGTCGTGAGTCACCGAGATGCCCAGTCGTCACCGGATCGCAATGGTCTTGCGCCCCGCGCCGTCACGATCCGTGGGCATCCTCATGGAGATGTCCGCCGCAACCGCCGGGTCGCCCGCGCGTCCCACCGCCGCCGGAAGCGACGCCCTCGCCTCCATGCCGGAACCCGCCGCCATCAACGTCACCTCCAACGGCACCGCCGTCGTGATCGCCGTCGAGGGCGGTCTCGACCAGTCGACGGGTGAGGCGTTGATCGACGCCGCCACCGCCGCCGTGGCCACCGGTCCCTCGCATCTCGACATCGACCTGCGGGGTCTCGAATCGTTCACCGACGAGGGTGCTAGGGCGTTGGTGACCTGCCGGACGCTGGGGTCCGACCTGCCCGGCGGGCTGCACTACCGCACCAGCCGGGGGCCCGGGCGCGAGGCGCTGCTCTCCGCGTATCGCGACCTCGAGACCGACGGCCTCGTCGACTGACGAAACGGCCTGGATGCCGCCCGTTCGGCGCGGGCGCGCGCGATGAGGCACCATCATGGCCGTGGGGACACGGATCCTGTCGGTCGAAGACGACGAGCGCATACGAACTGCGGTCAAGCTCGCCCTCGAGGACGAGGGCTGGTCGGTCGAAGAAGCCGACACCGGCGAGGAAGCGCTGAACTCCTTCCAGCGCCAGCCCGCCGACGTGGTGCTCATCGACATCATGCTCCCGGGCATCGACGGCTTCGACGTCTGCCGGGCCATCCGCCGCACCTCAGACGTGCCGATCGTCATGGTGACGGCGCGAGCCGACACGCATGACGTGGTGGCCGGGCTGGAGGCCGGCGCCGACGACTATCTGACCAAGCCTTTCGCGCCCAAGGAGCTGTCGGCACGGATCCGGGCGCTGCTGCGCCGGGCCCGCGCCACCGACGCCACCGCCACCCACCTCCGCTTCGGCGATCTCGAGATCATCCCTGACGAGGGCACGGTGCGCCGCGGCGGTGAGGAGATCCACCTGACCAAGACCGAGTTCCGCCTGCTGGTCGAGCTGGCGTCCAGCCCGGGCCGAGTGTTCAGCCGCGAGGTGCTGCTCGAGCGGGTGTGGGGCTACGGCTACTTCGGGGACGGCCGCCTGGTCGACGTGCACGTGCGCCGACTGCGCACCAAGGTCGAGGCCGACGCCGCCAACCCGCGGCACGTCGTCACCGTGCGCGGCCTGGGCTACAAGCTCCAGGCCTGATCTCGGGCCCGGTGAGGCGCTTCCTCCCCCGTCTGGGACTCCGAGCCCGCATCACCATCGCCTTTGCGGTCGGCGCCCTGTTCATGTCGGCGGTGCTGGCCGGCGCCACCATCGGGCTGACCCGGCGCAACCTGCTCGACCAGCGAGAGTCGGCCGCCACCGCCCAGACCTACGCCAACGCCCAGAACGTGCAGAACCAGTTGGAGTCGGACGTGAGTGATCCGCTGGGGGTGGTGTCGTCGCTGGTGACACCGACCGGTTCCAACCCCGTGCTGCTGCTGGAGGGCACGTGGTACCCGCTCAACGCCGAGTTCAGTGGCGATGCCCTCCCGGCCGACCTCAGCGAGCTGGTGCGGTCGGGGCGGCCGGCGCGCATGCGCTTCCGCTACAACGATGAGACCGAGCTAGCCGTCGGGGTGCCGCTCGAATCGGTCAACGGCGCCTACTTCGAGATCGTGTCGCTGGACGAGCTGGAGGCAACGCTCGAGTCGATCAGCATCTCGTTGCTGGCGGCGGCCCTGATCACCACCCTGGCGGGGGCGGCTCTGGGCTGGTGGGCCGCCCGGCGGGTGCTGCGGCCGCTGGTCGGGATCGGCGACGCCGCTCACGCCCTAGCCACGGGGCGGCTCGACACCCGCGTCGAGGCGAGCGCGGACGCCGACCTGGCGCCGCTGGCCGACTCGTTCAACGAGATGGCCGCCGCCCTCGAGGAACGGATCCAGCGCGACGCCCGGTTCGCGTCCAACGTGAGCCACGAGCTGCGCTCGCCGCTCATGACCCTGTCGGCGTCGATCGAGGTGCTCGAGAACCAGCGCGAGGACATGCCCGATCGGGCCAAGGCGGCCCTCGACCTAATGGTCGCCGACATCGATCGCTTCCGGCAGCTGGTGGAGGACCTGCTGGAGATCTCCCGCTTCGACGCCGGCGTCATGCACCTCGACCTCGAGGAGGTCCACCTGGCCGAGCTGATCATGCAGGCCGTCTCCGCCTCGACCGACGCCGACGTACCGGTCGACATCGACTCCGACCTGGCTGGCGTGGTGGTGAAGGCCGACAAGCGGCGCCTGGTGCGGGTCATCGCCAACCTCCTCGACAACGCCGCCAAGTACGGCGACGGCGCCACTCGGGTGCAGCTGCGCAAGGAGGACGAGAACGTGCTGATCGCCGTCGAGGACAACGGCCCGGGCGTGCCCCCCGAGGACCGGGAGTCGATCTTCTACCGGTTCAACCGTGGGTCGCGGGCTGGGCGCCGGCTCGACGTCGACGGTGTCGGCCTCGGCCTGGCGCTGGTCGCCGAGCACGTTCGCCTGCACGGCGGCTCGGTGTGGGTCGAGGACCGGTCCGACGGTGAACGGGGGTCGCGCTTCGTGATCGAGCTACCCACGGAGGCGCCATGAGCCGCTACGTCCGCACGGGTCTGCGCTCGGCGGCGCTTGCTGCGGTGGTGCTGGGAGCCGTCGGCTGCGGCATACCGACCGACGACGAGCCCCGGGCCATCTCCAGCGAGAGCGTTCCCGACGACGTCGTCGACGACACCACCGAGTCCACCGCGTCCCAGCCGGCGATCAACGTCCCGATCTACCTCGTCCGGTCACCCGAGGACCCCCGCTTGGTCGATGTCGAGCGTAGTGTGCCGGCCGGCAGCCCGGCGGCGGGCGCGGACCCTGCGGCGGTGCTGGAGGCTCTGCTGACGGCCACCCCCAACCCCCAGGAACAGGCCGACGGCATCACCAACCTGGTCCCCCAGGACACCCGACTGGCGTCGCAACCGGAGCTGGCCCGGGGGACCCTGGTGGTCGATCTGACGAGTGAGATCTTCGACGACGTGGAGGGAGAGAACCAGCGGGCCGCGTTCGGGCAGATCGTCTGCACGGCCAACGCGCTCGAGGGCGTCAACTTCGTGCGGTTCCTCGTGGAGGGCGAGCCCACGGGGGTGCAGGCGGATTCGGGCGCCACCGGCGGTCCGGTGACCTGCGCCGACGACTACGAGCGCCTCCTGGCCGACGGCAACGGCGGGTGATTCAGCCGAAGAACACCGACGCCACGTCGTAGAGATCGGGATCGATGAGCTTGAGCTCGGCCGTACCTGCGCTCAACGGCACCCGGACGATGTCGCCGGCGCGCAGAGCCACCATGGTGTCGAACGCGCCGTCGTGGACGGCGTCGATGGCGGCGATGCCGAAGCGGGTCGCCAGCACCCGGTCGAACGCGGTGGGCGTACCACCGCGCTGGATGTGGCCGAGCACGATGGCCCGGGTCTCGTATCCGGTGCGGTCCTCGATGGCGGTTGCCACCTGGTCACCGATGCCGCCGAGCCTGACGTGGCCGAAGGCATCGACCTCGGTCGAGGCTGTGGCCATCGTGCCCTCGACGGGCTGGGCGCCCTCGGCCACCACCACGATCGACGCCCAGCGACCCCGCACATGCCTGTGGCGTATGACGCGGCACACATCGTCGATGTCGAAGGGACGCTCGGGGACTAGCACCATCGTGGCCCCACCGGCGATGGCGGCCCACAGCGCGATGTGGCCGGCGTTGCGGCCCATCACCTCGACGACCATGACCCGGTGGTGGGACTCGGCGGTGGTGTGCAGCCGGTCGATGGCGTCGACGCACACCTGGACGGCGGTGTCGAAGCCGAAGGTCAGCTCCGTGGCCGACAGGTCGTTGTCGATCGTCTTGGGCACGCCCACGACCGCCACCCCCTCGTCGGCGAGGCGGGCGGCCACCCCGAGCGTGTCCTCCCCGCCGATGGCGACCAGGGCCTCGATGCCGTTCTCGGCCAGCGTCGCCTTCACCCGCTCGGGGCCGTCGTCGAGCTTGTAGGGGTTGGTCCGGGAGGAGCCGAGGATGGTCCCCCCGCGGGGCAGGGTGCCGCGGAAGGACTCGACCGACAGCTCCATCACCTGGTTCTCGACGGCCCCCCGCCAGCCGTCGCGCAGGCCCACCATCTCGTCGCCGTAGTGGACTTCGCCCTTGCGCACCACCGCCCGCATCACCGCGTTCAGGCCGGGGCAGTCGCCGCCCCCCGTGAGCATCGCTACACGCATGCCCGTGACACTACCGACGGCCCGCCGACCCCCGGCGCCCGCCGCCGGTGGCCCACTAGCGTGCGGCGCCGATGCCCGTGGTCATCGCCATCGACGCCGGGACGACCGGGGTGCGGAGCTTCGCGGTGCGGGAGGACGGGTCTGCCGTGGGGTACGCGTACCGCGAGTTCCCCCAGCACTTCCCGCAGCCGGGCTGGGTCGAGCACGATCCCCGCGACATCTGGGACGCGACCACCGCCACGCTGGGCGAGTTGATCGCCGGGCTCGAGGGCGAGGCGGTGGTCGCGTTCGGGATCACCAACCAGCGGGAGACCGCGGTGGCCTGGGATCGACGCACCGGCGAGCCCTTGCACAACACGCTGGTTTGGCAGGACCGCCGCACCGCCGGCCGCTGCGACGAGCTGCGCGAGGCGGGGCACCTGGACCGCGTGCGGGCCACCACCGGGTTGGTCCTCGACCCCTACTTCTCGGCCACCAAATTCGAGTGGCTTCTCACCGAGGGCGGCGTGCCCGCCGGCGACGACGCTCCCGACACTGCGCTCGGCACGGTCGACAGCTGGCTGGTGTGGAACCTGACCGGGGGCCCGAACGGCGGCGTGCACGCCACCGAGGCCTCCAACGCCAGTCGCACACTGCTGTTCGACATCGGGAGCCTCACCTGGTCGCCCGAGCTGGCCGAGCTCTTCGGGGTGCCGGTTGCCTCCCTGGGCGAGGTGCGTCCCTCGTGCGGGCGGTTCGGCGTGACCGCCGGGGCGCTGCCCGTTCCCACCGGGATCCCCGTGTCCGGGGTACTCGGCGACCAGCAGGCGGCGCTTTTCGGGCAGGCGTGCCTGGCGCCCGGCCTCACCAAGAACACGTACGGCACCGGGAGCTTCGTGCTCATGAACGTCGGCGAGGCCTGCCCCGACCCGGTGGAGGGCCTGCTCACTACCGTCGCCTGGACCATGGAGGGGCGGCCCGGGGCCACCTACGCGCTGGAGGGCGCAATCTTCGTCACCGGCGCCGCCGTCCAGTGGCTGCGCGACGGGCTCGGGCTGATCCGTGACAGCGCCGAGATCGGGCCCCTGGCGGCGACGTGCGACGACACGGGGGGCGTGGTCGTCGTGCCGGCCTTCACCGGGCTGGGCAGCCCGTGGTGGGACCCCTATGCCCGCGGCACCATCCTCGGCATCACCCGGGGAACCACGCCTGCCCACCTCGCCCGCGCCGTGGTGGAGGCGATGGCGTACCAGACCCGCGACGTGGTCGACGCGATGTCTGCGGCGTCGGGCCACACGATCCCGGAGCTGCGCGCCGACGGCGGTGCGTCGGCGATGGACCTGCTCCTTCAGATCCAGGCCGACCAGCTGCAGGTGCCCGTGGCCCGCCCGATCGTGCAGGAGACGACAGCGCTCGGCGCCGCCTACATCGCCGGCTTGGCCGAGGGCGTGTGGTCGTCACCCGACGAGGTGGCGTCCCGCTGGACGCTCGAGCGCCGCTTCGAGCCCCGCCTCCCGCCGGCCGAGGTCGACGCCAGCTACGCCCGCTGGCGGCGGGCCGTCGACCGGTCGCGAGGGTGGGCGACCTGACGCGGGGGTCGGGGCGGCGGCGGCGTGCGCGGCGGGAGCCCGACTGCCGGTTCGACCGGTCACCGGTGCCGGCGGCCATCCCAGACACTCGGTGGCGAAGTCGCAGCCAATGGAGCGGGAGCGACCGGCGATGCCGTCGGACTCCAGCGGTCGCACGCCGAGTCGGCCGATTGGTTCGCCGGATGCTGTGGATCACCGGGCCCGACCATCGGTCTCTTGCCGGTACCGGGGATCAGTGCCCAGCCGTGATGCGTCTTCAGTCGGTGGTGGTGACTACAGAGGTGGTCAAGGTTGGCCAGCTCAGTGACCTGGTGGTCGGCCCAGGAGACGCGATGGTCGGCCTGGACGCTGATCGTGCTTGAACAGCCTCGGACGTCACAGCCGGGCGAGCTCCACAACAGGGCGATGCGTTGCGCCACGGTAGGCCCACGGCCCAAGTGCGTGACATTGGCGACGTCGACGCCGTTGGTGATGACGAGCTTGAGGACGGACTCGCCGAGCAGCGCGCGGGCGGTAGCCACCGGAACTGGACCGAGGCCCGTGATCTCGCAAAGCTCGGCGCCCTCGACCCGGCCCCGCACCAACGCCTCGAGGTCGACACGCAGCAAAGCGAGGTGCGTCGCGGCGCCCGATGCCGAAGTCACTGTTGCGGCTGCTGGCGACTCGTTGACTGGCATTCCGCCTGCGGACGCGGTCGCCGACTCGGTGGAGGTGGCAATTCCGTCGCGGGCTCGTGGCGGGCCGTCGATGGGCATGGGCCTCCACGCCGGGCTCGCTGTGGCGCCTGGCTGCGTGCCGATGGGGCGGCACGCCAGCTCCATGAGGGCATCGAACGCATAGGCCTCGCGGGACTCGCGACGTCCCTCGTGCCGCGCCGCGTTGAACAGCTCGTCGATGATCGGGTTCAGCACCGAGTTGAGCCGAGACCCGGCATCAGGGGTGCCCCGCGCCGACAAGTTCCATGCTCCCTCGGAGTCGGTCCATCGGCGTAGCCGCCGCTCGCGGCGTAGCCGCCGGCTGGTGGCATCTGGGTCGGGATCGGCCGCGGCCTTGGTGCGGGCGCAGCGTTCGCGCAGCTCACCGAGGCTCGAGCCCGCGGCAGCGTGCAGCAACGACTGCTCGGCGTCGGGCTTGGCTGCGGCCGCGTCGACGATGTGGTCGGCTTGAGTCCGCGACAGCTCGCCACGCCGCATGGCGGAACGTGTGTGCGGCAACATGCGGACCCTCTTGGAGGTCTCCAACGAGTTGCGGGCCGCACCCAACGATGAGCCGGACTTACGGGCCAGATACTCCGGAGCGCTTCGGTCGCCTGCACGTTGCCACACGTCCGACTCGTCGACTCGGGCGGCTAGCAGGGTCTTCGCCGAAGCGGCCAGCCGCTCGATCCCATCGAAGGCCTGCCACATGGCCGGGGCCTCTGACAACGGCACGGCGTCGGGTTCGAGCTGGCCCACCAGATCACGCATCCCGGCAAGCCGTTCACGCACAGCCCCAACGCTCACTGACTCGAACATGTGTACGAGTATATGCACGCTAGTTGGTGTTCAACAAGCATTTTAACGTACTTTCATGGACTTCAATCGATGTTAGATCAGGCTCAGAGATCACAGACCCCGGATCGCTGCGGGCACTACTTGTGGGCGACGACGATCATGCGCCGCGCGGCCGCGGTCAACGGGGTTCCGTCCCCGGCGTAGCCCTCGATCGTCCGGAAGCCGGCGTCGTGGAGCCAGTCGCGCAGCTCGGTGAAGCTGAACAGCCGGGTGAAGAAGGCGGAGTGGCGGACTCGCCCGTTGCGGATGATCGTTCGCCGGGCGTTGGCACGGCCGGTCAACGGGTCGAACTCGCGCTGGTCAACGAGAATCCCGTCGTCGACCTCGGTCACGGTGGCGGGCACCCAGTGCGCCAGGAGCCCGTCCTTGTGGATCAGCTCGACCAGGAGGCGGCCGCTCGGCCGCAACGCCTGGTGCACCTGCGCGAGCACGGTGCGGTTCTGGGCGTCGTCGAAGTACCCGTAGGCGGTGAACCAGCTCACCACCGCGTCGAACCGGTCGGTCCAGGGAATGGAGCGCATGTCGCCCTGGACGTAGTGGACGGTCACGCCGCGCCGGCGGGCGTCTGCGCGACCGAGATCGAGGAACAGCGGAGTTGCGTCCAGCCCGGTCACCCGCGCCCCCATGCCGGCCAGCCTGTTGGCGATCCGGCCGTGGCCGCAGGCCAGGTCCAAGACATCTGCGCCATCAGCGAGGCCAAGAAGGTTCCACACCGTCGACGCTTCCTCGTCGGTCGTGTCATCGGCGAGGCGCACGGCGTAGAAGTGCAGGTAGTCCTCGTCGAACAGCTCGTCGATCGGCCACTCCTCGTCCATGGATCGATGGTAAAGGCGCTGGCGGCCCCGCCCGGCCCGCCCTCAGCCCGTGGGGCCGAAGCGCTCCACTCGGATCCGCTCCACCGGGACGCCCAGGTCGACGAGGAGCCGGCTGGCGGCGTCGGCGAACCCGGCGGAGCCACAGACGTAGGCGGTGGCGTCCGGCAGGATCGCCGGCTCGAGGTCGGGACGCCCGATCCGGCCCGCGGGGCGCTCGGCGTCGAGCGGCGCGCGGCGGGAGTACACCACCCTCGCCTCCGGCCCCGGCAGTTCGTGGGCGTAATAGAGGTCGTTCGGGCTCCGCACCGACACGACCAACCGGACAAGTCCCGCCTGGCCGGTCCGCCGAGCGAGCCGCAACATGGCCATGAGCGGCACCACCCCCGAGCCGCCGCCGACGAGCAGGGCCCGGGTGTCGCCCCGCCACACGAACCACCCGCCGATCGGCCCCCGGACCTCGATCTCGTCCCCGACCACCACCACGTCGTGCAGGAACGTCGACACCTCGCCGCCCACCAGGCGCTCCACCGTGACCTCGATCTCGGCCGACCCGTCGGGCGCGGACGCCACCGAGTACGAGCGGGACGCCGTATAGCCATTGGGCGCGGTCAGGCGAATGATGTAGTGCTGGCCGGCCAGGTGATCCGCAGGGCGAGCCAGGGCGAGCCGGAAGGTCTTGGCGCGCGCGGTCTCGTCCCGGATGGCCACCACCGTCGCCGTCTGCCACGGGTCATGCCGGGTGCCGGCACCGGCCGCCTCGGGCGGTGCCACTAGTCCCCCTGGTAGCGCTGCTCGAGCCAGGGGTCGCCGCGGTCGTGGTAGCCGTTGCGCTCCCAGAAGCCCGGTTCGTCGTGGTCGAGCACGTGCAGCCCGGCCACCCACTTGGCGCTCTTCCAGAAGTACAGGTGGGGCACCAGCAAGCGGGCCGGCCCGCCGTGCTCCACCGGCAGCGGGCTGCCGTCCACCTCCCAGGCGACCCAGGCCCGCCCGCCCGTGACGTCGGCGAGGGGCAGGTTGGTCGTGTAACCGGTGTGGCTGAAGGCAAGGACGTGGGTGGCGGCGGGCAAGGGGCCGGCCGCCAGCAGCAGGGTGTCGACCGCCACTCCCTCGAAGGAGATGCCCAGCTTCGACCAGGTCGTCACGCAGTGGATGTCGCCGTTGTAGGTCGAGGGCGGCAGCGCCCGGATCTCGTCCCAGCTCCACGTGGTGGGCTGTTCGACGAGGCCCTCGACCGAGAACGTCCACGATGCCGTATCGAGCTGAGGGGTGACCTCGGCCGTGAGCACCGGCCAATCGTCCCCGACGTCGTACTGACCGGGCGGCAGCCGCCCCTCCTCCGCCGGCCGCCTTCGACCGAAGAAACCTCTCGTCACCTTCGCCATGTGGGTCCAGTTTGCACCCAAGGAGCCTGAGGGGGGAGGTCTCCCTCCCCCCTCAGATCGGTCACCGGGTCACGAGGGCGGAGGGGGCACCCGCGGAACCGGTCCCCGACGATCAGCGGCTCGGGTGGCGCGTCCGGCTGCGGGCGCGGCGCAGCTCGCGCAACCGGGTGTCGACGACCCGGGCGAGTGCCGCCACCTGACGGCGCTCCCGGGCCCGGTAGGGCATGCCCTCCCGGCCGAGCACCAGGGCGAGCCTCGAGCACGGCAGTGGCGCCCAGACGATGTCACCGGCCCGGGATCCAGGGCTCCGAACCCCGCCGGCAACCTCTGCGGCGCGGCTTCCGGCGAGGAACGCCTCGAGCCAGGCGCCGCTCGGCGCGTCGTCACTCGCGACCAGGGTTCCCTCGCCCTGGCCCTCCAGGTCGGTGACGGCCACCCAGGCGGCCCCGACCACGCGACCGGCGTGGCCGACGACGGCCTCGAGCAGCTCGTCGACGTCGTCGGCGCCCACCAGCTGGGCGGCCGCCTCCAGGGCGTCGAGCCGGGGGTCGTGGCGGGCATCGGCCACGGCGCGCACCTCTTCGACGGCGACACCATCGACCTGGCGCACCTCGGCGACCAGCAGGTCGACCAGGGCGGCGGCCGGTAGCTCGACCACGAGCTCGTCGACCGCCTGCCGGTTGTCACGCTCGAGGATGTCGATTCCCACGACGTCACCCCGCACCGCACCGATGCGGCTGGCGACCTGCCCCAGGGCGCCGGGCCGGTCGGGCAGCCACAAGCGGATGACGAACGTCGGCCGTGGATCCCGCCCTTGGCCTTCGGCCGGGCCGCTGGGGCCGGGCTCGGTCTCCTGCGCTGCGGGTCGCTCGCTCACAGCCGCAGCCTACGGAGCCCCCGTGAACCGACTGTTTCAGGCACGCGACGGGAGGATTAGAGGCGCAGCGGATAGGGCGCTCCGCAGGCACCCCGCGTGGGAATTTGTTGCCGGGTCGCAGCTCAACAGCTAGGCCTCCCAGCAGCGCTGACCACCGAGAGCCAGGATGACGTGCCCGTCCGGGCACGTTCTTAGGAGTCAGGACCACTCGGGGTGACCTTTCGCCCGGCCGACGGACTCGGCTCGGCGTTGCTGACCGCGGGGTCAGGCCGTCCAGTACGGTTGGCCGCCGACATGGCCAAGCAGCTCACGCCCCGAGGCCAGCAGCGTCGCGATCAGCTGATCGACTATGCCACCGCCCGGTTCGCCGAGCGCGGCTACCACGACACGTCGGTCGCCGACCTCGTCTCGGGACTCGGCGTCGGCAAGGGTGTCTTCTACTGGTACTTCGAATCCAAGGAACAGCTCTTCGTCGAGATCCTGCGTGAGGCCCAGCTCGACCTGCGCCGGGCCCAGCGAACCGCCATCGGCGAGGAACGTGATCCGGTGCGCCGCATCGAGCTCGGCATCCGCTCCTCATTGGCATGGATCGACCGGCACCCCCGGCACAACGAGCTGATCCGGGTGGCCGCCGGTGACGACCGGTTCCGACACCACGTGCGGCGGGGCGAGGAGATCGCCTTGGACGATCTGTCCAAGCACGTCAAGGACGCCATCGTCGACCGGGGCCTGCACGATGCCGACCCGGAGATGGTGGCGCACGCGATCCTCGGCGTGGTCGGCCGGCTGGCCGGGACCTTCCTGCCGGGTCGTGGGGCCCCGGCCCGAGCGGCCGTGGGAGGGGAAGACGCCGTCGACGCCGTAGCCGACGCCGCCGTGGCCTTCTGCCTGGGAGGTCTGCTGGCCGAGCAGAGCCACCGATGAGCGAGCGCAGCGAGCGAACCAACGACACAGTGCATTGCTCGCCGTGGTGCATTGCTCGCCGCGGAGCGGCGACGTGCTCATTCGGCGGGCCGAAGGCACGCCGATGAGCACGAAGGAGCTCTGACGCGCGAAACTGTTGTAACACGATTGTCGTGAGTGGGCGGTCACCGCTGGGGGCTGGGACCTCGAGCCGGTGATCGCGCAAGCAGTTGCCGTGGAACCGCCGACAGAGACCCCGCCACCGAGGCCACCGAGCGATCCGTCCAGCCTGCACGCCAGGCTGACGGTCCTCCAGGCCCCCGCGGGCGAGCGCGCCCGGCTCACGGAGCGCCTCGCCCGCCTGCTGGTGCGCGCCGCCGCCGACGCCCCCACATCACCCAGCGTGGCAGTCGGGCCCGACGACTTGCAGGCCGCCGCCCGCGACGCGGCGGCCCGGAGGGTCGAGGATCACGAACGGGTGCGTGGCGAGCTGTCGGCCAAGCTGCGCCGGGCCCGCGAGCTGCAGGCGGTGACCGCCAACCGGCGGGACGAGGCTGCGGCCCGCACCCGCCGGATGACGGCGCACCTCGAGGACTGCGACGCCCTGCTGGAACGCGCCGGCGAGCTCACCAACGCCGCCGAGGAGGCCCGCCGCAACCTCGACGCCCGCCGGAACGACATGGAGATCGCCCGCGGCAAGCTGGGCCTGGTCGAGGAGCAGCGGGTGGCCGCGGCGCAGATGATCGACGACGCCCAGGAGCAGCTCCGCGACCTGGAGGCCTCGGAGCTCGACGAGCCCACCCTGCGCCGAGAGCTCGAGAAGGCCCGCAAGGAGCTGGCCGCCGCCGAGGAGTCACAGGCCGAGGCCACCGACGCCCTTCGGGCCATCGAGCAGGCGGCCGTGTCTCGCGCCGCCACCCGCGACCACGTCCTCTACGAGCGGGCCAACCTCGTCGCCCGGGTCGAGGCACCCATGATCGACACCGAGCCGCTGCGAGATGCTCTCGACGACTTCGACGCCGACACCGAGGTCGGCGAGCCCGACCTGGTGGCACGCGAGCTCGCCCGGGAATGGCTCGAGGTGGACGGCGAGCTGGCCCGGATCGAGGATGCCCTGCCGTCACCGCCCTCGGCCGACGAGCTGGCCGGGGCCGAGCATCGGCTGGACCAGATCGAGCGCAGGATCGTCGAGATCGAGGCCGCCGGCCGCCAGGGCGACCTCGTACCCGGGGCCCGCGCCCAGATCGAGGCCGCCCACGAGGCCGTCCTGGCCGCCGAGGAGGCCCTCGACCAGGTCAACGATCAGGGCGCCACCGAGCTGTTGTTCAAGGCCCGCGAGGACGAGCGGGCGGTGCTGCAACGCCATGGCTACGAGACCTACCTCGAGCTGATCATGTCGGGGCCCCAGCCCGATGGTGACAGCCAGGCCGAGCTGCTCGACGCCCTGCGCGTCCGCCGGGTGGCCGAGGACACGTTGGCTGCGCTGCAGGCCGCCGCCGAGCCCCCGGCCATCCTGACGGCGCTGCGTGTCCGGCGCGACCGCATCTACCGCGAGGCGGCCGACCTGCTGGGCTGCGACCCGGGCGTCAACGTGGCCGAGCTGCTCTATGCCCATCCGGTGGTTCCCCCCGCCCGGACGCGGGCACTGGCGGCGGTGCTCGCGACCTACGGCGTGAGCCCCGTGGGGGTCTCGGTGCGGGAGGCGGCGGTCAGTTGGCTGGTCGAGCAGGACCGGGAGCTGGTGGCGCGCGGCGAGTGCCGGCGCGAGATCGAGCGCCTCGACCGGGACCTGGAGGCGCTGGAGGAGGAGGACGTCCGCGCCGCCGACCAGGCCCAGCTGGTGGTGGAGTCGGCCGAGGCCATCGGAGCCGACTTCGACGTGGTCATGCACCGGGTGCGCACGTTCGAGGAGGAGTTGAACGACCGAGCGACGCAGGACGAGCGGCGGCTGCAGCGGATCGCCGCCGCCGAGCAGCTCCGGGCCCAGGTCGCTGCGGTCACCGACGCACTCGAGCGATCCGAGGACGAGTACCACACCTCGCTGGCGGCGGCCGAGGCCGGGGTCACGAGCGCCGAAGCCAGCCTCGAGCGCGCCACCGCGGCGCTGTCCGACGCCGTCCGGCGGCTCCGCCGGATCTCCGAGGCACTCCCCCCGGCGCTGCGGCCCCGGGCCGGCGACGACCCATTGGGTGAGCTCCCGCGCCTGCGGGAGACGCTGGCGGCCGAGGTGGACCGGGCAGAAGTCGCCCTGGCCCAGGCCACCCACGATCTGGAGCGTGCCCGCAGCGACATCGACGAGACCCAGGGCCAGCTGGACGACCACCTCACCGTGGTCCCCGTCGACGACGTGACCGATGACGACCTCCGCCAGGCAGTGCGAGACATGGTGGCCGGCGGCGACGTCGCCGTGGTGCTCGACGACCCCTTCGGCGAGGTCGAGGACCTGCGGGACGAGCTTCTCGACGAGGTCGCCAGGGCCGCCCAGGTGCGACCGGTCGTGCTGCTCACCGACGACCCCGCCACCCTCGGCTGGGCCATCAGCCTGCCCGACGAGGTCGGGACGGTGACCCGCCTGGCCACTCCGACCGAACCCGTTCCCGACCCCGCCCCTCGGGGCACGCCGCTTGCCGCCGAACCCCGACCGGTCGGGTAACAGCAAGGACGATCTGTGGCACGACGCATTCCGATCCGACGCAAACTTGCCGCGGCCCTGGCGATCCCCATCGCGGCGCTGCTGGTGGTGGCCGGCCTCGAGGTGCTGCAGAGCACCAGCGATGCCAATGAGGTCAAGGAGCAGACCGACCTGGCCACGGCCTCGATCGGTCCCTCGGGCATCATCAACAGCCTCCAAAACGAGCGCAACTACGCCAGCCTGTGGTTGCTCGGCTTCGAGCGGGCCGTCCAGCTGCCCGTCGAGAATTTCGACGAGGCCAAGCAGGCAACCGATGACGCCATCGCCAGCTTCCGGGCCGACATCGAGCGCAAGGGCAGGGAGGTGGAAGCGACGTACGCCTCGGCGCTCGAGGCGCTCGACGGGCTCACCGAGCTGCGCCAGCAGGTCGACACGTACGAGGGCGAACGAACCCCCAGCAACACCGACCAGTCCGACCCGAACTTCGTGGGCTACACCGAGATGGTCGCCGGACTGTTCGACGCCAACACCCAGGTGGCGCTGGCCATCGACGACCCGGTCCTGCGGCGCGGCGTCGAGCTCACCGACCTCGCGTCCCGCCAGACCGACGTGATCGCCCGCACCATCCGATCGCTGCTGTTGCCCGGCGTGACCGGGAACGCCCTGCTGGATACTCCGCCGGAGCTCGCCGAGGCTTCGGGGCTCTTCAGCCAAGTGGTGGACAACGAGTCGCAGGTCCAGTCGCTGGGGGCGGGCGTCTACGGACCCCCGGCCCGCCGGCTGAAGGAAGACAACGAGGCCACGGGGTTCATTCCGTTGGTGCAGAAGACGATCGACGACGCCGGTGAGGTTCCGCTCAACGGCATCCTCGAGACGGTCGACGTCGATCAGGACACGGCCTGGTACGGGTTCCGCCACCGCGTGGAAGACATCCTGCTCGACCGCGCGGGCGACCTCAACGCCGCCGCCGACCGGACCCGGATCTGGTTCATCGTGCTCGCGGCCGTGGCCGTCGCCGTCGCCGTGGGCGTCACGTGGCTTGTGTCGCGGTCGATCACGCGGCCGCTGCGGTCGCTGACGCGTCAGGCGACGGTGATGGCCGACCATCGGCTGCCCGAGGCGGTGCTGGACATCCTCGACACCCCGCTGGGCGAGGACGTCGAGGTCCCCGAGGTGGACCCGGTGGCGGTGCACACCCGCGACGAGGTGTCCGACGTCGCCGAGGCCCTCAACACGGTCCAGGACTCGGCGCTGGACCTGGCGGTGGAGCAGGCGGTGCTGCGCCGCAACATCGCCGACTCGTTCGTGTACCTGGGGCGCCGCAACCAGAACCTGCTGGGCCGCCAGCTCGACTTCATCACCGAGCTGGAGACCAACGAGACCAACCCCGACACCCTGTCCAACCTGTTCCGGTTGGATCACCTGGCGACGCGGATGCGCCGCAACGCCGAGTCGCTGCTGGTGCTGGCGGGCGTCGAGCCGCCCCGCAAGTGGGCGGCGCCGGTGCGGTTGACCGACGTGATCCGGGCGGCGTTGGGTGAGGTGGAGGACTACCAGCGGGTCACGGTCCGGGGCGTGGAACCCGCCACGATCGTGGGCGCCGCCGCCGCCGACCTGGCCCACCTGCTGGCGGAGCTGATC